>CAZQFG010000308.1:0-3059 GCA_964592515.1 uncultured Chryseobacterium sp. | reverse complement strand
TTGGGGAATTAGCTCAGCTGGCTAGAGCGCTTGCATGGCATGCAAGAGGTCACCGGTTCGACTCCGGTATTCTCCACACAGTAAGGCGGCCCCCAAGGCCGCC
Source organism: uncultured Chryseobacterium sp. (assembly GCA_964592515.1). Classification (GTDB taxonomy): domain Bacteria; phylum Bacteroidota; class Bacteroidia; order Flavobacteriales_F; family PHOS-HE28; genus PHOS-HE28. The sequence goes on along the minus strand of CAZQFG010000308.1, from coordinate 2,956 downwards.
TTTTCTGTTGGGCGCAACTTCATGCTTGCAACTCCTCACTAATGGGGCGGCGGTGATCGGCTACTTTTCCCGCCTTATGTGAAAGCGCTCTGGTCATATGTTCCTGCCTGGCACTTTGATCGAACGCGTGTGTGAGGACCTGAGCCGCCATCTAGGGCTATTCGTGGATGTGGAACTTGCGGCCCCCGTGGGTGGTGGGAGCATCAACGATGCCTGGCGTCTGGAGACCGAAGCCGGCCGCTATTTCCTGAAGACCAACAGCGCCGACCGCTACCCCAGCATGTTCGCCGCCGAGGCCGATGGGCTGCGCCGACGGCGCGAGGCTGGCCCACTGCGCGTGCCAAAGGTGATCGCCACCGGCGAAGACCACGATGACAGCTACCTACTGCTGAAATGGGTCGAAAGCGGGACCAAAGGGCCGGGCTTCTGGGCGGAGTTCGGAAGGGGCTTGGCGCAACTTCACCGGCACACACAGGAACACTTCGGTCTGCAACACGACAACTACATCGGCAGCCTGGTGCAGCGGAACAAGCAAGAGCGCGATTGGCCCTCCTTCCTCATTCACCAACGCCTGGAGCCGCAATTGAAAGTGGCGCGAGACCACAAGCGTGTGAAGGCCGGCATGGCCTTTCGTTTCGAGCGGCTCTACCGTCAACTGGACAAACTCTTTCCACCGGAACCGCCCTCCTTACTGCATGGTGACCTCTGGAGCGGCAACTTCCTGTGCGATCCCGAAAGCCGTCCCGTGCTCATTGATCCGGCCGTGTATTTCGGCCATCGCGAAATGGACCTGGCCATGACCCGGTTGTTCGGTGGCTTCGATGCGGAAGTATATAACGCCTACCATTCCGAATGGCCGCTGGAAAAAGGATGGGAAGAGCGTGTGGACCTGTGCAACCTATACCCCCTGATGGTCCATGTGAACCTGTTCGGTGGCAACTATGCCGATCAAGTGGAAGGCATACTTACGCGATTCGTCTGACCACCAAGATCACGGTAATTGCTGTGGGCGTGTGCCAGTTGGCGTAGTGCCACCAATGTTCACCAAGATGATGTCGCGATCATTATTGCCACCCGTGTACATCACAATGCCGTCCATGTTCACATCCTCATTTCGGTAACCCGATAACACGGCGGTGGGCACCACACCCCCTATGGCGGTGAGAATGGGATCGCGATCGTTATCGGTGTTCGTGTAGCTCAATTGGCCATTGGGCATCACGTTTCCCGCCCAAAGCACCATGGCGCCATTCACCGGTTTGCGCGCCTCGGAACCGAAGGTCGGTGTCGCTGCGTTGCGCAGATCGATAACGAGCGGTGATGCGGAAAGCGCCTGTGAGCCTGCCGTCATGACCCCAAGATGATTGCGATGCCTCACGGCCACATGATAGTTGCCTTCCGCTACGCAGAAGCGTATAGGGGAAACACCATCCTGCTCAACAATGTCGCCATCCCTTTGCAGGAGCGCGGCCCTGCGGCGCAGCACGACCGAGGGCACATTCGCATCGCGCAATTCGACCAACACCCAATCGACGATGGCGTTGGTACCGGACCACTGAAGTGCTGCGGCTGTAGTGGCGGTGGTATCGTCCAGCCAGAAGCCCATGGCCCTATATGGATCATCCAAGGGCAATAAACCACCGGTGCGCAGCAGGTCGTGCATGGGAATGAAGTCGCCGGTATACGCCCCTTCAAGGAACATCTTGGCAGCCACCGAAACACCAGCACACGTTGGCTTCCCATACTTGGCGGTGAACGCATCCTGACCACCGACTGGACCAAGGAGCGTCACCCCTGAACCGGGGTCCATATCGATGGTCTGGCGGAACTCACCACAGATGTGGATCTTGCTCGCTGGCCCAAGAGCCACGGCGTTACTGATATCGTTCTGGGCGCTGCCGATGCCCGAGCCCCAAAGAAGGTTCCCCGAAGCGCTGTAACTAAGGAGGAACATATCGCTGCCCCCGAGGCCAACGATGTTCGTTGTGCCAGCCCCGGGATCGATGTCCATGGTGCCACCGAAGAACCCGGTGACATAGAGCTCGTTCTGGTTACCCGTGCGAATGCCCAGTCCCTCGCAAAGAAACCCGTTCAGCAGAAAGGCCCAGACGAAGTCGCCATTCGCGTCGAGCTTCAGTACATAGGCGGGTTCATTGAAGGCACCAGCGAGGTTGAAGACACCGGGGCCGGGGTCCATGTCGGATGGACTGTTGAGCGCACCGGTGTATACGGTAGCACCGGCAAGGTCCACCGCGATGCTGCGTGCACGTTCGAAACTGGTGCCACCTATGCGCTTGGCCCACACAAACCCACCACTTGCAGAGAGCTTCAAGGCGAACATGTCCGCATCACCAGCGGATACGAGCGAAAGCACACCGGCACCGGGATCCATATCGGCAGTACCACGGAACTCGCCGGTAATATGCACCTCGCCGTTACCACGAAGGCCGATGGCCCAGCCGATATCGTTACCACTACCACCAACGGCACCACCCCAGAGGAGATCCCCGTTGGCATCCATTTTCTGCACGAAAATGTCCTGCCCGCCGTTGCCACCAGCGTTGCTGACACCCGCACCGGGATCAAGATCTGCGACCGCGCCAATAACACCGGTGGTGTGCACATTGCCATCGGCATCCACCGCGATGCCGTTACCCGCATCATTGCTGTTTCCCCCGAAAAGGCGTCCCCACAGGAAATTCCCGTTCGGATCCAGCTTGATCACAAAGACATCGAAGCTGGTGTTCGCACTGGTGACCGTGAACACCCCGTCCGTGGGGTCCAGATCAACGGTGCCGCTCACTTTGCCGGTCACAAGAACGTTGCCCAAAGCATCCACGGCCACGCCCAATCCCTGGTCCGCACCGCCTGCGCCGATGGCACGCGCCCAAAGGAAGTTGCCGTCCACATCAAGCTTCTGAACGAACACATCGGAACTGCCATTGCTGGTAAGATT
>CAZQFG010000307.1:0-3061 GCA_964592515.1 uncultured Chryseobacterium sp. | reverse complement strand
CTTTCAGTGTTGTTCGGTCAGGATCACTCGTCGATCTCCTGCTCTTCCAGACGCTCGGACATCATGCGCTGGTATTCGTCCTTGTTGGCCACAATGGTCTTCTGGTAGGCACGTGCACCGGTACCGGCGGGGATCAGGTGACCCACGATCACGTTCTCCTTCAGACCGTTCAGGTGGTCCTCCTTGGCGTTCACAGCGGCCTCGTTCAGCACCTTGGTGGTCTCTTGGAACGATGCAGCGCTGATGAAGCTGTCGGTCTGCAGCGAAGCGCGGGTGATACCCTGCAGCATGATACGGGCCGTTGCGGGCTTCGCAGGGCGCGACTCCACCAACTTGGCATCCTTGCGCTTCAGCATGCTGTTCTCGTCGCGGAACTTGCGCATGCTCACGATCTGGCCTTCGCGCAGGTTCGTGCTGTCGCCTGCGTCGGTCACCACGATCTTGTCGTAGATCGCGTCGTTCTCCTCCATGAACTCGATCTTGTTCACGCTCTGGCGCTCCAGGAAACGGGTATCTCCGGGGTCTTCGATCTCCACCTTGCGCATCATCTGGCGAACGATCACCTCGAAGTGCTTGTCGTTGATCTTCACACCCTGCATACGGTACACTTCCTGCACCTCGTCCACCAGGTACTCCTGCACCTTGGTCGGGCCTTGGATGTCCAGGATGTCACCAGGCGAGATGGAACCGTCGCTCAGGGGCTGACCGGCCTTGATGAAGTCGTTCTCCTGCACCAGGATGTGCTTGCTCAGCGGCACCAGGTAGTACTTCTTCTCACCCGTGCGGCTCTCCACGATGATCTCGCGGTTACCGCGCTTGATCTTGCCGTAGCTGATGATGCCGTCCACCTCGCTCACCACTGCAGGATTGCTGGGGTTACGGGCTTCGAACAGTTCGGTAACGCGGGGCAGACCACCGGTGATGTCACCACCCTTGCCGGAGCTGCGGGGGATCTTCACCAGGATGTCGCCGGCCTCGATCTTCTGGCCTTCGCTCACAATGATGTGTGCGCCCACGGGCAGGCTGTAGCTCTTCAGCTCCTCCTTGCCTTTGGGGTCCATGATCTTGATCGTCGGGTTCTTGCGCTTGTCGCGGCTCTCGATGATCACCTTCTCGGCGAAGCCGGTCTGTTCATCGATCTCCTCACGGTAGGTGGCGTTCTCTTCGATGCTCTCGAAGGCCAGCGTACCCGCCAGTTCGGAGATGATCACCGCGTTGTAGGCATCCCACAAGCAGATCAGGTCGTTCTTCGCGATCTTCTGTCCGCCCTTCACGTAGATGTACGCGCCGTACGGGATGTTGGTGGTGGTGAGCACAATGCCGGTGGTGCTGTCCACGATACGCATCTCTGCGCTGCGGCTGATCACCACTTCGGCATCCTCGCCCTTGCGGTCCTTCTTCTTCACCGTGCGCAGCTCGTCGATCTCCAGCACGCCGTCGTACTTCGCGCGGATCTCGCTCTGTTCGGTGATCTTACCTGCAACACCACCCACGTGGAAGGTACGCAGGGTGAGCTGGGTACCTGGTTCGCCGATGGACTGTGCAGCGATCACACCGACAGCCTCACCCATTTGCACCATGCGGCCCGTGGCCAAGTTGCGGCCGTAGCACTTGGCGCAAACGCCCTGCTTCTGTTCGCAGGTGAGCACGCTGCGGATCTCCACCTCTTCGATGGGGCTTGCCGCAATGGCCGCTGCGATGTCCTCGTTGATGTTCTCGCCGCTGGACACCAGGCGCTCGCCGGTCTGCGGGTGGTACACATCGTGCACCGCAGTGCGACCAAGGATGCGGTCGTACAGCGACTCCACGATGTCCTCGTTCTTCTTAAGGGCCGTGGCCACCAGACCGCGCAGCGTACCGCAGTCGTCCTTGGTGATCACCACGTCCTGTGCCACGTCCACCAGACGGCGGGTCAGGTAACCGGCGTCAGCGGTCTTCAGAGCCGTATCGGCCAGACCCTTACGGGCACCGTGGGTGGAGATGAAGTACTCCAGAATGGACAGGCCCTCCTTGAAGTTCGAGAGGATGGGGTTCTCGATGATGTCCTGGCCACCGCCACCGCCGCTCTTCTGGGGCTTGGCCATCAGGCCACGCATGCCGCTGAGCTGACGGATCTGCTCTTTCGAACCACGGGCACCGGAGTCCATCATCATGTAGATGGAGTTGAAGCCCTGGCGATCGTTCTTGATGCGCTCCATCAGGGTGAAGGTCACCTTGCTGTTGGTGTGCGTCCAGATGTCGATCGTCTGGTTGTAGCGTTCGTTGTTGGTGATCAGGCCCATGTTGTAGTTGCCTGTCACCTCGTCCACTTCGGCTTGTGCGGCCTTCACCAGCTTCTCCTTCGCGTCGGGGATGACCACATCGTCCAGGTTGAAGCTCAAGCCACCACGGAACGCGCTCATGAAGCCCAGGTCCTTGATGTCGTCAAGGAACTGTGCGGCACGGGCGGTACCGGTCTCCTTCATCACCTTGCCGATGATGTCGCGGAGCGCCTTCTTGGTCAGCACTTCATTGATGAAACCGCACTCCTTGGGCACCACCTCGTTGAAGAGGGTGCGACCGCAGGTGGTCTCAATGATGCTGGTCTTGCCGTTCACATCGGCCCAACGCAGTTTGATGTGCGTGTGCAGATCGAGCTGGCCCTCGTTGTAGGCGATGATCACCTCCTCGGGGCTGTAGAACGTGCGGCCCTCACCTTTCATGGTGCGCTCCGCATCGGTCTTGCGACCCTTGGTTATGTAGTACAGGCCAAGCACCATGTCCTGGCTGGGTACCGCGATGGGCGCGCCGTTGGCCGGGTTCAGGATGTTGTGGCTGGCCAGCATCAGCAGCTGGGCCTCCAGGATGGCCGCATTGCCCAAGGGCACGTGCACGGCCATCTGGTCACCGTCGAAGTCAGCGTTGAAGGCGGTACATACCAGCGGGTGCAGCTGGATGGCCTTGCCCTCGATCAGTTTGGGCTGGAAGGCCTGGATACCCAGGCGGTGCAGGGTCGGTGCACGGTTGAGGAGCACAGGGTGGCCCTTCAGCACGTTCTCCAGGATGTCCCACACCACGGGCT
>CAZQFG010000306.1:0-3063 GCA_964592515.1 uncultured Chryseobacterium sp. | reverse complement strand
GGCCGCTCCTCCTCCGGATAGGGCCATAGGGTGGACTGTGGAATGCCGTTGATGGAAGTGGCCGCAACAAAGGCCAGCGTAACAGGCGTGGTGCATCCCGCATCGCATTGGCGAAGCACCTTGTATTTCACGAAACCATCGTAGGTCTTCTGGTAACTGCTACGGCCAATGCCGATCATCAAACGGTCGGTGACGCCGTAGTCCAAGCCCAACCTGATGGTGGCCTGATCGAGACCCCAGAACTCATTGGCACCGCTGTTCAGCGCTCCGAACCGGTGACCGATCCGGAAATCGAGCACGCCATGAGCCGTGTTCTCCAAGCTGTGACCATTGATCACACGGGTCGACTTGAAGGCCGCGTTGGTATACTCAGGACCGGTCTCCTCCTCGCCCAACAACTTCAACAGATCGTCGTCCTGCGCGCTGGTGGTATTGAACAGGGCGCAGGCAAGCGGCAACAGCAGATAGCGGGTCATCGAGGGCGGTCGGTTAGAAGCTGGTCGGGTGAAGATCACATTCGGGCGTAGTCCATGCGCACACGCACGGCGATCTGTTCGGCGAGGTTCTTGCGCACCATGCCGGGGATCTTGATGCCATGATCCTCAGGACGCACCATGAAGTCGCTCGAGGCCTTGACGGTGCCATTGGCCTCCACAGTGAGCGTGCCCTTGGCCTTCACGGGTTTGGTAACCCCATGGATCGTCAGGTCGCCTTCCACCAGGACATCGTAGGTGCCAGGCTTCTTCAACTGTTCAGCGGTAACACCGGTCATCTTCCCTTTGAACTCCGCCTTGGGAAAGGTGTTGCTCTCCATGTAGTTCTCGTTGAAGTGCTCCTGCATGAGCGCTTTCTCGAACTCGAAGGCCTTGATGAGCACGGCGAACTGCAGGGCGCCGCTGGTTGCATCCCACACACTGCTCACTTTGTGGTTGTTGCCCTCGATGTTCTCCATGGGTGTCTCTGAGAAGAAGGCGATGTGGCCATTGCGTGTACCGAAGCGCTCCTGTGCCGAAACGGCCACTGGGAGAAGGAATGCGGCGAGAATGGCGATCTTGAAGGTGTTCATGTTGTCCGTTGTTTCGTTGTTGTTGCAATGGGCCGCGCTCGTTGGAGCCACAAGCCCTTCAATTCAATTGTTCGTCTGTCAGGCAAGCATCATTCCGAAGCCACACAGCGGACGAGCACCACATCCATGAGAAGACCGGTGCAGATGCCCTTCACACGTACCGAGGTACCAGAGCGCCAGTCGATCGGCAGGTCCGTGTTGGAGAACTCGCACACCACCCCGGCCATGGGGTCGCCGGTCTCCAGGATCACGTTGGTCTTGTCGCCGCCCACCGGTTCCATGGCGCGTATGATGCCTGTAACTTCAATGGCCTGCTCTGCTTTTCCCACGAAGCGCTGATCCGCCGCGGACTCATCTGCGGCGTATGCTGCCAACAGGTCCGTGGCCGTGACCGTTGTAACAGTCTTCATGGCATCCGCACCTGCAGTACCCCGGTTGTACTCCATAACGGCATAGGTGGCCCCGCCTATCACGGCAACGGTACCCAGCACAGCGATCATGACCTTCGGTCTCATCTTCTTCTCAATTATTAAGGGCACCAGCGTTTATCCAGGTCTGGAGCTGTTGAATGTTACAGTTCGGCATCTTGCCGGAAGGGGGCATGAAGCTGGGTGTTCCCTGTATCGCCCTGGCCTGCACCCTTCCGAGGTCCACTTGTGCCTTGAACGCACTGTAGGTGGACAGGTCCGGCGATTGCCCACCGACCACATGGCAACCCGGCGTGGCACAGCGTGATTGCACCAAGGGTTGGATGGTACCGCTCCAGGTCACGTTAGCCACATCACAGAAGCTGTTAGGGTAGAGCACCTCCTCCTTGTCGTAGTAGCAACCTGCAAGCCCCAAGGCCAGCATCATCAATATCGTGGAACGCATCTTCATCCTTTGTTCCATCAGTTGTTGGGTGCTCCGGCATCGATCCAGAGCATGAAGGTGCGTACCTCGCAGGTGGGCATGATCGGGCTGCTCGGGGGCATCGGAATTCCGGTCGGATCGTGGGTCACCGAACGGCCCAAGCGACCATCGGCGGCCACTGCGTTCACTGCGGTCCACGTGCCGAGGTTGATGCCACCTTGCGGCGAACCACCACTGTGGCAACCCAGGCAACGCTGCTGAATGAGCGGCACGATGGAACCGGAATAGGTAACGTTCAGCGTATCACAGACCGAGGAAGCACAGCTGTTGTTCTGTGCGCCCTGTTGGATCCATGAGCTGATCAGCGAGATCTGCGAAGCGGTCAGCGGCGCCTGGGGAGGCGGAGGCATCAGATCGTTGGGATCGTTCTCGGTGATCGCTTCCATCAGGTCACCGTTCTGCACGATACCACTGTTCATCAACGAATTGTAATCCGTGATCTGGATCCAATCGTTGTCGTCCGTAGCCGTGTTGTGGCAACCCGGAACAGCACAATTGCTGATCAGGATCGGCAGCACCTGTTGCTGGAAATACACCGTGTTCGGGTCGCAGTTCGTACCACCACCTCCTCCACCATTGCCCCCACCGGGATCCACAGGGCCGACAATGGGCTCGTGCTGGCAGGCTGCCAGCCCCATGGCGAGCGATAGGGATATCGCGCCACCAGTGATCAGGCTCTGAAAGGAGATGGTCCGCATGCTGTGAGATGTTGGGCTCCCGGTTCAGTCTTGGGAACGCCCAAAGATCGGTCCACCGGTATGTTCGTTCCCCGGGTTTTCGGACGAACCGGGATAACGGGGCGACGAATCGGACAGGTTCCAGAACATCGGCTTGGTCCGTACAGGAGCGGCTTCGCGGTCCAGCAGATCCGCCAGCAGCACGAACACATTCAGCCTGCGATAGTAGCGCTTGGCCTGGTTCAGCCGGATGATGGCGCCAAGCAGTCGTTCACGGCCTAGCGATAGCAGGTCGCGCTGATCGGCGATATCCAGGTCCTCGAGGCGCTCAAAGGTGTGCATATCGTTCATGGCTCCATTGTCATCAGGTCCTTTGCCTTCTTGGCCAAGTTCCAATGCTGGTGCCAA
>CAZQFG010000305.1:0-3068 GCA_964592515.1 uncultured Chryseobacterium sp. | reverse complement strand
GGCTGCGGTACAGATCATCGATGCCGCCAAGATCAAGGGTGGCAGCGGTGTTCCCCACAGCCAGAAAGTGGGCAGCATCAGCTGGGACCAGGTGAAAGCGATCGCCGAGGACAAGATGCCCGACCTGAACTGCTTCACGCTGGAGAGCGCCATGAGCATGGTGGCCGGAACGGCCCGCAGCATGGGTGTTACCGTTACCGGAGATAAACCCTTCTGAACCCTGCAGCCATGTCAACCCTGACCAAGAAGCGTAAAGCAGCGCTGGCCAAGTTCGATACCAGCAAGATCTACAGCCTGCAGGAAGCGACCCAGATCGTGAAGCAGGTGAGCACCACGAAGTTCGACGCAACGGTGGATATCGCCGTGCGCCTCGGCGTGGACCCCCGCAAGAGCACCGAGATGGTGCGCGGAACCGTGAGCCTGCCCCATGGCACTGGCCGCACGGTGAGCGTACTGGTGCTTGCCGACCCCGCCAAGTGCGAGGAAGCCAAGGCCGCTGGTGCGGATATGGCCGGCCTCGACGACTACATTGAGAAGATCAAAGGTGGATGGACGTCCGTGGACGTGATCATCTGCACGCCTGCCGTAATGGCCAAGGTGGGTGCGCTGGGCCGTGTGCTCGGTCCCCGCGGCCTGATGCCCAACCCCAAGACCGGTACCGTGACCATGGATGTGGCCAAGGCGGTGAAGGAGGTGAAGGCCGGTAAGATCGACTTCAAGGTGGACAAAGCAGGTATCATCCATGCCGTTATCGGCAAGGCCTCGTTCGACGCGGCCAAGCTGAGCGAGAACGCGCATGAGATCCTGCAGACCCTGGTGAAGCTGAAGCCCAGCACCGCCAAGGGTACCTACATCAAGAGCATCAGCATCAGCAGTACCATGAGCCCCGGCGTGCAGGTTGATACCCGCACCGTGCAGGCCTGATAAACAGCGCACAACAATGGCAACCCGTACCGAAAAAGCCCAGGCCATCGAGGTCCTGGTCGAAGAGATCAAGGCCAGCAACGTGCTGTACCTGGCCGACACGTCGTCCATGGATGCTGAGGCCACGAGCAATCTGCGCCGTGCCTGCAATAAGGCCGGTATCCGGATGAAGGTGGTGAAGAACACCCTGCTCCGCAAGGCGATGGAGCGCGTTGAAGGACGCGACTACACCGGCCTGATGCCGTCGCTTGTAGGACAGACCTCGATCCTGTTCGCCGAAAAGGGCAACGCCCCGGCCAAGCTGATCAAGGACTTCCGTAAGAAGGACCAGACGAAGCCCGCACTGAAGAGCGCGTGGATCGATGAGGCCGTCTTCGTGGGCGACGACCAACTGGTGATGTTGAGCAACCTCAAAGGCAAGGAGGAGCTCATCGGCGACATCATCGCGCTGCTCCAGAGCCCGATCAAGAACGTGGTCAGCGGCCTTCAAGGCAGCGGCGCGCACAAGATCGCAGGCCTGGTCAAGGCTCTCGAGGCCCGCGCCAACTGAACAGACCAAACGCGTTACGCACAGTCCGCTTCCCCGAACAACAAGTAACAAACCCGAACAATGGCAGACATCAAATCCCTGGGCGATCAGCTGGTAGCCCTCACCGTGAAAGAGGTGAACGAACTCGCCCAGTACCTGAAGGACGAATACAAGATCGAACCGGCAGCAGCTGCCGTGGCCGTGGCCGCTGGCCCTGCCGCTGGTGGTGGAGCCGTAGCTGAAGAGAAGACCAGCTTCGACGTGATCCTGAAGAACGGCGGCGCGAACAAGCTGGCCGTGGTGAAACTGGTGAAGGAACTCACCGGTCTCGGACTGAAAGAAGCGAAGGACCTCGTTGACGGTGCTCCGAAGCCGCTGAAGGAAGGTGTGTCCAAGGCGGACGCCGAGAACCTGAAGCAGCAACTGACGGAAGCCGGCGCCGAAGTTGAGGTCAAGTAAGACCGACCTCGCGCCTGCAACACAGCAGCACGGAAAGGCCCCAAGGCGGGCCTTTCCGGCTGTGCTGTGATCGCTTCATTTTCGGGCATCCCTGCCCGCCATCGTGGCGCACTGATCCAGCGCACCGATGGTCCCGGACAAGTAGGATCGAATCTCAGGTCGTCTTCCGTTCCCTACATACGCACACATGGCCCAGGCGAAGACCAGCTCCAAGCGCAACAAACGCATCGATTTCGGCTCCAGTGCCCTGTCGATCGATTACCCCGACTTCCTCGACATCCAGCTGAAAAGCTTCGAGGAGTTCTTCCAGATCGACACCCTGCCCGAACACCGGGAGAAGGAGGGTCTCTTCAAAGTATTCTCCGAGAACTTCCCCATCACGGATACCCGTAACCAGTTCGTACTGGAGTTCCTGGACTATTTCATCGACCCCCCGCGCTACAGCATCGATGAGTGCATCGAGCGCGGGTTGACCTACAGCGTGCCCCTCAAGGCCAAGCTGAAACTGTACTGCACCGATCCGGAGCACGAGGATTTCGAGACCATCGTGCAGGACGTGTATCTGGGGCAGATCCCCTACATGACCCCAAAAGGCTCGTTCGTTGTGAACGGTGCCGAGCGTGTGGTCGTGAGCCAGCTGCACCGCAGCCCGGGCGTGTTCTTCGGCCAGAGCCGCCACGCCAACGGCACCAAGCTGTACAGCGCCCGTGTCATCCCCTTCAAGGGTTCGTGGATCGAATTCGCCACGGACATCAACGGGGTGATGTACGCCTACATCGACCGTAAGAAAAAGCTGCCCGTGACCACGCTGCTGCGTGCCATCGGGTTCGAAAGTGACAAGGACATTCTCTCCATCTTCGACCTGGCGGACGAAGTGAAGGTGACCAAGGCCAACATGAAGGAGGCCGTGGGCCGTCGCTTGGCCGCCCGTGTGCTGAAGACCTGGGTGGAGGACTTCGTGGACGAGGATACCGGGGAGGTGGTGAGCATCGAGCGTAACGAGGTGCTGATCGACCGCGAGACCGTGATCGAGGAGTTCCATGTGGACCAGATCGTGGAGAGCGGAGCGAAGACGATCATCCTGCACAAGCAGGGCATCAACGCTGCCGACTACGCGCTCATCTACAATACACTTCAGAAGGATACTTCCAACTCC
>CAZQFG010000304.1:0-3078 GCA_964592515.1 uncultured Chryseobacterium sp. | reverse complement strand
TCAGGCGCACGGTCATGCCGCCTGTATGCCATTTCATCCGGAGGTCGTTCTGCAAGGCCATGTAGCGGTCAGTGATCGTTGGGTGGTGCGCTCAGTTCACCGATCGCGCTCTGCAAAGTTCGGACGCTTGGCGCACGGACGGTCACCGTTCATGGATGGTGGGCCAACGTATTGTCCACGATCGCGCCGTTCATCGCCACGGATGGTGGCTGCCACTTTGGTCGCGATGGCGCCACAATTGGATAAGCAGATAACCGACGATCATGCCCCCCAAATGAGCCAGGTGCGCCACGTTGTCGTGCGGGTTGTTCTGTAAGGCGCTGTACACAGATATGCCACCCAGGATGAGCACGAAGTATTTCGCCCTGATCGGGATGAAGAAGGGGAACATCATCAACTGCACGTTCGGGTAGATGATCCCGAACGCAAGCAGCACACCGTAGATGGCGCCCGATGCCCCGACCATCGGCACGTTGAACAAACCGTTCAGGATGTTCATATAGGGATTGTAGAACTGTTCGCCAGCCAACCACATTGCCGTTCCCCGCACTTGAACTTCGGCATATTCATCCGGGGTGATCAGTTCCTTCAGCTTGTAGAAGTCGAGCACGTGTGCCCCGCTATAGAACAGTGCCGCACCTACGCCCGTGAGCATGTAGAACGAGAGGAAGCGCTGTGATCCCCAGCGGTATTCCAAGGGCGGTCCCAACATGAACAGGCCGAGCATGTTCATGAAAAGGTGGCCGAAACCACCGTGCATGAACATGTGGGTGACCAGTTGCCAGGGCTTGAACAGGGGCGAGGCGAAGTAATGCAGGCCGAACAAGGTGTCCATGTCCACACCGCCGAAGTTGCCCAGGCCGGTGAACTTCAGCAGGTAGGCGATCACATTGATCAGCAGCAGGTTCTTCACCACCACGGGCAGACCGGCGAAGGGGTTGGCGTCGTTGCGCATCAGCGTTCAAAACGTTCGTTGAGCTCATCGAGCCCGTAGGTGATCAACGTTGGTTTTCCGCCCGGCGTGTGGTAGGGCATTTCGCAGGCGAACAACCGATCGATAAGGTCGTGCATTTCCGCAGGGCTCAGTGTGCGACCGGCCCGGATGGCCATGCTGGTGGCCATGCCGCGAGCCAGCGCATGGTGCCGTTCGTTCCGCAGGCTGCCTTTCTCATGCTTCAGTTGCTCCAGCAGTTGCTCCAGCAACTTGGCCGGGTCCTCGTCCGCAGCCTCCGCGGGCATACCGTTCACCTGTACCGTTCGTCCGCCGAACATCTCCAGGTCGAAGCCCATGCTACGCAATTCGGGAAGTACATCCTGCACCAGCGCCAGGTCAGAGGCGTTCAATTCCACATGTCGGGGAAAGAGCTCCGTCTGGCTGATGCCTGCCCCTTGGGCCAGTAGTTTCAGGTTACGCTCGTAAAGGATGCGCTCATGGGCACGGTGCTGGTCCACCACCATGTAGCCACTGCGTAGCTGGGCCAATATGTAGGTGCCATGCAGTTGGAACACAGGCCGTTCGCCGGGCTCCACCTCGTGGTTGCGCGAGGGTACCACACGCAGTTGCTCGGCAGGCACAATGGGTTCATCAACCGGTGTGGCCATGCCCATCTGGAAGAGCTGTTGCCAGCCTTCGGCACTGGGCCGTGGTGGTGCGGTGAAGGCACCCAGGTCCTGTGGACGCCACGCTTGGATGGGCCGTGGGCTTTGGTCCAACCCGGCGAGTATGGCCGGTTCCGGCTCGAAATCAAGGCTGGGTACGATGTTGAAGCGTCCCAGCGCGCGGCGCACCGCGGCATGCACAATGGCGTACACGGCACGGTCGTCGCGGAACTTGATCTCGGTCTTGGTAGGGTGGATATTGATGTCGATCTGCGCGGGATCGATATCGAGGTTCAGGAACCAGCTGGGGTAGTTGTCGCGCGACACCAGCTCGTCGTAGGCCTTGCGCACCGCATGTTCCAGGTAGTTGCTGCGGATGAAGCGATGGTTCACGAAGAAGTATTGCTCGCCGCGCGACCGTTTGGCGAATTCGGGCTTGCCCACGAAGCCCGTCACACGCACGAAGTCGGTGGCTTCCTCCACGGGCACCAGTCGTTCATCATACTTCCTGCCGAAGAGCCCCACGATCCGTTGCCGCAACGCAGGACCCTGACCGGCGGGCAGATTGAACTCTTCCTGGTCGTTGTGCAGCAACTGGAAAGCGATGTCCGGATGGGCCAGTGCCACGCGATGGAACTCGTCCAGCACATGCTTCAGTTCCACGCCATCACTTTTGAGGAACTGGCGTCGGGCAGGCACGTTGAAGAACAGGCTTCGCACGGCAATTGTGGTGCCCGGTGGCCCAGCGATGGGGTCCTGGCCCCGGGAACGGCTGCCTTCGATGAGCACGCGGGTACCGAGGTCCTGGTCGTGTTCGCGGGTCTTCAGTTCCACTTGCGCAATGGCTGCGATGCTCGCCAATGCCTCGCCTCGGAATCCCTTGGTGCGCACAGCATTCAGGTCGTCGGCCACGCGTATCTTGCTGGTGGCGTGCCGCTCGAAGCAGAGGCGGGCATCGCCAGGGCTCATGCCCTTGCCATTGTCGGTCACCTGCACCAGTGTGCGTCCAGCATCCTTCAGGACCAATACGATCCGATCGGCGCCGGCATCCACACTGTTCTCCAGCAGTTCCTTCACAACGCTGGCCGGACGCTGCACCACCTCGCCGGCAGCGATCTGGTTGGCCACATGGTCAGGCAGCAGCCGGATGATATCGGCCATCTCAGAACTGCACCAGGCCGAAGCCCTTGATGATGAAATAGAGGATCACCATCACCCCGCCCATGGTCATCAGCAGACGGGTGATGTGGCTGCGCTCCGTGGTCTGGCGTTGCCAACTGTGGCGCATGCGGTCGGCGAACATCGCACGATCGGCCTCCAGCAGCCCCTCCGAACCGGCGCGCTCCCGGGCCTTCTTCAAACGCTCTTCACGCTCCTCCCGCTCGGCGTCGTAGTACCGCGTGGGAAAGTCGAAGCCCTTGGGACCGCGTTGGCGGAACAGCGAAAAGGAGGCTGGCAGCTTGGGCGGGTTCATCGCGG
>CAZQFG010000303.1:0-3101 GCA_964592515.1 uncultured Chryseobacterium sp. | reverse complement strand
TAGCGGCTGTAGATGGTGATCATGAAGGTGAGCATGCTGCCCACAAGCAGATAGACCGCCGTGACGCGATCGAAGAACAGATCGATGAAGAACTCATAGCCATGGCTCTGGTAGATCACGATCTCCTTGACATTGAGCAGCGGCGCGCCCTGCAGAAGCCAGAGCGTCCCGAAGCCGATCAGCGTGAAGAACTGAGCACCCGCAGCATAGTAGGCCAGGCGTGAAAGGATGGACTCATTCCTGCCCGGCACCAGCAAACTGATCAGGAACCCGAGGAAGGGAATGAGGATGAATATCGGTAGCAGGAGTTCCATGACCTAGCTGTTCTCGATGATGGTCACGGGCATGTTCACGGTGGAAGCGGCGAAGGCCCCTACCTCGTCAATGGACCGTGCCACAGGGCCGTGCAGCGGCTCGAAGGGCTCGAAGCAACCGTTTCGAAAGCGGTAAAGTGCCTTGGTCATGGGGTCGACCACCACCAGATGGATCCACTCGTTGATGAACCATTGGTAGGTCGCGTTCACCCGTTGAATGGTGCTCAACACCACGGCCGGAGCTTGTTCCACGATCATGAGCAGACGAACAGGGTCATGCACCTCGATCATCTGTTGGGGAAGGCCGGGCCGCAGATCCCCTTCTACCCCATTGGCCACACCGACCAGGCCCATCACGTTGTGCGGCAGTTTTGTCCCCGCGCCCAGCTTCTGGTTGTCCATCCGCGAGAAGAAATACTCCAGGTTGATGCCCCCGCAGACCGGTGCCGCAGCCCCAAGGATCCCTTGCAGGTAATGCCCGTCCGGATCGACGGTCGCGTCATAGGAATTGAGGAACGAACGCCGATCGAGGAACAGTCCACGTGTCAGATCACGCCGACCCACGATACACAAGGCATTGGTGGCGTGGTTCAGTTCCGGACGTGGCTCGAAGAGCGAGACCGACCGCAGGCGCACCTGGTCGTGGATCGCCTCTGATGTGTCGCGTTGATCGATGGCATCGAACCGCCTTGAGCGCTCCTGTGCATTGGCCCGCAAGGCATCGCGGAACACCGTGGCGTGACGAGCATGCAACGCCTTCAAGGGCGTATCCAGAGCGGATTCATCATAGTAGACGATATCATCGCGCGTGGTGTCGTGCAGGGCACCCACGAACCGGGTGTTCTCTGGAATATCGATACCCTTCTCGCGCAACAGATGGCGTACTTCAGGGTGGTTGGCCATATGGCAGAAGACCCGGGCGTTCACGGAACCCGGTCTGCCCGAACACGCACCGCAATCATACGCCGCATAGTGCGGGTTGTTGACACTGCTGGCTCCATGGCCTACCACATAGACGATGGGTGCGAAGTCGTTCACCAGGCCGATGCTCTTCAGCACGGCATCCACACGGGTGGCCATCTCCGGCACGGTGAAACCGACCTGCAATCCATCCTCCCGGTCCATGGGATCGCTGTTCTCCACGGTAAGACTGGCGAACTCATCCATGTGCTGGAACGAATCCGTCGTTCCCGGGCTGGTCGAAGGCCTGAAAATGCTGATGAACAGCTTCAATGCGGACCAGAACCCCAGGGTCTGGGAGATCATCCAACCACCCACCAGGCCGTGTGTGCGTTGTGAGAAGTGCACATCCTTGCCGGCCCGGCTCTTCTTGTCCACCTCCTTGATCAGGTAGCGCGGGGTGATGGGCGCCGGGCACACTTTGGTGTTGAACTTTCCGTGTTCGGGGCGGTAATAGAATTCCACTCCGAAATGGCCCGGCGTGCCATAGGTCCGGAACCCCGGATGGATGCGCTCCAGATGTCGGCGGAAGGAGCACTCACGATCATCTATACAAAAGAGCGCCTGGACGGCGAGCACGGGAGGGTCGGGGCGGCGAGCGTTCTGGGACAATCCCGCCAGGACCTCATCGTAGTAGGTCCACTCGAAGGCTTCCTGCCACAGGGCACGCACCTCGTCCACTTCCGCATAAGGCAGCTCCCCGAACAAGGGTTGCGGCCGGTGCCGCATGCCCTTCGCCAGCGGTTTCCATCCCTTGGGGAACTGGCGATCGAGCGCGTCGATCTCCAACAGCAGTTCGAACAGGACCAGCTCATGGAGTGTGATGCGTCGCTGGTCCAACAACGAGGCCGGGTTGTCCTCGATGGCACCCACCAACCCGCTCCAGCCCGGGTGCGTGAACTGCTGATCGAACAGGTATTGCTCATAGAGGGCTGGATCACCAACGAGAAGTGCCAACAGCTGCTCCACCGTGGTGGCATCATCCATCAACAAGGCCTTGGCACGCGCACCATGGAGAAAACCCGTGAAGGCGTGGCGTTGGATCTCGCGAATACTGGCCAGGAAACCCTTGTCCCAAACAGGGAACCGCCAGATGGAGATGCCCTGATCGAGGTAACTGTTGAGCACCCGGAACAGGGTGGAATGCACCATGGCGTCGATATCGATGCGGTGTTCCCTTTTCCAGTGGGAACGCAACGCACCGATACAAGGAGCAATGCAGCTATCGTAACGTTCGGAAACAAGGCGTTCGGTCCATTCGTCAGCATCGGCCTCGCCCTTTCGTTCCAGCAATACACGACGCAGTACTTCAGGACGAATGCGACCTTGTTCGTACAACTTGCGGTACTCATGGACCGTGAGGGTGGTCTTGTACCCGAACCAACGGGCCGCCTTGTGCAAGGCCACTGTGAAACGATCCTCTTGATAGGCGTGAAGGGTGTTATGATGGATGAAATCCTTCAGCGGGGACTGGGCGGGTAGCAGGTGCTTCAGATGGTGTAACACCGCGTGCTCATCGAACGCCGCATGCTCGAGGGCTCCATCCTTCAGTGCCCCAGCGTTCCGAAGAACAGTAGCATGATCCATGATGCAAAGGTCACCCGGACGATCCGACCCGGTATTAAAGGGGTATTAGATCGCAACTGAGAACGGCTATTTACCCTTGAGCAGCAGCAGTTCCACCATCGTACCCGCTCCGGACCGGGAACTGATCGAGACACTTCCACCATGCACGCGGACAATGCGCTCCACCAAGGCCAGCCCGATGCCGTGACCATCCAGCGGGTGCACATCCTCCCCACGGTAGAACAGCTCGCGGGCACGCAG
>CAZQFG010000302.1:0-3131 GCA_964592515.1 uncultured Chryseobacterium sp. | reverse complement strand
TGAACGAAGAAGGGCCCTCCGCATTGCGAAGAGCCCTTCAATAAAGCCTGTGCATCTGTAAGCCGGGTCCTGTGTCCCTCTTGCGAAGGACCTCCATCATCTATCTGGGACGTCGCTCGCGCGCCGCCTCTATCGACCTACCCTCCGGGATCGGACGGGCCGCCCTTATCCGCCTTGCGACGGAACCCCGGTATACATGGTCTTTCAGCCCGTGGGGTTTACCAAGCTACCCCGCTTGCACGGGGCACTGGTGAGCTCTTACCTCACCTTTTCATCCTTGCCACCATCTCACGATGGTTCGGCGGTCTCCCTTTCTGTGGCACTTTCCGTAACACGTCCGTTCCCGAACGCGCCCCTTCCCGTTAGGAAGCATGGTGCCCTATGCTGCCCGGACTTTCCTCCCCAGGCCAAAGACCTGGGACGATGGAGCGATGCACAGGATGTCAATGAACGATTCGCAGGGCCATACGATCACCGATGGCGCAGGATCACCACTTCCGTGGCGCCCACCCCATAGCGTCGCATGTCCGCATCATGGAACTGCACACCATCATAATACTGTAGAATGCGCCGCACCTCTTCCCGCAACACCCCCTCCCCCACACCGTGTATGACGATCAGTTTCCGCTTACCGTTGCGGATCGCCGACTCCAATGCACGCTCGAAATAGCGCAGCTGGAACTCCAACTTCTCCCCATCGCTCAGGCGGGTCTCATCCTCCACAAGCTCGTGCAGGTGCAGGTCCACCTCGGCAATTCCCTGGTCATCGGGCTTCTTGGGCGTTTTACCGGGTCGTGCCGCCTGCCCCTTCTTGCGCCGCTTCTCCTCCAGCACATCGTTGGCTGCGATAAGGCTGGCTTGGTGATCGCTCAGCCGCGCCAGTGCCTGTTCACGTTCGCGATCGGCACGCACCAGCCCTTTGGTGGAACGGTCCAGTTCAAAGCCCTCATCGGTCCGTACACGTACGATATTCGCTCCAAGCACCTGTAGAACAACCCCTCCCCCTACCTCATCGAGGAAGGTGATACGGTCGCCAGGCATGAACTTTGACGCGGACATTCCGCAAATTTACAGGACCATGATCGTCCATCCCCACCTGCGCCGCTCGCTCATCCCGACCATCCTGCTCCTCATCGGCGCAACTCCGTTGAGGTCACAGACCAATGGCACCTGTGTGGCCATAGGTGGCCGCGCAGCCTTGGACAAGCTCTTCGAGCAGGAACTGCAGTACCCTGCGGCCGCATTGGAGGCCGGTATCAAAGGCGAAGTGGTGATCACTGTGCACTTGGAACCCGACGGTACTTTGCGCGACATTTCAGTGGGCCGGACCTTGAGCCCGGAATGTGATGCCGAGGCGCTCCGACTGGTGCGCATGGTGCGATGGAAGCCGGCCACGGGCGGAGAATTGTGCTCGCCAAAGGACCATTACCTTGCCGTACCGTTCGATCCTGCGAAGTACAAGCGCTGGCTGAAGGGTCGCCATGAGCGCTCGGACGCCGTCTTCAAACTACCCGCCGACACGTCGATGCAGGTGTACCAGGCCAAGCAATTGGAGGTGTTCGTGGCACCGGTCATCCCCAATGGCATGGCGGGCCTGCCCAAATACATCGGACAGAACATGCGCTATCCGCCCGAGGCTTTCCGATACAGTCTGGATGGCACGGTACGCTTGGAGTTCGTGGTGGAGCCATCAGGTACGCTCAGCAACTTGCACGCCATTGAGGATGTGGGCGGAGGTTGCACCGATGAGGCCATGCGATTGGTGCACAAGATCCAGTGGTTGCCGGGGCAGAAGACCGGCCAGCGGGTGCGGAGCATCCTGCAGGTGAGCATCCGGTTCGACCTGCCCAAGGAAAATCGCTGATACCCGCATCTATCTTCGGCCGCCATGAAGGCCATTGTGGAAGAACGCGGTCCGTGGAAGACCCGCAGCATCGAGGAACGCTACGCCACGCCGTGGATCAGCGTAAGCCATCATGAAGTGATCGACCCGAGCGGCCAGGACGGCATCTACGGTGTTATCCACTTCAAGAACGTCGCTGTAGGCGTGGTCCCCTTGGATGCTGAGGGGAACACGTGGATCATTGGGCAGTACCGCTACCCCATCAAAGCCTATAGTTGGGAGATCCCCGAAGGAGGAGGCAGGCGGGACCTGCCACCATTGGACAGTGCAAAACGGGAATTGCGTGAAGAGGCCGGGATCGTTGCCGAACGCTGGACCCCCTTGCTGGAAATGGACCTGAGCAACAGTGCCAGCGATGAGCATGCCGTGATCTTCGTTGCCCAAGGGCTCACCTTCCACGAGCCCGAACCGGACCATAACGAGGACCTTGCTGTGCGGAAGGTCCCGTTCGATGATCTTTATGGGATGGTGATGCGTGGCGACGTACGTGATAGCCTGACCGTGGCGGCCGTGCTTAAAGTGAAGCTGCTCCTGAACGAAGGCGCTTTGCGCCTCTGATCAGAAAACCACCCAGTGGGCGTTCACCTGCCCTGTGCTCGCGAATTCCAGAGCCGGCAAAGGGAATTTTATACTTCCCAGTACAAAGAGCGCCGTGCGCAGTGCCCGTGACCTGACCTTGATGCGTGCCAGGTCGATGTCCGGCGCCAGATAGAATTGGCGGTACCGTGGATCCACTCCCTCTTCGGGCGGAAATGCGGACACCATCCCCTCAGCGCCATATCCCACAGATACGCTTAACCAGCTCGGCAACCCTGTTCGGGGCATGAACCGATCGAGGTTGGCGCTCAACCAAATGGTCTGCCCATTGTAATCCTTCAGGAAGCGTTCCATGGTGCTGCTTCCCAAGAGGTCTGGCGCTTGTTCTGCAAAGGGAGACAGGTGTGCAGAGAACTTGGCAACGATGCGCTGTTCGCCCCAAAGGGCATCCTGTCCAATGAAGAGGCTCGTTCCTATCGCATTGGCCGCCATGTCGCTCCATGAAAAGCCCCAACCTGCGGAAGTACCGTCCAACAGTTCCACGCCTGTAAGGAAGAACAACCCGAGGCTCCCACCCACCCAGCGCGCTGCACCGGGCCGAGCCCCGCAGCGTTGCATGAGCGCATGCCCCCATGAGCCCAGGGTATAGGCACTGAAGAAGTGTCCGGCCTTATCCATCTGCAGCCATTCC
>CAZQFG010000301.1:0-3155 GCA_964592515.1 uncultured Chryseobacterium sp. | reverse complement strand
TGGGTGAAAGAGGCTGGGTACGACCTGGTAGACTTCATGTACCCCCCGTTGGACAACTCGCGGCGTGCGGGCATGGGCGGTGCCGTTGGCCAAGCCCTGGCCGGTTACCGCGAGCTGGACCTGCTGGTCACCGATCGTTTTCATGGCTCCATACTGGCCCTACAACTCAGCGCCGCCAACGTGGTGGGCATAGAGCACCACGGCACCTACGTGGAGCCCAACAGCAAGCTCCGTGACCTGTATACGCGGTTGGGCATTGGTGATCATTTGCTGCGGTCGGATCAA
The DNA here is from genome assembly GCA_964592515.1 of uncultured Chryseobacterium sp. Taxonomy (GTDB): domain Bacteria; phylum Bacteroidota; class Bacteroidia; order Flavobacteriales_F; family PHOS-HE28; genus PHOS-HE28. The sequence goes on along the minus strand of CAZQFG010000301.1, from coordinate 2,870 downwards.
AGTGGATTGGATCGATCGGCCTTCGATTCCTTACTGAGGGCCGATCATTGGACCCGGGCGGACATGATGCAGCGTATGGCCGCTTTACGGACATCCGGATTCACATCGATCAAGCGGATGCTCGATGGTCTGATGAACTCCTGATCTTCGGGCTACATTCGTTCATCTATTCCGCACGGTAATGGCACCTTTCGCTGGCACCTATCACGCACCGGACGATCAGCTTACACTGGAACCCGGCTTTGCTCTGCATTGGCAAATGACCAATTGCGAGCGCTTCGCCCTGCAGGACCTGCTGCGCCGCACGAAGCCTGAAGTGGCTGTGGAGATCGGTGCCTATCGCGGGGGCTCGTTACAAGTCATCTCCCATTTCGCCCGGCGGGTGATCTCTGTGGACATCGACCCCACCGTGCCCGAGCGCCTGGCCGGTAAGTTCCCCAATGTGGAATACCGTGTGGGCGATTCCACGCAGTTACTTCCCGACCTGATCGACGAGTTGAACAGGGAAGTCGCCAACGTGGGATTCTTCCTGATCGATGGCGACCACTCCACCGCAGGTGTGAAACGTGATGTGGAAGCGGTATTGAAGTATCGCCCCAAGGGTCGTTGTGTGATCATCATGCACGACAGTTTCAATCCGGCCTGCAGACTTGGCATACGCACGGCGGATTGGGCCGCAAGCCCGCACGTGCAGTGGGTGGACCTGGATTTTGTGCCGGGCATTTACCACGAGCATGCATACGACACGGCTGACGCAAGGTCCATGTGGGGGGGCTTTGCTTGTGCGGTATTAGGGCCGACTGAACGACAAGGGCCGCTTGAGGTCCGCGAATCACAACGTGGCCTTTTCGATGCGGTGCGCATGGTCTCTTCGCATGCGGAAGTGGCGAAGAAGGCACCTCAACCGCCGCCATCATTCGCCGACCGCGTGGTCCGGAAGATCCGCTCGCTGGTTTGATGGTCGCGATCCAACGACTTCGCAACGCCAAGCGCCCTATCGTTTTCTCCATCGATAGTGGCACCCAGGTGATCAGCGGGGTCACCACATGGATGCAGGCCTTGGTCCTGCGATTGCATGCCGATGGTGTGCCGGTCCAGGTGCTCCTGCATCACATCGGTCCTGACCCGGACCGGTCCTCCATTGGCATGCCATTGCGCGCCGCAGGTGTTCCGGTGGAGATCATGCCGCGTGGTGCCAACTTGGTTTCTGACGTTCGCGGGACCCTGGCCTATCTCAAACGCCAGCGGCCATCGGTGTATCTGCCGCAATGCCTCTTCAGCATGTACTTCGCGGCGGGCGTCGCCGGTGCGCAAGGCCTGCCGTGGGTGTTGGCCATGCATTCCGATGACCCCGACTACTGGGCCCTGGCCGATGCGCTCAGGCCCGAACAACGTGCCGGCCGGCTGGTGGCCGTTTCCAAGCAGTTGAGCCACGATGTGGTGGAACGCGGCTTGGCAACAGCGCCGGTGATGATCCCCTATGGCGTGCATGTGGGCGATCGACAGGCCGCATGGAAGGATGCTCCCTTCCTGATCGCATACAGCGGCCGAATGGTGGAGGAGCAGAAGCGGCTGTCGCGCGTGGTGGATGTGCTATTGGAGGCATGCCGACGTGATCCCCGGATACAGGTGGTCCTTTTCGGTGATGGGCCCGAACGCCAACTTGCCGAGCAACGTGTGGTCGAAGCGGGGCTGGCCGATCGCATACGGTTCACGGGGCGCTTAACCCCGGAAGCCGTGCATTCGGAGCTGCAGCGTTGCCAGTGCATCGTGCTGATGTCCGACTATGAAGGATTGCCCGTGGCGCTATTGGAGGCCATGGCCCAGGGCGTTGTGCCCGTGGTGCGGTCCATTCCAAGTGGTGTCCCTGAACTGGTGGATAACGAGGCCACTGGCCTGCTCGTCGGTGACGATGTGGAGAGCGCGGTGATCGCGTTGACACGGTTGTTGGGAGATGCCGCGCTATGGGAGCAATGTTCCAAAGGGGCCTATGAAAAGGTCCGCGCCGAATACAACGCGGACATCAGTTATGCCGGCTGGGTCAGCTTATTGGCCGAACTGGCGGAACAATGTCCCGATGGGATCGACCTGCAACTGCCGAAGGTGATCGAGCTGCCACCTCACGATCCCCGTTTGGACCGCGGCTATCCACCGCCACCGAAGCCGCTTCCGCCGCCGCCCTCGTTCATGACGCGGTTGAAAAGCGCTGTGAAACGCCGCCTCTTGGGCCGCTAGCGCCATCGTGTTCGCCATCTTCGCGCTGCCGCAGTGCTCAGCCACATGAACATCCTCTTCATCAGCACCAACGACCATATGCCCTGGGGTGGCAGCGAGGTGCTGTGGACGCGGGCGGCCCTGGCCATGGCGAAGCGGGGCCATCGCGTAACGGCCAGCGTGCGCCGTTGGAGCCCACGGCACAAAGGCATCGAGGCCTTGGCCCAGGGCGGTGTGGTGCTGCACGAGCGCGAACGCGTGGCGCTGGAGCATTCGCGTTGGCAGAAGGCCTGGGCGCAATGGCGTCAGGGTTTCGTGCGCCAGTTCGCCGACAACCGCTGGAGCGTGTTGGACCAACAGCCGCCCGAACTGGCGGTGATCTCGCTCGGCAACCACTTGGACGAGCCTTTCCTGCAGTACGCCGAACGTCTGCAACGCATGCAGGTGCCCTACGTGGTGGTGGTGCAACTGGTGCATCCCTACGCCGATGTTACCGATGAACGGGCCGAGCGCTTCATCAAGGCCTATGCCGGTGCGCGGCAAGTGGTCTTCGTTTCGGAACAGAACCGCACCATCACCGCACTGCAATTGGGCCACACCTTCACCAATGCGGTGGTGGTGCCCAATCCGATCGATGCCGAGCGCGCGGAAACGCC
>CAZQFG010000300.1:0-3171 GCA_964592515.1 uncultured Chryseobacterium sp. | reverse complement strand
ACGACCAAATGATCGTTGCCCACATAGCCGAACCGATCGCGCCAGTGCTGCACCAGCGCTTCGCTCACCGCAATGCGCAGATCGGCCTCGTTCACGGCCTGCCGCTCGACGCGGGCACACTCCTCGATCAGGTCATCGTTATCCACGATGCGGTACTCCTCCCACTCGGCACCATACGCTCCCCGGCCATCGAGGCATACCCGGTGCACATGGCGACGTCGCCGCATGCGCAGGGCCAATGCCGTGGCGAACACACCACGGCCAATGATGCCGGACGGGCGGTAGAGCAAGCAGACCAACCAGAGCCACACCCAATTGATCCGCCAGTTGTGCGCACGTGGCACCATCGGCAGCACCAACGCCCCCGGCATACGCTGCCTGATGGCCTTGGCCGAACGACCGTAGCCTCGCAACGAGACCAGTGCGACCAACTTCACGCGATCGCCGCCCAATGTGTTCAGGTGGTCCACCACATCGGTGACCTGGCTCCAATACACGCCCGAAGGCTGATCGTTGTATGTGAGGTAGATGATCACAACGCGCGCAACAGGGCATCGAACACGCGCTCGGTGGCGTGGCCGTCCCACAGATCGGGAACACGACCCTTCTTATAGGTGCCAGCAGCAATACGCGCCATGGCATCGGCCACATGCTCCAGATCGAAGGGAATGAGCTCGTTCGTGCCCTCGGTGATGGTGACGGGGCGCTCGGTATTGGGCCGCAGTGTAAGGCAGGGTATCCGACGATAGGTGGTCTCCTCCTGAATTCCCCCGCTATCAGTGATCACACAAACACTCGTGGACACCAAGCGCTGGAACGCGAAGTAGTCCATGGGCTCGCACAGGATGAGGCCATGCAGGGCCTCCAATCGTTCCAGCAGACCGGCCTTGCGCAGGTTGTTCGTGGTGCGTGGATGAACAGGGAACACCACCCGGTACTTTGAGGCCACGAAGACGATCAGTTCCACCAGCCGTTGCAGCTGCTGCGCATCATCCACTGTGGCAGGACGGTGGATGGTCATGAGCACATGGCCGCCGGCTCCCAGGCCGAGCTCGTCCAGCACGGGATCCGCTTGGATCAGCGCATCAAAGGCCACCAGCGTGTCGATCATGGTATTGCCTACCATATGCACTGAGGCCGCATCAGCACCTTCGGCCAGCAGATTGGCGCGGCCGCTCGGTTCAGTGACCAGGAAATGCTGTGTGATGCGATCGGTGAGGATGCGGTTGATCTCTTCGGGCATTCCCATATCGCGGCTGCGCAACCCGCTCTCGAGGTGCGCCAAGGGCACGCCCATTTTGTTCGCGGTGAGCGCTGCGGCGAGGGTACTGTTCACATCGCCCACCACCACCATGGCATCGGGTCGCTCCTGCTCCACCACTGGCTCCAGCGCCAGCATGATGTGCGCCATCTGTGCGTTCGGCGAACCCGCGGGTATGCCCAGCCAATGGTCGGGACGAAGACCGAACTGTTCGAAGAACACGGTGCTCATCCGATCGTCGTAATGTTGACCAGTGTGCACCAAGCGCACCTGCACATCGCCCCGCGCTCCGGCCACCTGCTTGAAGCGCGTCACCTTCATGAAATTGGGGCGGGTACCCACCACCACGAGCAGCTTCTTCATGTGGTCGTGCGTTTGCGCGTGGCAATGATGTACTCGTCGCTGGCCGTGTCGCTCACTTTCTGCGCTGGAGCCCCGGCAATGGTCATATGTCCCTCGGGGAAAGAGCGGTTCACCACGGAATTGGCGCCCACAACGATGTTGTTGCCGAGCACGATATCGCCGAAGATCTTGGCCCCCGGGCCGATGTAGCAGTTGTCGCCGATCACCGGCACCCGCTCCTTGGGCCCCGGCCGTGTGCCGATCACCACATCCACATGGAGCCGGCAATTGCTGCCGACCCGCGCCTCGGGATGAATGATGATGGTGCCCCGATGCGCAATGGACAGGCCCGGACCGCAGGTGTTCGGCGGTATCTCGAAGCCGCAACGAACAGCCTGCCGATGCAGGGCGAACGACAGCAGCTTATGTCGCAAGCGCCCGAACGGACCGCGCTGGTCCATGGTGTTCAGCAGGAATTCCACTTTGCGCAGCAGGCGTTGGAAGCGCCACACCTCATCGTAGAAGCGCGGAGCCTTGCCCGATCGCTTCAGGGCGATGCGGTCGGCCTCGAGGTAGACCTTGAGCTCTTCGTGGGTGCGGATCATCGCCTTCCGGACAAGCGGCGCAAGTTACCCAATGCCCCAGCAGCGACCTCGGCGGCACCGAAGCCGAACCAGCGGTAAAGCAGTGCATAGGAGCGCGACAAAGCCTCGCCAGGTTCCGGCACGAAACCGTGTGGCATGATGCGCTCATGAAGTTCAAGGGCCGCAGTTGGTTCGTTGCGACCGATCACCCGGATGGCCCTGAACAGGTACTGATCCGCCTCGGCGATCTCCGCCTTGTAGCGCAGCGGATCCAACGTTCGCAGGTGTTCGCGCACGGCAACACGCAGTTCAATGTAACGTCGCCAATTGCCGACCTCATCGGTGCGACTGATGGACCCTTCGGAACGCTTCAGGATGTGCGCCACGATGCGCATGTCCCAAGCCACTTGCCCACCTGCCTTCAGCACCCTGAACGCAAGCTCGTAATCCTGGCTGCTGGCAAGGGCCTCGTTCCATCCACCGACGCGCTCCAGGGCCTCGCGCTTCCACAAATTGGCTGATGTGGTACCGAGCCGCGTGCGGATCAAGGCCGTCCATGCACTTCCGCCGGGAGGCGGTACTTCACGTGTCACGTTCGCTCCAACGCGGTCCGAAAAACCACCCACGATCAGGTCAGGACCATCTGTACATATCGCCAACTGACCAGTGATCTTCTCCGGCACCAAGGTGTCGTCAGCATCGAGGAACTGCACATAGACCCCTTGCGTGGCGCGAAGCCCCATGTTCCGGGCCGCACATGCACCAGCATTGGGCACCGAAAGCACGCGCAGATCACCGGGCCTTTCCAGTTCCAACTTACGCAGCACTTCCAGCGTATCGTCCGTGCTGCCATCGTCCACGGCCACCAGATCGATGTCCTTATGTGTTTGCGCCCACGCAGACCGCACCGCGGCCTCCACATGTTGCGCAACGTTGAAGCACGGTATGACAACGGCGACCTTCACTCCTGCTCTTGCAATGCGA
>CAZQFG010000299.1:0-3195 GCA_964592515.1 uncultured Chryseobacterium sp. | reverse complement strand
GGTGTTGAAGGTCTGGAACACCGGTATGGCGAAGTAGATGAAGTTGGCCAGGAAGAAGAAGGCCACCGGCCGCATGTACTTCACGCGTCGCCCATCCATGTAGGCCGCGCTCAATTCCCCGGGCCGCAGCACCACGGCCTTCAGCGTGTTCCAAAGCTTGCTGTCCGCGAAGGTGAAGGCATTGAGGAGCGCGCCGAGGTAGTGCTTCAGCGTGTGGTCTTCGAGTGTGAGGACCTTCTCGCCACAAGCCGAACAGAAGCTGCCGGTCACCAAAGTGCCACAACTCTTGCAGGGGACGGCCTCGCTCATGCCAGCGAAGCTAAGCCGCCAGCACAAAGTCCCTCCCCTCCACCAAGCCTCGCCCCGCCAGAAAGTTCGCGATCCGATCGCCAGTGCCGCGCTGGCTGATGAAGCTCACCACAAGGGCCTTTCCCGCTGGTGGCAACTCCAAGTGCGGAACGAAGGGACGACCCGGCACACCGCTCCCCTTCACGTCTGTGAATGCGGATACAGCGATCCCTTCTGCCTCCAATAGCGCTGCCCGCTCCTGGCACAGCACGCTCGTTCCCGCAATGATCACCGGCCGACCATCGAGCTTCCGCTTCAACCACTTCGCCAGGTACTTCACCTTGGTGGCGAAGAACGCATCCACACTATAGTTAGGGTGAGTGCGGCTGAGGCGGTGGGCATGATCATTCCACGTGAGCAGTTCCTCGGGCAGCTTCGCGAAGCGCACACCGGCATCCATCCAGCGCAGCCACAACTCGTGGTCCTCGGGCAGCGGTCCGGTATCGTAGCTGCCGTGCCGCTCCACAAGCTCCCTGCGGAACATCACGGTGGGGTGCGCAAGCGGTGCATCCACGAAGCGCTTCACGTCATGTTCGTGCGGGCTGAGGATGGCATTCTGCCAGTTCACGAAGGCCCGCATGCCGCGATGCTCGGGCATGGTGCTAACGAAAGCCGTGCGCGTGCCCAACACTCCGATCTCCGGGTACGCATCGAGGTAGGCCACCTGCTTCGCCAGGCGATCGGGGTGGCTGATGTCATCGGCATCCATGCGGGCGATGTAGCGGCCTTTGGCATGGGCCAGCCCCGTGTTCAACGCGTGGGCGATGCCGATGCGGGGCTCATGCAGCATGCGGATACGCGGATCGCGCCCGGCCCAGCGCTGAGCGATGGAAGGGCTGTCATCCGTGCTGCCGTTGTCGATCAGCAGCAGCTCCAGATCACCAGGGGTCTGCCGCGCGATGCTGGCGATCGCCTCGTCGAGGCCCGGACCTGCATTGTGGAAAGGCAACAGAACGGAAACGCGCGCCATGGTCCGTTCAATTCGCCTCGGCCAGGGCCTTCAACACCACTTCCGCCTTCTTCGCTCCTACCTCAGCGATCACATCCTCGGGCAATGCCTCCCTGATGCCCTTGATGCTACCAAAGCGCGTGAGGAGCTTTTGCGCAGTGCCGGGACCGATGCCGGGGATCTGCTCCAGGCCAGTGCGCACAATGCGTTTGCTGCGCCGACCCCGGTGATGCGTGATGCCGAAGCGGTGCGCCTCGTTGCGCATGTGCTGGATGACCTTGAGCGAAGAGCTGCGCTTGTCGATGTGCAGCGGGTAGGGGTCGCCGGGGAAGTAGATCTCCTCCAGCTTCTTGGCGATGCCGATGATGGCGATCTTCCCGCGCAGACCCAAACGATCCAGTGCGTTGAGCGCGGCACCCAGTTGTCCTTTACCCCCATCGATCACGATGAGCTGGGGCAACGGTTCGCCCTCGGTGATGAGGCGGCTGTAGCGCCGTTCAACGGCCTCCTCCATGCTAGCGAAATCATCCGGCCCTTCCACCGTGCGGATGTTGAAGTGGCGGTAATCCTTCTTGCTGGGCTTGGCGTCCTTGAAGACCACACAAGCGCTCACCGGGTCGGTGCCCTGGGTGTTGCTATTGTCGAAGCATTCGATGTGGCGCGGCAGTTCGGTGAGGCGCAGGTCCTGCTGGAGCTGTTCCAGCGTGCGCGTGGTGGCGCCCTCGGGGTCGGTGAGCTTCTCCTGCTTTTGTTTGTCGAGCATGAAATAGCGCACGTTACGCTCGCAGAGCTCCAGCAGTTTCAGCTTGTCGCCACGTTGAGGCACCGTGAAGGAGAGCCCCGGTACTTCGATCTGTGGGTCGAAGGGAACTATGGCCTCAGGCGCCAGGCTGTGGTAGCGACTGCGCAGTTCGGCCATGGCCAGTTGCAGCATCTCCACATCGGTCTCATCGAGCCGGCGCTTCAGTTCGATGGTGATGCCATGCACCACAGCGCCATCGATCACGCGCATGTAGTTGACGTACGTGCTGTTGGTATCGCTTACCAGGCCGAAGATGTCCACATCACCGATATCGGGGTTCACCACAATGCTCTTGGCGCGGTACTGCTCCAAGCGCTCCAACTTCTGGCGGTAATCCTCGGCGGCCTCGAACTCCAGCCGCTCAGCGTGGGTGTGCATCTGCTCCTTCAGTGCCTTGATTAGCCCGTTAACGCGGCCCTTCACGATCTCGCGCACCTGGCCCATGTGGGCGGTGTACTCGGCCTCGTTCTGCAGTCCCTCACAGGGGGCCTTACAGTTGCCGATATGGTACTCCAGACAGCGTTTGAACTTCTTCTGCTCGATGTTCTTCGGAGTGAGGTCGTAGTTGCAGGTGCGCAGCTTGTAGAGCTTGTGCACGAGGCCGAGCACGGTCTTCATGGTGCGCACACTGGCATAGGGACCGAAGTAGTCGCTGCCGTCGTCCTCGGGGTTGCGCATGCCTTCAACACGCGGGAACCGTTCGTTGCGGATGCGGATGAAGGGGAAGCTCTTGTCGTCGCGCAGCAGGATGTTGTACCGCGGCTGGTGTTCCTTGATCAGCGAGTTCTCCAGCAACAGCGCCTCGAACTCGGTGGGCACATGGATGACCCGGAGGTCAACGATCTTGCGTACGAGCAGGCGTGTTTTCCCATCGGCGTGGTCCTTGGCGAAGTAGGACCCTACACGATTACGCAGGTCCTTGGCCTTGCCTACGTAAAGAATGGCGCCTTCGGCATCGAAGAACTGGTACACGCCGGGAGTGTGCGGGAGGAGGCGGACCTTTTCGCGGACGTCGATAGGGTTCATCGGAGGGCAAAGATCGGGGTTGGGCCGGGTGGGCCACGCATCAGGTTCATCGCTCCACCTGTGCGCAATG
>CAZQFG010000298.1:0-3300 GCA_964592515.1 uncultured Chryseobacterium sp. | reverse complement strand
AGCTTCACCCTGCGGCGCGGCGAATGCCTCGGCCTGCTGGGGCCCAACGGTGCCGGCAAGACCACCATCCTGCGCATGCTCAATGGCCTCATAAAGCCGGACAAAGGCCGTGTGGAGATGCGTGGCCGCGTGGGCGCCCTCATTGCGCTTGGTGCCGGTTTCGATCCCATCCTCTCGGGGCGCGAGAACGTGTATGTGAACGCATCCGTGCTGGGCCTCACCTCGCGCGAGATCGATCGGCGCTTCGATGAGATCGTGGACTTCGCCGACATCAAGGACTTCATCGACATGCCGCTGCAGAGCTACAGCTCGGGCATGGCGGCGCGGTTGGGCTTCGCCGTGGCCTGCGCCGTTGAGCCCGACATCCTGCTGGTGGACGAAGTGCTGGCCGTGGGCGACCACTCGTTCCGCCTGAAGGCCCAGCGTGCCCTGCGCGAGGCTTTGGAGCGCGGCACCACCGTGGTGATCGTTTCGCACAACCTGCACGACATCAGCGGCACCGCCACGCGCTGCATCTGGATGGACCACGGCACCATACGCATGGACGGCGACACCAGCACCGTGAGCAGCGAGTACCTGCACGCACAAACGCAGGTGGCCTCGGGCACCAAGGCCGCGCTCTTCGAGTACAGTCCCAACCGGCGCGGCCATGTAGTGCTTACCCGCGTGGAAAAGGTGGGCCACCCCGGCACACATGTGCGCCAGGTGCAGGTGGACGACCTTTCCAAGGGCATCGACCTGGAACTGCACTACACCGCGATGAACGATGTGCACGATGAGGTGGTGCATGCCATCAACCTGATGACGCGCGGCACCATGTACATCGCGCGGGGTGCCATTACCTCCCGTTTGGATGTGAAGGCCAGGGAACCCTTCACCCTTCGGGTGCATGTGGACCTGCCTGACCTGCTGCCCGGCCGCTACCGCCTGGAGCATTTCACGTGGATGCCCGGCGGAGACATGCTGGAAGGTGTGCTGGACCTGGTGGAAGTAGAAGTGCTGCCCCAGGCCTCCCTGCAACGCCTGCGCATAGCACCTACGCCCTTCTTCCTGGAGAAGATGACCGACAACGCCAAGGGAAGTGTACCCCTTGGTATTTCACTGGCAAATTCAACGCACACAGCATGAAGCTCCTTGTGATCGGATTGGATGGTGTGGACCGCCGCTTGGTGGAACATTTCGATATGCCGTTCACGCGATCTTTGTTGGATCAGCTCGCAGTGCTTCCGGTGAAGGAGGACCTATGGAGCCGGGGTTGGGTGAAAATGCTCTCTGGTCTTCCACCGACCACCACCGGGGCCTATTACGAGCAGCCCGCCCTCAACGGCAAGCCCGCGTTCACGCAGTCATACGGGTCGAAGAGCTACCCGACCAACGCAGCGCGGAAACCCCTTTGGGCCGAAGTGGATGCATTGGGCAGGCGCGCAGCCTGGCTGAACCTGCCCACCATGATGCCCGCTCCGGCCTTGAACGGTGTGGTGCTGGGTGGTGCTGGCGGTGGCTTCAGTCCCGAGAACCGGATACCGCGAGCGGCCTGCCATCCGCCCGAGCTACAGGACCTCTTCATCAGCGAACGCATGGTGTGGGAGAACCGTTACATCGTTTCGGGCATCCGCCATACCGATCTGTTCTTCTCCAAATGCACTGAGGCGCTCTGGAGCCGTGCACGGATCTACACCGATCTGGTGCGGAACAGCGGCCAGATGGACCTGGGCTTCTTCGTGCAAAAGGAACCCGTGGTCATCAGTAATATCTACATGTACTCCATCGAACAACTGATGGAGACAAAGCAGGCCCGACTTGCCGTCCACTACCTGCTCAACCAGTTCTACAGTGCGCTGGACGACACGTTGAAGTACGTCTTCGATCGCCTGCAGCCCGAGCAGGTGATGGTGGTCTCGGACCACGGCGCCGCGCCCTACCGCAAGAGCATGAACTTCAACGCGATGCTACAGGACCTGGGCTTCCTGAAGTACACAACGGAGAAGACCGTGGCAAAAGGGAAGGGAGGACCGGTGGATAAACTGAAAGCCCGCTTCGCGCACGAGGTGCGGCAGGTGACCAACAGCCATCCCCGCGCCGATTTCCCATCTTTCACGCCCATCGACTTCGGGCACACCAAGGCCTTCACCAACTTCTACGTACCGGGCATCTTCCTCTACGACCAACGCTTCGGTGGGCAGGCCTTTGAAACCGGTCAAGCACAGGCGCTCACCGATGCCATTGTGCGCGACTTCAATGCGCACCCCGTGGCCAAGGAGAACAAGCTCGTGGCACGCCCGTTCCGTCGCGAACATGCCGGCACACCGGCCTACGACCTGCTGCCCGAGGTGTGGGTGGATCATCCCGTGGACCTATTCCCCGAGCAACGCGGACAGGCCGTGCAGAAGAACCCTTACTACCGCGATTGGAGCGACCTCACCGGACTGCCGCGCGACATAGGCAGCGGTAAAAAGAGCCCCGATGCCCTCTGCGTGGTGGATCCCCGCTTCCTGCGCGATGTGGACCCTGCCCGCAAAGGCCTCGACCTCACCGTGGTGCACGAACTGGTGTTGAACCACTTCCGGTCCTGACCCCCTCCCATGCGTATCGGACTGCTCACCTATCACCACGTGGTCAACATCGGTTCGGTGTTGCAGGCGTATTGCGCGTGGCGACTGCTCACCCAACTGTACCCCAAGGCGCGGGTGGAGATCATCGATCACGTGCCTGCGGTGTCGGAGAACTACAAACAAGGCTACCGCACCAAGGGTGTGTCGAAGAAGGGTTGGTTCGGCAAGCCGGAACCCAATGCCTTCAGCCGCAACGAGGAGGCCTATCTGGGCTTCCTGCGTGCGCATTGCGATTTCAGTCCCGCACTGCCTACTACCGACGATGAGCGCGAAGTGGTGCGGGCCATTGCCGCGCTTGGCTACGATGCGGTATTCGTGGGCAGTGATACCGTGTTCCAACTGGGTGGCTACTTCGGGCACCCCATAGCCGCCAAATTGCCGCCGAACGCCTACTACCTGCCGGGCCTCCAAGGCGTGAAGAAAGTGGGCCTCGCGGCATCTTTCGATCCGTACATGGGCGGTGCCGAAGCGGAACGCCTCCACCAAGTGGCGCCCCTGTTGAAGGCCTACGACCGCATTTTATACCGCGATGCCACGGCCGAGGGCCTCTTGCGCGATGCCGGTGTGGAGCCCGCGCGCATGGCCCACATCCCCGATCCCACCATCCTCATGGACATCACGCACCTGGTGCCGGGTGGTGGTGCCGATCTGGGCGCACGCACCAAGCGCATGGCGGGCGTGGCCATTG
>CAZQFG010000297.1:0-3300 GCA_964592515.1 uncultured Chryseobacterium sp. | reverse complement strand
TTCTGCTGGTCGTCTTCGCCGCATCCTCCTTGGATGCACAAGCCGCCGTTCCCGGTCTGGCCATGCTGACCACGCAGACGCTCATGTACTGGCTCATCAGCGCCATCATCATCTTCTTCATCATCATCGTGGCGCAGCTTTCGGTGGTGCGTGGCATGGTGCGCGCGCTCAGCGGTCCCGAGCAGGAAGCCGCCCGCAAGGCCAAGGAGGGCGACACCTTCGCGGACGCGATCCTCAACAAGCTCACCCGTACGGTGAAGGTGGAGAAGGAGGAGGATATCCTCATGCACCACGAGTACGATGGTATCCGCGAACTGGACAACGTGCTTCCCCCATGGTGGCTGTGGTTGTTCTACGGCACCATCATCTGGAGCGTGGTGTACATCTTCAATGTGCACGTATCGGGCACGTGGTTGCACCAGGCCGATGAGTACGAGCAGGAAATGGCACAGGCCAAGGCCGATGTGGCGGCTTACCTCGCCAAGTCAGCTGCCGCTGTGGACGAAAAGACCGTTGTGGCCCTCACGGATGCCTCCGCCCTCGCCGCTGGCAAGAACACCTTTGTGACCTATTGCAAGGCCTGCCATGGCGAGAACGGTGAAGGCAATGCGGTAGGACCCAACCTCACTGATACCTACTGGCTCCACGGAGGAAGCATCAACCATGTGTTCACCACCATCAAGTACGGTGTAGTGGAAAAGGGCATGCAGAGCTGGCAGAAGGACCTGAAGCCGATGGAGATCCAACAAGTGGCCAGTTACATCCTTTCGCTGCAAGGCAGCAACCCTGCCAATGCGAAGGCCCCACAGGGCGAACTTTGGACTCCCGAAGGTTCTGCCGCACCTGCTGACAGCGCGTCCGCATCTGCAACGGATACGACGGCAGTTGCAGTAGTCAAGTGAACATGGACAAAGAGCGACCGAACGGTCAACAACGCGACGAGAGTTTCAGGGATTCCATCGCAACGGTGGACAAACGCGGTAAGCGCGTTTGGGTCTATCCCAAGAAACCCTCTGGTAAATGGTTCAACAAACGGGCACTGGTGGGCTACGGCCTGCTGGTGTTCCTGTTCTTGGGCCCCTTTCTGCGCATCGGTGGTGATCCCTTGTTGCAGATCGATCTGCTGGGCAGGCGCTTCGTGATCTTCGGCCAGACCTTCTGGCCCCAGGACATCCACTTGTTCGTTCTGGCGTTCATCGCCGGCGTCATTTTCATCGCGCTGTTCACCGTGGTGTTCGGCCGCCTGTTCTGTGGTTGGGTCTGTCCGCAGACCGTGTTCATGGAACTGGTGTACCGCCGCATCGAGTATTGGATCGAGGGCGATTGGAAGCAGCAACAAGCACTGAACAAAGGACCTTGGAGTGCCGATAAGCTGATCCGTAAAACGGTGAAGCACATCCTTTTCTTCGGGATCGCATTCCTCATTGGCAACACGTTCCTGGCCTACATGGTGGGCAGCGATGCGCTGATCGAGATCATCACCTCACCGCCATCCGAGCACTTCGGGGGCTTTGTGGCCATGATGGTGTTCTCCTTCCTGTTCTACGGCGTCTTCGCATTCCTTCGTGAACAGGTCTGTACCACCATGTGCCCCTATGGTCGTCTGCAGGGCGTGCTGCTCGATCGCCAGAGCCTGGTGGTGGCCTACGACCATGTCCGCGGTGAGGGTCGTGCCAAGTTCCGTAAGGGCGAGGACCGTACGGCCTTGGGCAAGGGTGATTGCATTGATTGCAAGGCCTGTGTGCATGTATGTCCCACCGGTATTGATATCCGGAATGGCACGCAGCTCGAATGCGTGAACTGCACCGCTTGCATTGATGCCTGCAACCACATGATGGAGAGCGTGGACCTGCCCAAGGGACTGATCCGCTTTGCCAGTGAGACACAGATCAGTGAGAAGCAGCCATGGCGCTACACCACGCGCATGAAGGCCTACACGGCCGTACTTGCCGTTCTGGTGGGTATCATCATCACGTTGATCGTATTGCGTAGCGATGTGGAAGCGACCGTGCTGCGCACACCGGGCATGTTGTTCCAACGATCGGAGGATGGCCGGATCAGCAACCTGTACAACTACAAGGTGGTGAACAAGACCTCGCGCGATATGCCTCTGGAGTTCCGGCTTGAGGGTGTGAAGGGCGAGATCAAGCTTGTGGGCAAGGAAGTGTTCCTGGAAAAGGCCGCGCTGGGTCAGGGGGCCATGTTCATCCTGCTCGACCCTTCGGAATTGAAGGGTACCAAGACCAAGCTCACCATCGGGGTCTACTCCGGCGAACGGCTCATCGAAGAGGTCAACACTACCTTCGTGGGACCGATACGTAGTGCAAAATGAAGTTTTCCTGGGGTAAGGCCATCTTTCTGGTCATGACGGCCTTCGTGCTGCTCATGGCCTCGTTCATGTACCGCGCAGCGTTCAATCAGGAGGAGCTGGTAGCGGACAACTACTACGAGCAGGAGATCAAGTATCAGCAACAGATCGACAAGCTGAACCGCACCGGTGAGCTCGCAGAGACCGTGCGCATGGAAGTGGTCGGCAATGAGCTCGTGATCTCCTTCCCTGCGGAAGTGCACGGGAAGTCCGTGAGCGGTGAGCTTTACCTGCAGCGTCCGTCCGATTCACGCGCCGATGCCCGTATCGCCGTGGCCATTGATTCCTTGGGCCGCATGCATGTTCCCATCGAGGACCGCATGAAGGGTGCGTACAACACCGTGTTGGAGTGGCGCGCCGACAGCGTGAATTACCTGAGCAAGGACCGCATCCACATTCCATGACCGTTGCGGCTGGTACGGCCTTCGTACTGGGTCTGCTCAGCAGTGCCCATTGCATCGGTATGTGCGGACCATTGGCGCTGGCGATACCATCACCGCGCAATTCCTTTCTACAACGCTTGACCAGCGCTTTGCTGCTCAATGGCGGGCGGGTGATCGCCTACGCGCTCTTGGGCGCTGCATCCGGGCTTTTCGGACGCGGGCTTCAGCTGGCCGGTTTTCAGCAGGTGGTTTCCATTGGACTTGGTGTTGCCATCCTTATCGGTTTGATCGCTCCGCGTTTGTTGTCACGACTGCGATTATCGCAGGGTCCCGCGCTGTTGGTCATGCGCGCGCAAGGGCTAATGGCCCGTCAATTGAAGCGGACCTCGCCCGAAGGCCTGTTCTTCACGGGTGTGTTGAACGGATTGCTGCCCTGCGGCATGGTCTATCTGGGCCTCGCCGGTGCACTGGCCCAGGATGGCTGGGGGGCGGGCGCACTGTTCATGGTGTTCTTCGGTCTGGGAACATGGCCGGCCCTTGTTGGGCTGA
>CAZQFG010000296.1:0-3326 GCA_964592515.1 uncultured Chryseobacterium sp. | reverse complement strand
GGGCCCTGCGCCACGAGATCGGCGTGGAGCCCGACGTGGCCCTGCTCGGCCTGGACCCGGACGCCCGGCTCTCCACCCATCAGGACCTGATCAAGGTCCGTTCGCATGTGGCTGCAGGCGAGTTGCTGCAAACGTTCAATGCGCTCGGTATTGGCGAGGTGAGGCCCGTACATGATCGCGTCGCCGATGTCCCACCCTTCCCGGTGAAACAGGATACCGGTGACCCCGCTGCGGACGAGGCCGCCTACACTGCCGCCAAGGCCGCGTGGATCACCGCCCACCCCGAGGCCTACAAGGCCCTGCAGCAGGGTACCGCCGCACCTGTCCAACCCACAACGGAATAGCCCATGCCACGCACTTCCAAACTGCGCGCTGCCGGTACGGGCATCGCCTTGTTGGTGTTCGGCCATGGAGCATGGGCCCAGTGCGCCAACGACAACTCCCTTTGGCAGACCACCACACCCACCTGCCCTGGCACCACGGTGGCCAGCACCTGCCTGTTCGGTGGCGAATACCAATTGATCAATGTGGTGGCGGGCAACACGTACACCTTCAGCACCTGCGGCACCACGACATGGGACACGCAGATCACCGTGTACGACAATGCAGGCGGTGCACTGATCGGGTACAACGACGACGGTTGCGCCGCGCAGAGCACCGTGACCTGGACCGCCACCTTCACCGGCCAGGTCCGGGTGCTTATTGATGCGTTCCCTTGCGCCAACAACAGCTCGTGCGCCACGCTTACCGTGAACTGTGCCAGTTCCGGTGGAGGTGTGGCGAACGACAACCCGTGCAGCGCCACACCGCTCACCGTTACCAGTAGCTGCTCGTTCGCCAGTTCCACCACGGGTGGTGCCACGGCCACCACCGGCGTACCGGCCCCCACCTGTGCCAGCTATGCCGGCGGCGATGTCTGGTTCTCGCTGGTGGTGCCCGCCAGTGGTTCGGTCACCATCGATTCCAACACCGGTGTGATCACCGATGGAGGCATGGCGCTCTACACGGCCACGGCCTGCAACGGCACCTTCAACCAGGTGGCCTGCGATGATGACTCCAGTGTGAACGGCCTGATGCCGCAGATCAATGCCACGGGACTTACGCCCGGCAGCACCGTTTACGTGCGCTTCTGGTCCTACGGCGGTGGCACCAATGGCACCTTCTCCATCTGCGCATGGTCCAACAATGTGGTGGTGCCGCCCGGCGGTTGCATCTACACGCTCACCATGATCGACAGCTTCGGCGATGGCTGGGGCTCCTCGGCCGTGGGCGTCAGCATCAATGGAGGTGCCTACACCTGGTATACCGTGGCGGGCTCTTCCAACTCCATCCAGATCCCCGTTGCGGTGGGCAACATCGTGGCCATCCAGTACAACAACTCCGGCGCATGGCAGGGCGAGAACAGCTACACCATCACCTTGGGCGGTGGCATGCTGTTCTCCTCCGGTACGCCGCCCACCGCCGGCCTGGTGTTCACCAACGTGGTCACCTGCCAGCCACCACCGGCACCGCCCGAGGATTGTATCGGCGGCATTACCCTGTGCAGCGGCCAATCGTTCAGCAACAACACCACCGGCACCGGTGCCGTGGCCGACCTCAACTTCACCTCGGCCGGATGCCTCAGCGCACTGGAACGCCAGGGCACCTGGTACAACTTCTCGCCCAGCAGCGGCGGCACCATCGGCTTCACCATCAACCCCGCGAACCCGCTGGACGATTACGACTTCGCCCTCTGGGGGCCTTTCCCGCCGGGCAGCACCCCCAGCACCATCTGTCCGCCGTTGGGTGCGCCCCTGCGCTGCTCCTTTGCGGCACCCAGCGGGGCCACCGGACTGAACAACACCGCCGCCGACCTGACCGAGGGTGCGGGCGGCGACAAGTGGGTGCAACAGCTCACCGTTACCACCGGCCAGGTGTACCTGCTCTACATCAGCAACTTCAGCATGAGCGGCCTGTCCTTCAACCTGTCGTGGCAACTGGGTGCAGGGGCCTCGCTGGATTGCACCGTCCTTCCCGTGGAGCTGCTCGCGCTTACGGCCACCCCCGCCGACGACCGCGTGATCGTGGAATGGAGCACGGCATCGGAGTCGGGCGCTTCGCATTTCGAGGTGGAGCGCTCCCTCGATGGCCAGCACTTCACCCGCATAGGGACCGTGGGCGCCCAGGGACACAGTGCCGCCACCGTGCGCTACCAACTGGTGGACCACCACCCGGCCTCGGGCCTCAACTTCTACCGCCTGCGTTCGGTGGACCTGGATGCCGGCGCATCCACCTCCACCACGGTGACCGCCTGGATGGGCGCCAAGAGCGACGTGGTGCGCGTGGTGCCCAACCCCACCGACCAGTTCGCCACCGCCTTGGTACACCTGCCCGGCGATGGCAGCTACGCCGTGCGCCTGATCGATGGACAGGGCCGCGTGGTGCGCGAGCTTTCCCTACAGGGCATGGCCGGTACCAACACCGTTGCGCTCGACCTGCACGGATGCGATGCCGGTGCCTACCAGTTGTTGGTGAACGACCCCAGCGGGGTCCTTGTGGCACGTGGCCGATTGATCCGGCAGTGAGGCCCCGTACGATCAACGGGAACGGCATCCGGAGGCAACCAAGGACCGGAACACACGTCATTATTGCAACGCACAGGTTTTCAGCAGGTTGCTGTGCATGAAACGAACTTTTAACACTTGCTGAACGTATACGAAGTATTCTAACTTGCCCCCGGAGCAAATTCCCTGCATCATATGAACCGCCGCCCATTATTGTTGCTGGTCGCCCTTGTGGCGGCCTTTGGCGCTTTTGCACAAGCCCCATCCCATGTGTTCTTCCGGACGGAAACACCAATGGACCGCACCGCGCTGAAAATGGTGATCGGGCAGGTGGTGGACCTGGACCCTGCGGCCGAGGTCTTCCATAGCGATGACATGACGATCATCCAAGTGAAACGCGGCACCGCCACGGATGCCCAGTTGCGCGCGGCCATCGGGCAGGCTGGTGTGGCGCTGCGCCCCGGAACCGTGGACCCCTTGACCCTGCAACCCGCCGCTGTGGACGGCCCGCCCGTATTCGTGGTGACCAACGACCCGGCCGACGACCTGGCCCGCTACCAGGCCGCCATGGCGGTGTGGAACGCCGCCCATCCGGACCAGCCCGTCAGCCTGCCCGTACATCTGCAAAATGCCCGCTGAACCGAAGGACCCCATGAAGAAACGCTACGCGCATTTCCTGTTCGCCGCCTTCGGCCTCTTCACCGCACAGCTCGCCTTGGCGCAGCCGCCGTGCAGTACGAATTTCACCACCCCGGCCGGGCAGACCGCTGTGGGGGCAGGGTC
>CAZQFG010000295.1:0-3355 GCA_964592515.1 uncultured Chryseobacterium sp. | reverse complement strand
TGCCGGTGCCGCTGATGGGGCACTTGATCTCCTCGTCGATGATCAACTGGCGCACCGCTTCCAGGTCGTTCGCTTCGAGCGCGGCCTTCATCCGGCCTTCCACGGCATCAATGCGCTCCTGGCTGCGCTTCACGTTGGGGTTGGTAGCGCGGAACTGTTCCTCGTTGAAGGCCTCGCCGAACTTGCCGCGCGCCTTCTCGATCTCCTTGTTGATCTTCTGCTCGTACTTGGCCATATGCTCTTCCAGGAGCACGTCGGCACGGTAGCGCTTCTTGCTGTCCTTGTTGTCGATCAAGGGGTCGTTGAAGGCGTCCACGTGGCCGCTGGCCTTCCACACGGTGGGGTGCATGAAGATGGCCGCATCGATGCCCACGATGTTCTCGTTGAGCTTGGTCATCGACTCCCACCAGTAGCGGCGGATGTTGTTCTTCAGCTCGGCGCCGTACGGCCCGTAATCGTACGTGGCGCTCAGGCCGTCGTAGATCTCGCTGCTGGGGAACACAAAGCCATACTCTTTGGCATGGCCGATAAGGGTCTTGAGGCGGTCTTCGTTGGTGCTCATGGTCGTTGGTGCGTATGCCCTGGAAACCTTCGGCAACGCGGCGGCAAAGATGGCGACCGGCGCCGAACCGCCCTAACTTTGGGGCATGTCCAAGCCCCGGCCCGTCTTCGCCCGCCGCATCTTCTGGGATGTGGACTTCGACAAGCTGGATTACGACGGCAAGGCCAGCTTCATCATCGAGCGGGTGTTCGATCGGGGTGATGTGGAGGATATCCGGCAGTGCAGGCGGTACTATGGGGATGAGCAGGTGATCGGATACTTGTTGAAGGCGAAGTTCCTGCGGATCGACACCCTTCATTTCGTGGCCAGCCTTTTCGAGAAACCACTTGAGGCGTTCCGATGCTACGCACTGAGACAGTTGAACCCAGAGCACTTTCCCTACTGAAGCGCCTCTTGGGTATGCCCGCTCTCGAGGGTTTTTCCCTCGTTGGCGGTACAGCGCTGTCGTTGCGCTTTGGTCATCGGAAGTCCGTGGACCTCGATCTGTTCACCTCAGGCGCCTTTGATCAGCAGGAGGTGGTCGACGCGCTTACCAAGGAATTCGGATCCTCCTTCGTCATGACCCCATCACGGGCGAAGTGGGCCATCTTCGGGTTCATTGATGATGTGAAAGTGGACCTGGTGAGCGACCCGCAGGAGCGCATCGCCGAAGTGCTCGTTGTGGACGGCATTCGCATGTACGCCGATGATGACATCGCTGCCATGAAGGTGCAGGCGATACTCAACCGTGGCGTGAAGAAGGATTTTTGGGACCTCCATGAACTGCTTCAACATCACTCCTTGGAGTGGATCATGGAGAAGCACAAGCGAAAGTTCCCGAACCAATATCTGGCGGTGAGCATCCCCAAAGCACTGATCTGGTTCGATGATGCAGACAACAGCGAAGATCCCGTCGCGCTGAACGGACTCACCTGGGCCGATGTGAAACGGTCGATCCGGCAGACCGTGAACAGCTTTCTGCTCTAGCGCCATTCCTTTGCGGCCCCTATGATCGAACACCGCGGTACCCTCATCTCCGAAGACCTCTTCGAGAAACGTTTCGTTTGCGACCTCAACGCCTGCAAGGGCGCCTGTTGTGTGGAGGGGTCCAGTGGGGCGCCGCTGGAGGCCGATGAGGCCGAGCTGATCAAGAAGCTCTGGCCCACCATCAAGCCGTTCATCCCCGAAAAAGGGCAGCAGGCCGTGGCCGAGTTCGGCACCAGCGTGGTGGATGAGGATGGCGACCTGGTGACCCCACTGGTGGATGGCGACAAGGAGTGCGCCTTCACCGTGTTCGAGAACGGCATTGCGTTGTGCGGCATCGAAAAGGCCTGGAAGGCGGGCAAGATCCCCTTCCGCAAACCCATCAGTTGCCACCTGTACCCCATCCGCGTGGCCAAGCTGAAGTTCCACGACGGGCTGAACTACCACCGCTGGCCCATTTGCAAACCGGCATGTACCTGTGGCGCCAAGCTGGATGTGCCGGTGTTCCGCTTCCTGAAGGACGCCCTGGTGCGCGCCTATGGCCAGGTGTGGTACGATGAGCTGGAAGTGGTGTACGCCGCCTGGGTGGCGCAGCGAGAAGTGAAGTAGGGCGGCCTCCCGTTCTGTAGCGGTGTGCGTGGAACGATGCGTTCGGCGCGAGCGTGCGGCGTGGTGATGTGTTCGCCCGGTGTGCGGCGCATGCAGCCCGACACCGAACGTGGAACACGCAGTTTCAGGGGCTATGCGGGCAAGGCCTTCCGAAGTCCTTAGTGGATCGTGCTGGGCACCTGCCGGGCGCCGTTGCATAACGTAGTGGTGGCGCACGTTAGCGGACGGAGGTGCCGCGCCAGCGCCCTACTGCCGCGCGCTTTCCGCGTTGTTAACGGATCGTGAAAAGAAATGTCTTGCAGGGTTGCGCAATGGATCCATCCCGCGCCAATGCTGGGGAACCGGGCCGTGTTGAAAACTCCGGAAACTTACCCGCCTTGGGTCCTTGTGAGCAGGGTGCGCCCGATCCAATTTTGTGACCCGACGACGCCGCTCTCCCACCACCCCGAAAAGGGCGGGAACGACGCCGGCGGAACCCAAGCAAGTCCGACGTCTTTTTGAACGGGGCCTTCCCCGAATGAAGTACTTATCGCCACTACTGAACACCATGAGCAACCCCACCCAGCCCACCCAAATGAGCATGGACGACATCCTGCCCGCACACCCCGCGGATGCCAACGAGCCCCTGCTCAAGGAGAACAAGGACCGCTTCGTCATCTTCCCCATCCAGCACCACGACATCTGGAACTTCTACAAGAAGCACGAGGCCAGTTTCTGGACCGCCGAGGAGATCGACCTGCATGCCGACCTGGTGGACTGGGCAAACAAGCTCAATGACGAGGAACGCTACTTCATCAAGCACGTGCTCGCCTTCTTCGCCGCGAGCGACGGCATTGTGAACGAGAACCTGGCCGAGAACTTCCTGCATGAGGTGCAGTACCCGGAGGCCCGCTTCTTCTACGGCTTCCAGATCATGATGGAGAACATCCATAGTGAGACGTACAGCCTGCTGATCGACACCCTGATCAAGGACCCCCTGGAGAAGGACCGCCTGCTGCACGCCATCGACACCGTGCCCTGCGTGAGCCGCAAGGCCGAGTGGGCCCTGCGCTGGATCAGCAAGGGCAGCTTCGCCGAGCGCCTCATCGCCTTCGCCGCCGTGGAAGGCATTTTCTTCAGCGGCAGCTTCTGCAGCATCTTCTGGCTCAAGAAGCGCGGCCTCATGCCCGGCCTCAGCTTCAGCAACGAGCTCATCAGCCGCGACGAGGGCCTGCACTGCGA
>CAZQFG010000294.1:0-3402 GCA_964592515.1 uncultured Chryseobacterium sp. | reverse complement strand
CCCGTGTAGAGATCGGGGTCGTAGCCATGCACGTCCACCATGGCCCAGGTGGCATCCCACAACATGGAGGCCCACACGAAGCCCACACCATGCGGTTGAGTAAGCACGGGGTCGTTGGTATCGCCGTAGGTAAAGGGGTTCACCGTCATATCGGTAGTGTAGGGCGCCGGACGGATGCCTGTGCCCCCATTGGGTTGATCGCGCACGAAGGTGCCCACACCACGCGGGGTATCGGCCGCATCGCCCGGACGAATGGTGAGCATCACACCGATGTAGTCGCTCCAACCCTCGCCCATCTGCTCTTCGTTCCACAGGCAATCCACGTTGGAAGCGCCACCCGTAAGACGATTGCTGACCCCGTGGCCATACTCGTGGGCAATGATGCCATTGTCGAAGCCCGAATCGCGCAGGTCCTCCATCTGGTCACCGACCAGAGTCCCGTTCACCGGGCCGTCGGTAAGTGCTTGCTTGATCAGCAGCCCATCGGCCTGTGAGATCATCACGGAAGGAATGGCGATCGACTCACCACCCGACCCGCCCATGGCAATGGGATCGCCGGGGGCATTGTTCACCACGATCACGGCCACGGCACCGAGCGCCTCCAGAAGCAGCACCTTGCTCACGAAGGTGCACTGGCCGCGGTCCACCACAGCGATGCGTCCCGCGATCTCCGTCTCGTTGAGCAACTGTTCGCAGCCATTGTTGAAGGGCGCCACGCCATCGGTAACGAGCACCAGATGGGCAGTGAGGGGCGTGGGAGGCAACGGGGGGCCGAAGCCAGCGAGCGCGTTCACGTAATCGCCGGCAATGTTCGCGGGACTGTTGATGGTGAGCGTACTGTCCGTGCCGGCGCGCCAGAGGTACATCTGCATGCGCCCGCTCTCCCCATCGGGCGGGGTGCCGAAGTTGGCGTTGTTCATACCGCTGCCGTCCTGCGCCTGGGCGATCACTTCATCGTTGCCTTCGCCTCCA
The DNA here is from genome assembly GCA_964592515.1 of uncultured Chryseobacterium sp. Lineage (GTDB taxonomy): Bacteria > Bacteroidota > Bacteroidia > Flavobacteriales_F > PHOS-HE28 > PHOS-HE28. The sequence goes on along the minus strand of CAZQFG010000294.1, from coordinate 2,430 downwards.
TTGGCCCCGTTGTTGAACTGGAAATTGCCGCTCTCCTCATCGAAGCCGTAGCGGTACAACACATCGTGCAGCACGTTGCAGGCATGGAACAGGTTGGTGATGGAGGCGTCCAGGTAGTCCTGTGGGTCCTGCGGCGGCACATACGGGAAATCGAACAGCAACGTGGGGCCACCATCAGGGCTGTACCCGGGCAGATCATCATTGTCGATGTCCTCGAAAGCGAACACGTTGTTGCCACGCGTAATGGTGTGTTCGGCTCCGGGCAGGCTGTTGGTGTCGTGCCATCCATTGGGCGATGCCACCGCATCAGCCGGATCGGACACCAGATCATGGGGACCATGCACAGGGCTTTCCGTGGGGAAGGGGAACACGCGATATCCCGAACCATCGGGCGGCGGCGGCGCGAGCGGGGCTTCGGCACGCAGCAGGTCGTTCAGCGCGGAATAGCCGCGGGCATAGGCTCCTTGGGCGTGGGTGCAATGCACCATGTGGTCCGTGGTGCGCAATACCTCGCCGGTGGTCGCATCCACCAGCACATGCCACCAGTTGGGCGTGCTGACCGAACGGATGGTGAGGTCCCAAGCGAGGCGCACCGGGCCGTTACTCAGCGGCACATAGATCAGGCGTGCGGGTATGGGGTCGTGGGAAATGCCCGAGGGCGCGAGCGTGATATCCGCCGGTGTGTGGCTCGCAAGCACGCGGACGTCGCTGACCGTGAGCCCAAGGTCCCTGGCCGCACTGCCGAGCGCCGCCTCTGCGTTCAGTGCCGGCGAGGTGGCGTTCGTGCGCTGTGCGAGGCCTGCCTGAAGACGATCACCGAACGCGATCACCCGACCATCGCGCACGGCGAAATTGGCCACCGCCCCAGCCACGGGCAGGTCGTTCACGGTCTGTTGGATGTAGAGGTAGGTAATGCCCTTGCGATCGGTGTGGCGGCTGGTAACGACCCACGCATCGGCTTCTTGCGCAGGGAGGGCTCGGGTGGCGGCCCTATCGCGCAGGTACTGGCGCACCACCACCTCGGCGTCCTGTGCGAACAAGGGGAAAGTGAACGTAACAAGGACCGAGAGAATGAACAGGCGGTGGAGAGCGCGCATAGTAAGGATGGTTCAAGGACCCGAACGGATCGAGGTCCGAAGGTAGTCCGGAAGTCGCTTCGGCACGGACCGTTCCTTGGCCTGCCGCCACCGTAGAACAATGTCCGGCGAATGGTTGTTCCACGGGGTTTCGATCGCACGGCGATACCGGGTCTTGGCAAGGAAACACAAGCCCACCACCCTGCTCCAAGCTCCCTCGTTATCTTCGCCCCTCGTCGTCCGAACGACCCGTACTCCATGAACGCTACCACCAAGTCCGTAGACCTGCGCCTGGGCGCTGTCGTGCTCTTCATTCTTGTGGCCGCTGCCACGCGTTTCGTACCGCATCCGTACAACTTCAGCCCACTGGGTGCCATGGCCCTGTTCGGCGGCGCCTACCTCAGCAAGCGCTGGCTCGCCATCCTTATCCCGGTGGCCGCCGCCTACGTGAGCGACCTGCTGATCAACAACGTGCTGTACAGCGAGTACTACGACGGCTTCACGTGGATGGCCGAGGGCTCCGGTTGGATGTACCTGATCTACGCCAGCATCGCAGTGATGGGCATGTTCGCCCTCCGCACTGTGAGCGTGGGTCGTGTGCTCGGTGCCTCGTTGGGTAGCAGCGTGATCTTCTTCCTGGCCTCCAACTTCGTCTGCTGGCCCGGCAACACCATGTACGCGCAGGACATGGGCGGACTGTTGACCTGCTACGCTGCTGGTCTGCCCTTCTTCCCCGGCACAGTAGCAGGCGACATGGTCTACAGCACCGCGCTGTTCGGAGGCTTCGCCCTGCTTCAGCGCTACCTGCCCGAGCTGCGTGCCGTAACGGTGCGCCGCTGATCGGGGACCTTCTTCCTATTTGTCTTCGAGCAGGTCGTTGGTGTGATCGGCCCGCAAGGTCCTGTCAATCGAACGGGATCAGTCGCCCGGTACCCGTTATCGAGGAAGTGATGTTCACGGGCTGGTTCCGGTAGTACACATCGCCCACCTTGTTGATCTGTGCGCTGAGCAGCTCGGTGGCCCAGCACTTGATGTCGGCAACGCCGCTGTTGTTCACGTTCACGAAGCGGGTGCGTAAGCGCGATGCATCAATGGGCCCCATGAACCCACTGAACAGATCGGCCGTGCCGCTGCATCGTCCTTCCAGCACGGCATCGCCAGCGCCCGAGTGAAGTCCGCACTCCATGGCACCCACATCGAGCAGCAGATGCACGGTCCCCACTGCGCTCCATTGCTGCAGTGAGAAGTGCGACCGGATGATGGTGTCGGTGCAGCTTACATTGCCGGTGCCGCGCACGGTGAGCAGTTCCACCTGTTCCAGTGGCACACGCACGGTGATGCGCGGCTTGAAGCT
>CAZQFG010000293.1:0-3438 GCA_964592515.1 uncultured Chryseobacterium sp. | reverse complement strand
CGGCATCCTCTTCGTGGATTACGAACTGCCTGCCGGTGAGACCGCACAGGTGGAGGTGTTCAACATGGTGGGCGAGCGCGTGATCAACACCACCCGCAGCACCGGCAACGGCCTGCAGCGTGAGACCCTCGACATCAGCAGCCTGAGCGAAGGCATCTACTTCGTGAACATCAGCGCAGGCGGCCTCCGCGCCACCCGCAAGGTGACCCTCACGAAATAAGTCATCGCCCTTTTGATGCCCTGAACGAAAGGTCAGCGATCCGGTGCGATAGTTGCATCGCGATCGCTGACCTTTCGATTTGGCACCTACCACACTACCGCACATGAAACACTTCACGCTCCTCCTCTCATTCTTCCTTGTTGCCCAGTTCGCGGTCGCACAGACCCCCACCAAACTGCCCAGTGTGATCGTGCAGACACCCGAAGGCAAGAAGGTGGACACCAAGACACTGAGCAACAACGGCAAGCCCATGATCATCAACTTCTGGGCTACGTGGTGCGCACCGTGCAAGAAGGAGCTGAACGCCATTGCCGAGAAATATGCCGAGTGGCAGAAGCAGACCGGCGTGAAACTGGTCGCTGTGAGCATTGATGATGCCCGGAGCATGAACCGCGTGAAGCCTTACGTAAGCGGGCAGGACTGGGACTACGAAGTGTACCTGGACCCCAACGGCGACCTGAAGCGCGCCTTGAACGTGAACAACGTGCCGCACACCTTCCTGCTGAACGGCAATGGAGAGATCGTGTGGCAGCACAACAATTATGAGCCCGGCGACGAGAACGAACTGTTCCGCAAGGTGCTCGAGCTCGTGGGCAAGAAGTGATGCAGCATACACCCCTTGGCCGCCTGCTGGCCACCTGCCTGTCCGTAGGCGCCACCATCTCCGCACTTTACGCGCAGGACGGTGGCAGCCTCCACGGCAACTTCAGCACGGACGCGCAATACTATTTGGAGGATTCCATCATCGGTGCGGTGATGCCGCCACAGCGCTTCGCTGCCAATGCATGGACGAACCTCATCTATACCAACAAGAACTTCGAGGCCGGTATTCGTTTCGAAAGCTATGAGCCGCCCTTGGCCGGATATCCGGCGGGGCAACCCTACAAGGGCACCGGGCTCGGTTACCGGTACATCAAATACACCATGTCCGATCTGGAGGTCACCTTCGGGAACTTCTTCGATCAGTTCGGCCAAGGCATGGTGTTCAGGGCTTACGAGGAACGCTACCTGGGCGTGGACAACGCCATGGACGGGTTCCGCGTGCGTTACAAGCCCCACCGCGGTGTTTACCTGAAAGGCGTGGTGGGCCAGCAACGTTTCGGTTTCGATAACGGCTTCACCAAAGGCGTGGGCATTGTGCGTGGTGCCGATGCGGAAGTGAGCTTCAACGAATTGCTGGACAGTGCTTGGACAGGCGTCGGCAACCTGATCGTTGGCGCCAGTTTCGTGAGCAAGTACCAAGCCGACCAGAGCAGCCAGTTGGTGCTGCCCGAGAACGTGGGCACATGGGCCGCCCGGTTGCACTACACATCGCCCAAGTGGGACCTCTACACCGAGTATGCCTACAAGATCAACGACCCCAGCAGCCGGAACGGATTCATCTATAAGCCCGGACAGGCCTTGATGGTGAACGCAACCTATTCCGTGAAAGGCCTTGGGGCCTCGGTGGGTGCGCACTCGTTCGACAATATGTTCTACCAGAGCGACCGCACCTCGCCTTCGCCCTTCGACCTCAACATCAACTTCCTTCCGCCGCTCACCAAGCAGCATACGTACAACCTGCCTGCAACGCTCTACCCCTATGCCACCCAACCCAATGGCGAGGTATCCGGTCAGGGTGAACTGTTCTACAAGTTCAAGAAAGGCAGCAAGCTTGGCGGCAAGTACGGCACCAAGGTGGCGGTGAACTACTCCGTGGCCTACGCATTGGACACCACCGATCTCGGCGTGGCCGACGACACCACGCGACGACTGGGATACACGAGCAAAATGTTCGTACCCGGCGACCGCATGTACTTCTCCGACTTCAATATTGAACTGCGGAAGAAAGTGAGCGAGACCTGGGAACTGGCCCTCACCTACCTCAACCTGGTGTACGATATCGACATTATCCAAGGCAAGCCCGGCAAGCCCAAGGTGTATGCCGACATGGTGATCCTTGAAGGCCTGCACAACTTTAATGACAAGACCTCGTTGCGCTTTGAGGTACAACACCTTCGCACGGCACAGGACCAGGGCAACTGGGCCACGGCTTTGGCCGAGCTCACCTTCAGCCCACACTGGTTCCTGGCCGCCATGGACCAGTTCAACTACGTGACCACGGGCAACGAGTTCCATTACTACGGCGTCGGCGACACCAGCCCTGACCGCCTGCACTATCCCATCGGATCGGTAGGTTACATCCGTGGTGGCAACCGGTTCCAAATGAACTACGGCCGCCAGCGCGCAGGTATCTTCTGCGTGGGTGGTGTATGCCGCCAGGTTCCGGCCTCCAACGGTCTCTCCCTCTCCATTACCAGCACGTTCTGATATCCATGAAACCGCTTTCGATACTGGTGCTCGGCATTGCGGCCCTATTGGCAGGCTGCGATATGGTTGAAGACCCATATGGCCCCAGCGACAATGGGGGCGGACCTCCTCCCGTGGAAGGTGTTCGCCGTCGGATCCTGTTGGAGGACTTCACCGGCCACCGGTGCATCTATTGCCCCGAAGCCGCCACCATCGCCCAACAGCTAAAGGACGACCCGGCCATTGGCGAGGATCTGGTCGTAGTTGGCTTGCACGTCACGGATTTCTTCGCCGCCCCAGTGCCACCACTGGGTGATGGCTACTACGACAATGACTTCCGCACCACGGCCGGCACCACCTACATCTCCCAATGGCCTGTAGGCAGTGGCCTGCCGAAAGGCATGGTGAGCCGTAAGCCGTTCAATGAAACGATGATGCAGGGTCGCGATGCCTGGGAGGCCGCGGTGAACGACCTGCTTGGCCAGGAAGCATTGATGGACATCTGGTTCTCGCAACTGGAGCACAACACCGGCAATGGGCAGGTGAACGCAAAGGTGAAAGTGAGCGTGGCCAAGGACCTCGCCAACGCCGAACACACCCTTGTGGTCTATCTGGTGGAGGACAGCATTGTGGGCTGGCAGTCCGATGCCAATTCCACCCCCTCGGAGATCGAGAACTATGTGCACCGCCACGTGCTCCGCGGCACCCTGAACGGCACCTGGGGCGAGCTTGCGCTTGCCGGTACCGAGGCCGTGGGCGACACGCTGGAGTTCACCATGCCGACCTACACGCTGAACAGCGAATGGAACGCTGATCACATTGTGCTGGTGGCCTACGTATACAACACGGCCACCTACGAGGTGATGCAGGTGGTGGAGAAGCACCTCCATCCCTGAACCGCACCTTCCATCACACCCGTGTACCGATCC
>CAZQFG010000292.1:0-3439 GCA_964592515.1 uncultured Chryseobacterium sp. | reverse complement strand
GGTGTCATCGGTGCGCCACCTTGGGCCACTTCGATGATGCCATCGATGAGCTTGGTGGGCGCGGTCTGCTTCAGCAGGTAGCCGTTCGCTCCGGCGAGGATCGCGTCGAAGATCTTCTCGTTGTCCTCGAACACCGTCTGCATCAGGATCTTCACGTCCTTGAACTGCTTGCGGATGAGGCCTACGCCCGCGATGCCGTCCACGTGCGGCATGTCGATGTCCATGAGCACCACATCGGGCGAGGTCTCGGTGATGTGGCGCACCACGTCGCGGCAATCGGGCCAACTGCCCACGAAGGTCATGTCCTCGGTGGAGTCGATGAGCAACTGCAGCCCCTCGCGCCGCTTGGCATTGTCGTCGAAGATGGCTACCCGCAGATCCATGCGGCAAAGCTATCGCGGCTGATCGCCGTCGGCTGTCATTGGTTCCAATGAACTTTTGCTTTCGCCCGGCACGAAGCGCAGCTCCACCGTGGTCCCCTTTCCCGCTTCGCTGGTGATGGTGAGCGTGCCCGGGATCTCCGCTGCGCGGTTGCGCATATTGCCCAAGCCGTTGCCGCCGCCGGCGCTTTCGTTCTGCATGTTCTGATCGAAGCCTTTGCCGTCATCTGCTACGCGCAACACGATGGCCGACTTATCGCGCACCAAGTCCACGCGCAGGTTCGCACAGCCGGAATACTTCATGGCGTTGTTCACCGCTTCCTTGAAGATGAGGTAGAGGTTCTTGCGTTGGCCCATTTCCAGGCGCCAGCTCTTCAGTTCCTCATCGGCGTGGAGGTGCAATTTGCAGCCGCGCGCTTCGCTCACGTTCACGGCAAAGGCATGCATGCGTTTGATCACGCTGGCCATGTCGTCGTTGTCGGCGTTCACGGCCCACACGATGTCGTTCATGGCCTCGAGCACTTGCGTGGTGCTATCGGTGATGCGGCCCAGCAGTTCGCTCGCTTCCGGTGCTTTGCCCGCGGCCTTCTTCTGTGCCACACTGCTGAAGAGCGATACGCTGCTGAGCGTAGATCCGATCTCGTCGTGCAGATCGCGGGCAATGCGCTCGCGCACGCGCACCACCTTCACGGCTTGGGCCAGACGGTAGCGGTAGAAGGCAACGACCCCGGCCGTGATCAACAACGCCACAAGGATCCTGAACCACCATGTACCCCACCACGGCGGCGTGATGATGACCTCCATCATTGCGCCGCGCTCATCCCATACGCCCGCGCTGTTGCGCCCCTGCACGCGGAAGGTGTAGGTGCCGGGATCGAGGTTGGTGAAGGTGGCCTCGTGCTGGGTGCCCACCTCTACCCAGTCGGTGCTGAAGTTCTCGAGCAGGTACCGGAACGTGTTCTTCAGCGGTGCGGTGTGGTCCATGCACGCGAAGGAGAAGGTGATCATGCGCTCGCTGTACGGCAGGGTGATGCTGCGCACGTACTCGATGGGCGCAGGGAGTTCGTAGCCTTCACCGGTGGCGTTGCCGAGGCCCGCTACGGCGACGGCCTTACCAACAAGTTTCATACCCGTGATCACCGTGGGTGATGCAGGGATCGTTTCGTAGAAGTCCTCGGGGTTGAAGTGGAAGGCGCCGCCCATGCCCTCGAACCAGAGTTCACCCTTCTCGGTCTTCGCGTAGCTGTAGCGGTTGAATTCGTTGCTCGGCAGGCCATCCTCCTTGGTGTAGGTCTTCATCTTTCCCGTGCTGGGATCGAACTGGACCAGTCCCTGGTTGGTGCCGATCCACAGGTTGCCGCGTTCGTCGCTCAGGATGCTGTATATCACGTCGTTCGGCAGACCTTCCCGTGTAGTCCAGGCCTTGGAACGCTGCGTGCGCAGATCGAACCGCGCGAGGCCTCCGCCGTTGGTGCCCACCCAGAGCACATGCTGCGGATCGGCCGGATCCAGGCAGGTGCTGAAGACCATATCATGCGGCAACGAATGCAGATCCTGCTCATCGTGCTGGTACACCTTCCATACACCCGTTTTCGGATCCAGGTGGTGCAGACCGGCCACCGTGCCCATCCACACCGTGCCATCGGGGTGATGGGTGAATGAGGAAATGGACAAGTAATCGCTGGTACCGAAGGCGATCGGCGGTGTGTAACGCCGGATGATGCTGCCGGTGCGTGCATCGAGGTGGGTGAGGTTCGTGACCACATCCACGTTCGTCCCCGTGACCGCCCAGATCGTGTTGCCCGGTCCAGGAAAGATGTCCCGTATCCGCTCGCCCTCCAAGGACTTGACATAGGTCAGACCATGATCGTCCAGTATGGCAGCCCGTATATCACGCGTACCACGCACCGCTTCGCCCACCCAGATCCTTCCCTGATCGTCCACCACGGCGCGTTCCATGTTCGGTGGTGTTCCGTGCGAGGGCATCAGGACCTTGGTGTAGATCCCGGGAGCACCGTAGCGGATGTTCAGGCCGTCCTTCATGAACCCGAGCAACATGCTGCCGCTCAGGTTGCCCGGATACACCCCCTTCAGTAGCCCGGGGTCCACGGGGGTGAAGCGCTCACGCCGCAGATTCGTTCGGAACACCCCGAAACCGCCCGTGGTGAACCAGACGTTGCCCGCGCGATCCTCGAAGGTCGGTCGCAAGCCCGTGGTTTGCCAGATGCCCGCTGGCACGGACCCGCTCGGGGTCACCACCTCGGTACGCCCGCTCTTCAGGTCCAAGCGCCGATCCATTCCGTTGTGCGGACCGCCCCAGATACGGCGCTGGCTGTCCAGTAGCAGGAACAATTGGAATTGCTGGTCGGTGAGGTGGATGGTGTCGAGTGGCGCGGCCTGATCGTAGACCCGGAGTGTGACAAAGCCGGGTTCGGCGACGAGCATGTGTCCGGTAGCGGGATCGGCCACCATTTGCGGCGCTTCACGCACACCGTCCTGGGCGCGCCACGGGATCTTGTGGGGCCGATCGATGACCTGGAAGGAACCATCGGCCGAGCGATGGATGCAACGGAACGTATCGGGGTTGGCGATCCACGGATCATCGTTCGGGCCTATGAAGACACGCGCATCCACCAAGGGAACCATTGGTGGTGACACACTGCGAGGATCCTTCGCCACCAGCTGCGCCCCACCGTTCGGGTCCACCACCAGGTTGCGCCACCCTTGGCTGGTGTGCAGGCTTATCCGGGTCCGGCCCAGCCCGTCGGCGCAGAGACGCGATTGCAGCCTGGATGAGAGGCCGTCTTCCAAGCCTTCGACCCGTACATGCGCGAAGCGGCCCGTGCGGGGATCGTACCGGTCCAGTCCGAAGGGTGCATAGCCCACCCACAGGTATCCCTCCCGGTCCACCAGCAAGCTGCTGATGTGGTCACCGCCAATGCTGTTGGTGTCCTGCTCATTGTGCCGGAACACCGTGAAGGAGTATCCATCATAGCGTGCCAGCCCATCCTTGGTCCCGAACCAGAAGACGATGGCCATGATGACCAGCGCCAGCGCCC
>CAZQFG010000291.1:0-3462 GCA_964592515.1 uncultured Chryseobacterium sp. | reverse complement strand
CCGGCGATCTCCTTGAGGTCGGCGGTCTTCTGCACCTGCACCTCCACATCCTTGGGCAGGCGCATGTTGGGCACATCCATGTAGAGCTTGCGCTCGGGGCTGATGGCCGTAACGGTCTTGTCGCGGGTGTCCACCAGCATGATGCCCTGCACCTCGCCGCGTGCGCTGATCTCCTCGATGCGAATGCGCTCACCCTTCACGTAGTAGCGGTAGGTAGTGATCACCGGACCGGTGGTCTTGGTGAACTCGATGATGCCCTCGAAGGGTTGGGCGAAAAGGGCCGTAGCGCTCACCATCACGGTGAGGGCCAATAGGCTGATCGAACGGAGAATAGGGCGCATGTTCACGATCTGTTCCGAAGGTGTGGACGGAAAGTTCCTCAATTTTAGGCCTTCAACGGCAGTACCCGCACAGGGTTACGGTACGGATCTTTCAACACATGGCCGAGCACAACCAGACGGGCGCCACAGGCGAGCAACTGGCATGCCGCTTCCTGGAAGAGGCTGGCTATGAGGTGCTTGAGCGCAACTGGAAGAGCGGCAAGCACGAACTGGACATCATTGCCCGCAAGGGTCCCGAGCTGGTGGTGGTGGAAGTGAAGACCCGCAGCAGCGAGCACTACGGCCAGCCCGAAGAGGCCGTGAAAAAGGGCAAACGGGGCCACCTGATCAAGGCCGCCAACGCCTACGTGCTGGAGGCCGGTTGCGAACTGGGACTTCGGTTCGACATCATCAGTGTGATCCTGCACCCGTCGGGCAAGCCCTACATTCACCACATTATCGACGCGTTCTATCCCACCCTCCATGACCGACCGTACTGACCGCGGCAAAGGCCCCCGCAAGACCGGAAAAGGCCCCGCCCGTCCCGCCAAAGGCCCATCGAAACGCGCTGGCAAACGCCCGCCACGCGCCGAACGCGACCAGCCCCGGGACGAGGAGCGCGAAGCCCCACGCGGCGGCCGCCCACAACGTGGTGCACCCACGTCGAAGCGCGCTGGCAAGCGTCCACCCGCTGCAGGCCGCGATGAGCGCACTGGTGAAAGCAGCGGTGGCGCAGGCCCCCGCCCAGCGGCACGCGGTACGCGACCGGGAGGAGCATACACGGAGCGTCCGGCACGCGATCGCGATGAACGGCCCCGTAGTTCGGGCGGACCCGGTGGCTCCCGCTCAGGCCCGCGCCCAGAAGGTCGCGGCGAACGGCCGGGAGCCCGCAGCGCAAGGCCGGGAGGTCCTCGTCCCGAACGGCGCGAGGGCGGCGAAGGGGAACGCCCCTTCCGCGAAGGGCGCAGCGAACGCCCCGCAGGTAAGCGCCCCTGGGCACCCGCCGAACGCACGCGCGATGCCTCTGTGAAACGCACCATTGGCCGCGGACCCGACCGCATGAGCCGCCGCGGACGCAAGGCCGAGGAGGACAACGATGGCTCGATGCGCCTGAACCGCTACCTGGCCCATGCCGGTGTGGCCAGCCGCCGCGAGGCCGACGACCTGATCAAGGCCGGTGTGGTGAGCGTGAACGGGAAAGTGATCACCGAAATGGGTTTCAAGGTGATGCCCGGCGACCGCGTACATTACGGTGGCCAGCGCCTCAGCTCGGAGCAGAAACGCTACGTGCTGCTCAACAAACCGAAGGACTTCATCACCACCACCGATGACCCGCGCGACCGCCGCACGGTGATGGCCCTGATCGACGATGCCTGCACCGAAAGGCTGTACCCCGTGGGCCGCTTGGACCGCAACACCACGGGCGTGTTGCTGATGACCAACGATGGCGACCTGGCCAAGAAGCTCACCCACCCCAGCCATGGTGCCGAGAAGATCTACCACGTAACGCTGGACAAGGCCGTGACCAAGGCACACCTGGAGCAATTGGTGGAGAACGTGATGCTGGACGATGGTCCCGCACAGGCCGACGAGGCCACCTTCGTGCAAGGCTCCAACCGCAAGGAAGTGGGCCTGAAGCTGCACATGGGCCGCAACCGCATTGTGCGCCGCATGTTCGCCGCCCTGGGCTACGAAGTGGTGAAGCTTGATCGTGTGGTCTTCGCCGGGCTTACCAAGAAGGACCTGCCACGCGGCAAGTGGCGGCACCTTACCGAGAAAGAGGTGCTGTTCCTGACCAAACGCCGATCGACGCGTCCCGAATAACACCGGGGTGTGAACGAACTGCACGGGAATTGCCGTTAGCTGCACAGGTGCCCCGGGTACCTTGCACCTCCGTCCATGTTCCGCCGCCTTCGCACCGCGCTTATTGTCGTGGCCTCGCTGTTCGTGCTCACCTTCGGCACACTGGTGGTATTGGCCACGGTGTACGAAGCAGAGGTGAAGGCCAAGCTCATCGGAGCGCTCAACGAACAACTGAACGCACCGGTGAGCGTGAGCGAAATGGACCTCACGCTCATTGCGCGCTTCCCCCAGGCCAGCATGCACCTTACCCATGTGCTGGCCCGCGAGGTGCGTTACGACGGCGCCGAGGCCGACACGCTGTTACACGCCCAGGACCTGTACCTGGAGTTCAGCCTGTGGGACCTGTTCAAGGGCAACTACACCGTGCAGGGCATCCATGGCAAGACTGTGAAGCTCTACCCCGGACTTGATAGCGAGGGCCGCGAGAACTACATCATCTGGAAAACGGACACCACCAGCACCGCCTCATCGCCCTTGGAGCTGGAGGCCGTGAGCTTCGATGGACTGCAACTGCGCTATCGCGATGCAAGGTCAGGCCTCCTGATGAACTCCTTTAGCAAGGCACTGGCCCTCAGCGGCCGTTTCAGCGATGCGGAGAGCAGGATCAACCTGAAGGGCGACCTCGACCTGCGCGAGTGGCAGCAGGACGGCCGCACCATTCTGCAGGACCGGCAGGCCCAGCTGCGTTTCGGCCTTCAGTACGGCGGCAAGGACGGAGGTGTGCATATCACCAAAGGCGAATTGATCTCCAACAACGTGCCCCTGGAGATCACCATGGACCTGGTACCGGGACCCAACGGCCAGGAGATTGACCTGCGCGCCAAGGGACTGGGCCTTGATCTGGGCGATGCAGTGCGCCTGCTGCCCGATGATCTGGCCGCCCGTTTCCAACGCTACGGCATGGATGGCGAAGTGGACCTGGCCATGCGATACGCAGGCCCCATTGAAGGCAAGGGCCCGGCGCTCTCCATTGGTGTGCAGGTGAGCCATGGTCGCATGAAAGAGCGCAACAGTGGCGCCACCTTCAGCGACATCTTCGGCGAGCTGGCGCTGGACCTTACCCCCGATGGTACACCACGCAAGCTAGTGATCAAGGGCCTTACAGCGAAAACAGGCAGTGGCACCCTGCGCGCCGATTGGCAAAGCAATGGCCTGCAGAACACCGTGGTGAAGGCGAACCTGCAGGCCGACCTGGACCTGGCCGATATGCTGCGCTTTGCCCAGGTGGACACCCTGGAGCAGGTGGAAGGGCGCCTTACGCTGAACGTGAAGGCCGACG
>CAZQFG010000290.1:0-3486 GCA_964592515.1 uncultured Chryseobacterium sp. | reverse complement strand
ATGATCAGCATGAAGATGCCCCAGAACACCGCAAAGCCCGTGAGCACCGCCCTCAGCTTGTTCTTGCCGATGCTCTCGAACACCTCACCCCATTTCTCCCTATCGAACATCGCCAGTGGGTTTGTTCACCTCACGCACACCATCCATAGCGGTGCTGAGGCTCTTGGGGTCCATGTGGGCGTTCTCGATCAGTCCATCGCGTAGGTAGATCACGCGCTCGGTGGCAGCGGCCACTTCACGTTCGTGGGTCACGATCACCACGGTCTTGCCCAGGTCGCGGTTCACGCTGGTCAGGAGCTCCATCACTTCGTGACTGGTCTTGCTGTCCAGCGCTCCGGTGGGCTCGTCGGCCAGAATGATCTTGGGGTCGCTGATCAGTGCACGGGCAATGGCCACCCGCTGTTTCTGACCACCGCTCATTTCATTGGGCATGTGGTGCGCCCAGTCGCGCAGGCCCACGCGGCCCAGCATCTCCAAGGCCAGTTCGTTACGCTTACGGCGTGGAACACCTTGGTAGTAAAGCGGCAGCGCAACGTTCTCCTGTGCGTTCTTGAACGAGATCAGGTTGAAGCTCTGGAACACGAAGCCGATGTACTTGCTACGCAGCACCGCATTCTCCGTTTCGCTCTGGCTGCGGATCAGCATGTTGTCCAACAGGTACTCGCCGCTGTCGTAGTTGTCCAGGATGCCGATGATGTTCAGCAGGGTGCTCTTCCCCGAGCCGCTGCTGCCCATGATGCTCACCAGCTCACCAGCCCCAATGTGCAGGTCGATACCCTTGAGCACCTGGAGGATGTTGGCACCGGTACGGTACGATTTGTGGATACCTGAGATCTGGATCATGCGTGGGCGCTGCCGGTACACTGTTCCGGAACGCTACGAAAGTACCGGGCGCTCCGTTCGACATTGGATCCACTACACGAACGGTGAGGAACTGGGAGGAATGGTGAGCGGTGCCGGTTGAAGGTGCTCACGGAGCCGGTTCCATCTTCCATTCACCGGGTGCATTGCCCAGCAGGTCCACCAGGGCCTCGGTGATGCCGGGGTGTGCGAACCGGAAGCCTTCGCGCAACAAGCGCGTGGGTACGACCCGACGGCTCTTCAGGATCAGCTCCGTTTCCGTACCCAGCACACAGGCGCCCAGTTCCAGCAACCAGCGTGGTTGCGGCAGCGCGATCAGTGGGCGGTAGCGTGCGCGCAGCAGTTCCATCAGGTAGCCATCGCGGGTGGGCTCTGGTGCGGCAATGTCGTACACCCCGCTGGCAGTTGGTCTGTAAAGCAGGTGGTCAATGGCGCGGCATAGGTCCTGCGCATGGATCCAGCTCACGAACTGCTCACCGCTGCCGTGCTTGCCACCGAGCCCGGCACGGGTCAGTTGTACCAACCGGGGGAGCACACCACCCGCTCGGCTCAGCACCATGGCGCTGCGCAGCAATGCAGTTCGTGTTCGCGGCAGATGGAAGCTGTTGGCCACGGCCTCCCAGCTCCGGGCCACCTCTACGCTGAAGCCTTCGCCCAGTTCACCGGTGAATTGGTCCATGGGGCGGTCCTCAGCATGGCGGTAGATGGTGGCCGTGCTCAGTTGTAGCCAGGCATCGGGTGGGTCGGAGCAACGGCCTATGGCATCGCCCAGCGCGAGCGTGCTGCTGAGGCGGCTGTGCATGATGGTCCACTTTCCTTTTGCGATGTAGCGGCGATCCACAGTGGCACCTGCAAGACCGATCACGGCCTGCGCTCCGTTCAGATGCTGCTCCAGATCGCGCGGTCGTTCCGGGTCCCAGTGGACCTGGGTTATCCCGTTGCGTTCCTCGCTCTTACCGCGGGTCAGCACGATCACCGGTATGTTGCATTCACTGAAGTGTGCGGCGAGCAGACGGCCCATGAGACCAGTGCCACCGGCCAGTACAATATGCTTTGGGGTGTTCATGTGGGTAGGTGTTCAGTGTTTACGGGCGGTAATGAGGAGGTAGCGGAACAGGTCGCGCTGGGTGCCCATGGCAATACCGTACAAGCAGCTTTTCAGGTGGGCGCTCTCCAGTGGGTCCAGTCGTTTTCCGGTGAAGAGGTTGCGCAACTTGGTCCACGCCATCAGGGGCAGGCCATGTGCGGCGCTGGGTGCCACGCGGTAGCTGAGGTCGGCGATGCGGATGTCCGTAAAGCCCACGCGCTCCATCGCCCGCACGAAGGCCTGCTGACGTGGAAAACAGGGTACGGCCCAGCCCTCTTCCACCGTACGCACCATGCGCCTGCGAAGTCCTGTAGGTGGTTTTAGAATGAAACCATCCACAAGCGCGATGCGCCCACCCGGTCGGAGTATCCGCGCTGCTTCGGCCAATACATCGGCCTTGCCTTGTCCGCTGCCATAGCACAGGCTCTCCAAGGCATACACACCGTCCATCGTTCCGGAGGTCATGCCCGTGTCGCGGAAGTCGCGGAGGTGCATGGTCACGGGCAGGTCCTCCTGTGCTGCCTTGGCCTGGCCTTCCTTCACCTGTTCGTTCACCACCGTGAAGGCCTGCACGGCACAACCGTAAGTGCGTGCCACCAGCCGCGCTGAACTTCCATAGCCACAGCCCAGGTCGGCCAGGTGATGTTCAGCGGATGGTCGCAATTCCTTGACCACCCGTTGCGTCAGTGCTTCGAGCATGGCGCGTCGGTCCCAGGGGGCAGTGGGCCATTGCCAATGACCGAAGTGCAGGTGACCTTCCTGACTCCACAGCTTGTAGAGCGCGGCACTGGCGTGGAAGTGGTCCACCACGCAAGGGTCGATGGCGACGGCGGACGGGGCGAGGATTTCGGCGGTTGTCATTTGCCCGTGTGTTGAAATTTCAATAAAAAATGAAACATTGTGACAAGAGAAAAGCGGCTATCTGAGCAGGGTAGAGGCCGCTTTGAGGAACCATTGCACATCGCTGCGCGCACTGCGTTCGAGAACGGCATCGATCCGGCTCGTGAGGTCGTGCAGGTCATGGGCCATTTGCTTGAAGGCCTTGGTCTCGTTGGTGGTGCCGCTGGTCTGTTTCAGCTCGCCCAACAGGCGCACCATGGGCTCCAGTTCGCGCTTCTTGCGTTCGCGGGTGATGTTCGTGGCGATCTTCCATACGTCCTTTTCGGCTTGGAAGAATTCGCGGCGCTCCCCGGTCTTTAGCACACGGTCCACCAAGTGCCAGTCGATCAGCGCGCGCAGGTTCATGTTGGCATTGCCCCTGCTGATGTTCAACTGCTCCATCACATCTTCTGTGCTCAACGGCTCGGGACTGATCAACAGCAGGGCATGCACCTGCGCCATACTGCGGTTGATGCCCCATTGGCTTCCGAACGCGCCCCAGGCCTGAATGAACTTGTCCTTGGCTTCGTGGAGTTCCATGGTGTGCGTGATGATGGCTCAAATGTAAGATCACAATAGTTGTACTTCCAAATAATATTGAAAGTATGTGCTGAGCGGTGGGTGTGAACAACTTGGACGGGCTCTTTCGCTTCCGGTGA
>CAZQFG010000289.1:0-3488 GCA_964592515.1 uncultured Chryseobacterium sp. | reverse complement strand
GTTGGGTCCGAGGATAGGCATGGCCGCCGTGATACGCTGGTGCGTGCCCAGGGTTACAAAGCCTGCGTATGTTTGGCTCATGGGCATCGCAGTGGAGGTGTGTGCGGGGTCGGCCGGTGAGATCGAGGCAGCACACCGCTCGGGAGCCGATTCGGTCGAGGTCTGTACCTGGCTTTCTGCCGGAGGGGTAACACCTTCGTGGGGCCTGGTCTCAAGTGCATTGGTGCACCCCGGTCTGCGCACCCGGGTGCTTGTGCGGCCGGGTCCTGGGGGATTCCATTATGGCAAGCTCGAAAAGCAGGTCATCCTTGCCGATCTGGACCACTTCGTGGGCTCCGGCGTGCATGGTATCGTGGTCGGGGCGCTCATGGAGGATGGCTCGGTCGACCATGCGTTCATCAGGGAGGTCTTGGGCCGATGCAAAGGCGTGGAGGTCACGTTCCATCGCGCCATTGATCAGGCGAACGACCTGCGGTCGGCGTTCGATGCCTGCCTCGACCTCGGGATCCAGCGTGTACTCACTTCCGGCGGGCGCTCGCTCGCTTTGGATGGTCGTGACCAATTGGCGTGGATGGTGGACCGTGCTGCAGGCCGAGTTATCGTGGCCGCCGCTGGTGGCATTTCGCCCAACACGGTGGTGGAACTGGTGCAGCACACCGGCGTACCCGAGGTCCACTTCGCGGCGCAGCGGCAGCTCGCGGGTGACAACACGTTGGCTTCACTCGCCAGCAAGTCCGCACCACTTGGCGCTTTGGAGGCCGATGAGGACAAGATCGCAGCGATGATCGGCGCACTGAAGTCGCTCTCAAGGCCATGAAGAACTGGTGTTTGTTGTTGATGGTCACCATGATCAGTGCCTGTGGTACTGGTCCTGCCGCTGAACAATGGGTGGACCTGGGAGGGGAGTGGACGTTCGGCCGGACCGGTGAAGAGGAGCGATGGACCGCAGAGGTGCCCGGCACCGTGCACACCGACCTGATGCGCCATGGCCTTATACAGGATCCGTACCGAAGCACGAACGAGGATAGTGTGCAGTGGGTGGGTGAGCGTGACTGGACCTACGTTCGCCGGTTCGATGCATCGGCGGCCTTGCTGGAACAAGAAGAGGTGGAGCTTGTGTTCAAGGGATTGGACACCTTCGCTGAAGTGTGGCTGAACGGCCAGCGATTGGGTACCGCGGACAACATGTTCCGGAGCTGGGTATTCCGGGTGAAGGGCCTCCTCCGCGAGCAGGGCAATCAGCTTGAAGTGAGGTTCACTTCGCCCATCAAGCGGGGCGCGGAGCTGCTCCAACAGTACGGACGTTCCCTACCTGCCGACAACGACATCGGCACCGTGAAAGTGAGCCCCTTCGTGCGGAAGGCCGGGGTCCATTTCGGGTGGGACTTCGCCCCGAGGCTGGTGACTTGCGGCATTTGGCAGGATGTGGGGCTGCGTGCCTGGTCTGTTGGGCGGATCGAAGGTGTGCGCGTATTCCAGCGAAGCAATCCGGAAGGTAGGGAGCTCTCGTTCGCGGTGGACCTTCGTGCCACGGAAAAGGCCAAGGGCGAACTTCTGGTGAAGTTGAACGGTCGCCTATTGCAACAAGCGATCGTGGAGCACCGCAATGGGGTCTGGACACAGGAGGTCGTTGTGCAGATACCGGACACGGGGCGTTGGTGGCCACGCGGTTCGGGTCCGCAGACCATGCATGATCTACATGTGGAGTGGTTGGTGAGGAATGATCGGATCTCCTCATGGGAACGGCCTATCGGCTTGGTGACCATCGCTATGGACCAGACCCCGGACAAGGATGGTACGCCGTTCACCTTCCGGGTGAACGAAGTGCCCACCTTCATGCAAGGTGCCAACCTGGTGCCGCCGGACATGTTCCTGCCGCGCGCTGGGGACCAAGCGTGGGTAAGGTTGGTCCAGCACATGCAGGCGGCCAACATGAACATGGTGCGCGTGTGGGGCGGGGGCGTGTATCCGCCGGATGCGTTCTTCCATGCGTGCGATACGGCCGGCATCCTGGTGTGGCAGGACCTGATGTTCGCCAATACGATGGTGCCGGACGACGATGCCTTCCTGACCAATGTGCAGCAGGAAGTGCTCGAACAGGTCACGCGGATACAGCACCATCCGTCGCTGGCCATTTGGTGCGGCAACAACGAGGTGGAAGTGGCCTGGCACAATTGGGGCTGGCAACAGACCTATGGCATGTCCCAAGCGGACTCCACGCGCATGTGGACCGCTTATCGCACGCTCTTCGAGGAAGTCCTGCCTGACCGGCTCTGGGTCTTGGACAGGAGCCATCGGTATGTGCCCACATCGCCGATCAGCAACTGGGGCAATGTCGAGGGGCTCCGCCATGGGGACCTTCATTATTGGGGCGTTTGGCATGGTGATGCCCCACTGGAAGCCCTGACCACCAACGTGGGACGCTTTGTGAGCGAGTACGGCTTCCAATCGTACCCCGAAATGGCCACCCTGCTGGAGTATGCAAGCCCGGAGGAGCTAGCTCTGGGTGGCGTGTTCTGGGCCAGACGCCAACGCAGCTACAAGAGCGACAAGGCCATTATCGACATGGCAGCGCGTTACGGGATGAGGGTGGACGACAAGGAGCAACTCATCCGCGTGAGCCAAGAGCTGCAGGCGAGGGCATACGGGTTGGCGATCGCTGCGCACAAGGCCCGGCAACCGTTCTGCATGGGCACATTGCTGTGGCAGCTCAACGACATCTGGCCGGGTCCGAGCTGGTCCATTGTGGATCACGCCGGGCGCCGGAAGCTGGCGTTCGAAGCGGTGCGCAAGGCCTATGCGTTTGAACCGCAGGCCGCAACGCCGGCCCACCGATAGGGCGCCAAGGCTGTTCGTAACCCGGTCCGTGCCCGGGAATGGACGCTTTTATGAAATGCTACCTTCGTCCACGAACGGACCAACTAATCACGAACCCGGAAAAGCATGACACGAAGAGGACCCTTCCGATCGCTTGCCCTACTTGCCGTTGCGCTTGGCGTAATGGGAGCGGAAGCATATGGCCAAGGCGGCTGCCTGAATGAATTCCAATACCCGAGCAATGCCATTGTGCCCAACTCGAATGGCACAGTGACCACCATTTCAACGTGCAGCTTCGAAACTGAGTATTCGGCCATTACCAACTTGGTCAACGGTGGCACCTATCAGTTCGTGCTGGCGTCGGGTGGGTACATCACCGTGCGCGAAGGCACGTTCGATGGTGCAGTTGTGGCTGAAGGTGTCGGTACGGTCGATGTGCTTTCCAACGGGGCGGACCTGTTCGCGCATTGGACGGTCGATGAGACGTGTGCGACCCAGTCGAACTGCGTGGTGACCACGGTCCAGTTCATGCTGGATTGTACACCCCCGGAGGCGACCTACACTGTTACCGAGGATTGCGAACAGGGAACCTTCACGGTCTCTGTTGAGGTGATCTCCGTGGGTGATGGTGCTGCGGTGAACATCGTGTACGATCTTTTCGGCACGGTGGA
>CAZQFG010000288.1:0-3499 GCA_964592515.1 uncultured Chryseobacterium sp. | reverse complement strand
GAGGAGGTGGCCGATGGCATTTACAGCAACCTCGCCATCATTACGCATAGCAACTCCGAGTTCGTGCTCGACTTCGTGCGCGTGATGCCCGGTGTGCCCAAGGCAAAGGTGCGTTCGCGCATCCTGCTCACCCCTCAGCATGCCAAGCGCCTCATGCGCGCACTGGCCGACAACATCAGCAAGTTCGAACAGGTGCACGGCAACATCCGCGAAACGGAGATGCCCGAGATCCCGATGAACTTCGGCGGTCCGGCGGCACAGGCCTGAGGGCAAATGCCTGAAATGAAAAGGCCCTCCATGACGGAGGGCTTTTTCATTGGTCCTCTTTCGCTGTACTACAGACGCAGTTCGTTGATGCGGTCGATCACGCTGGCATCGGCGCACAACCGCTTCAGCTCAGCTGCGATGTGCTTCTCGTATCCGGCCGTGGCATATCCATGCCTGATCAAGTGCAGGTCGAGCAACAGTCCGTCCAACACTTCCCATAGGTCCATGTCCATGCCATGTCCCTTGTGAAGGCGCTCGGGGTCACCGGCAACGGAGGTGTAGATGTCAATGAAGGCGTGATCAATGAGGCTCATTCCTGGGAACGCTGGTTGAAGATGATGTAGCCAAAGTTGAGGCTCCATGCCCACGGATCGAGCAGGCCATCGAAATAGCTCAGGTTGAACCACACTGGCCCCACGGGGCTCTGGTAGATGAGCGAGCCTGATCCGATGTAATACCGTTCGGTGAACGAAGTACCTGTGACGGCCTCGTTCTGTTCGCCACGAATGATGGGCTCGTACGGTTGGTAGACATATCCCTCCAAGCGCAGATCGAAGCGATCACGTGCCACTGCGACGATGGCACGCAGGCCACCGGCCACGTATTTCGTGGAGCGGAACTCGGGTATGAAATAGGTCCGGCTCTCGGGTGTGGGCTGGAAGGCCGGCGCTTGAATGATGGTGGCCGTGTAGTTCTGGAACATGGGCATGGTGCTGAACATGCCTTCGGCCATGTACCCGAAACGGATGGTGCCACGCGGCAGGAAGTACTGGTCCACCTTCACGTTCAGGGCGAACCATTCATGGTGGTCCTTGAACACCGTGCCCTCTGCAGGCGATGTGGAGCCCGGAACAGTACGCTCATCGCCACCCACATACCTCGCTGAAGCCGAAAAACAATGGCCTGCATTGGGGTGTTGCTTTCGGTTCAATGAGTTCCGTTGAATGCGCAAGCCCGAAGTGAAGGACCGGAACTGCGTAACGTCCGCTGTATCCGCACCGGTGAACGCATCTGACTGGTAGTACTTGTCCTCGGTCTCGGCCAGTTTTACATCGAACCGCAGCAGGCCCTTGTTGCCGAGCCCCATGCCTGCGTTGGCGCCACCCCATGCTTCACGGTTCACTACGAAAGAGGGTTTCACTTCATCGAAGAAGGTGCTGAAGGACCGGAAATAGTCCCATCGATGCAGCGTGAACACCGGCTCCAAATAGATCGGCAGACGCGTGGAGAGGTCGGCGCGCAAGCGAACCTGTCCGGCTGCGTAAAATTTGCCGAAGTAGGAAAGCGCGTCCACGTGGGCCGATGAACGACCGAAGAGGTTGAGACGCAAAGCCACCATGCCCGAGTTGATGGGGCGCGAGGAGAACATGCCGCCGAAGCGCACCTCCAGGTCCTTCTCGGGCTTCACATGCAGGTCCAGGTCGTAATTGCCGCGCTCCTTCACGTAGGTGGCCTTCGGATACAACAATGCCACATTGCGGTCGGCATACAGCCGGAAATAGCCTGATTTGACCTGCCCCACGTTCATCGGCATGCTTCCGGGTGCCATAACGTTCTTGATGTACCTGGTCTGTGATCGGGTGGCCCCGTGAATGCGCAGCTCACCGAACACCAATGGCGGGAATTGTGCCCGGAAAGCCCGTCGACGTGCTTCGAGCTCCGCCCTGTCCACGCGTCGTTGGACCTGCGCCAGGATCTCCGGCATGCGCTCCATGGCTGCCTTGTACCCATCATTGATCGCTACCGAGGGATCGCTGAAATCGAAAAGCGAGGTGGCCGTGTGCGGCTCAATGATCACGCCGTTCTCGCAGATCACCGAGAAGTTGGTGGGCTCTTGCACCATGGCGCGCAGCTGGCTCAGAAGGTCATCCTCATTGGGTGGTGCCGAGTTGCTCGATACGTTGCTTCCGATGATGATGTCCGGGAAGAAGTCCTCATACATCACATCGCTGGGGAAGTTGTTGTACAGCCCCCCGTCCATCATCAGGTGGCCATCCACCCGGATGGGCTTGAAGTAGAACGGATAGCTCATACTGGCCCGGATGGCCTGTGCCAGGTCACCCGACCGGAAAATGTAGGTGCGTTGCGCAGTGATGTCGGAGGCCACGCAGCGGAAGGGCACGAAGAGACTGTCCATCGAGTAGCCAGCTGTGGCTGATGCCCCGGCAAAGCCCCGCATCTGTTCGAAGTCGAGCAGCACTGGGCTGCGCAGGTTGGTGGGCAGGCTGGTGGTCAGTAGCGTGTCCAGGTCGAACCGCAGGCTGATGAGCGATGCATCGGGTACTTCCTGCTTGAAGAAGTAGGTGTACTCGGGTTCCACACCGCCTTCGGCCATGATGCGGAACTGCTCGCTGCTGAACAAGGAGTCGATCTGCCATGGCGAATAACCGGCGGCGTACAGACCGCCCACCAAGGCGCCCATGCTGCTGCCGGTGATCAGGTCCACGGGGATGTTGTTCTCCTCCAAGGCCTTCAGCACGCCAATGTGCGCCATGGCCGTGGCCCCACCGCCGCTGAGCACCAGGCCCACACGCTGCGCCGAGGCCGTGGCCGACAAGCCGATCAATACGGCCAGTGCAGTGGTGCGGTTGAACATGGTGCGGCGACCGAGCAAAAGTAGGGCCGCCCCTTGCGCTGGATGAACCGTTCAGCCCTTGAGCAGGCCGTTGAAGTAAGCCGGTGCATGCAGCAAGCGGCTGCCGTACCAGCTGAACAGCTCGCCATCAACAATGCGGACCGGGGTCCCGGGGCAGATCATATTGAGGTCCTGGATGTGCTCTTCCTTGAAGGGGTATGGCTCTGAGGAGAGCAGGATGATGGCGGGGTCAGCTTCCGCCAGTTGCTGTTCCGTGATCTCCGGGTAGCGTGCATCATCCTCGTCGAACACGTTCTGTAGGCCGCAGCGCTTCAGCATGTCGTTGATGAAGGTGCCATGGCCGGCCACCATGTAGGGCTCACGCCAGATGAGGTAGGCTACAGTATAGGTCGGATCCAATGGGCGTAGCGTTCCGAATGCTTGCACGATGTCCCTTGCCAGGGCCTTGGCTTTTTCCTGGGTGCCGGTGATCTCGCCCACGCGAGTGATCATGTCCAGCGCATCGGGCAGGTCGCGGATATCGCTCATCCACACGGGGAACTCCTGCTCCAGCGCCTGGATGTCCTTCCGCTCGTTCTCCTCCTTGTTGCCGATGATGAGGTCCGGTTTCAGCGCACGCACCTTGTCCAGGTCCAC
>CAZQFG010000287.1:0-3500 GCA_964592515.1 uncultured Chryseobacterium sp. | reverse complement strand
CTGCCCAGTGCCCGAGCGCTGCCCATGCAAGGCCTGATGGTGCGCGGCGCCATTGCCCGCTCCCACGATGGCCCTGTGGCACTTGTACACCGCAGCACCGATCGCGTCGATATCGCCATTGCCGACCATGGCCGCGTGCTGCTGAGCAACACCTTTCCGGCGCGTACAGGACAGGACCTCCTTTACTTCACACTCCTGGCCTTGGAACAGTGCGGCCTTTCCCCCAAGGGGACCACGGTGTACATGAGCGGCACCCACCTTTCCGATGGAGAGCGCAATCTGCTGGGACGGTTCCTGGACCGTATGCGCCCCGCCATGGACGACCTGCCTGCTGACCTGGGCGCCACCGAACCCGTGAAAGGCGACCGTTGGTTGGCCCTGTTGGAACAGTTCGCATGCGTATCGTAGGCGGCAAATACCGCAACCGTAGGCTGCATCCGCCGCGCGAGATCGCTGCACGGCCCACCACCGATTTCGCGAAGGAAGGGTTGTTCAACGTGTTGCAGCACAGCACCGCATTGGACGGCATCCGCGTGCTCGACCTCTTCGCAGGCACGGGCAACATCTCGCTCGAGTTCCTTTCGCGCGGTGCAGCGGAAGTGATCTCGGTGGACCAGGACCGCGTGCTCTTCAACTTCATGCAACGCATGGCGCGCGAGCTGAATGAAACGCACTGGCGCATGGTGAAGCAGGACGTGTTCACCTTCCTGAACGCGCATCGCGGCCGGTACGACATCGTGTTCGCCGATCCACCGTTCCACATGGAAGGCATTGAACGGATACCTACCTTGGTGTTCAATGCCGGGCTGTTGGGCACGGACGGAACACTGATCATGGAACACCAGGAGAAGCTCGACCTGAGCCACCTGCCCGGCTACCAGCGCACCCGGTCATACGGCCTGGTGCAGTTCAGCTTCTTCGCACCACCGGCACCGGCCAGCCCCCCGAACCCATGAGCAGCCCCATCGCCGTATTCCCTGGCACCTTCGACCCGATCACCATCGGGCATGTGTCCATTGTGCAGCGCGCACTGCCCCTGTTCAGCAAGGTGATCGTGGGCATGGGCGTGAACACCTCCAAGAAGACCATGTTCGACCCCGAGCAGCGCATCGCGTGGATCAAGGATGCGTTCGCGGGTGATGACCGTGTGGAGGCCATGACCTTCGAAGGCCTTACCGTGGAGTTGTGCAAGACCGTTGGCGCGCGCTTCATCCTGCGCGGCCTGCGCAACAGCACCGACCATGGCTACGAGCGGAGCATTGCACTGATGAACCGCCAATTGGCCGGAGTGGAGACCATCTTCCTGCCATCGGCACCCGAACATGCGCACATCAGCAGCACCATTGTGCGCGAACTGATCGCCAATAAGGCCGACGTTTCGGCGTTGGTCCCCATGGACCTTCGCCCTGCTCGCTGATGAGGCGCCTACTGCTGCTCCCCCTGCTCGCACTGCCCCTTGCGCTCTGCGCCGGCAACTTCACGATCGTGTTGCAGGCGCCGGCCTACAGTGGACAGGTGGCACGCCTCTATCGCTACGACGACCTGTACACCCTGCGCACCGTGCGCATTGCCGAAATGCCGATCGGCGATGACGGCGCAGCCACGTTGACCACGGATGTGCAGGGCGTGAACAAGCTGCAATTGCGCATCGGCGATGTGAGCGGCGACCTCTTCGCACGGCCAGGTAGCACACTGAACATCCTGTTCCCGCAGCCCACCGTACGCACGGCAAGAAGTCTAGGCAACACCACCCGCGTGGACCTCGAGTTCCACGACATGGACGTCATGGACATCAACGCGCTGGCCACCGACCTGAACGAGCGGGTGGACGCCTTCATTGCCGAGGACCTGGCCACCGATCAGGCCGCGGGCATGCAGGCCGTGGGTGTGCGCCGCAGCAACGATGCACCACCGGACACCACAGCCCCCGAACGTCCCGCCACGTTGTTCGTGACACCGGTGCTGAGCGAGGCCCGCGCGGACAGTTTCGAGCTGAAGTTGAGACGCTTCTATGCCGAAGTGAAGGACCCGTGGTTCGCGCATTACCTGGACAACAGCATGGCAGGCCTGCACCAAGGCACGCACGTGAACGACAAGACCACCTACGAGCGCTGGATCAAGGGGCGGCCCATCCACTACGACGACCCCGAGCAAGTGCGTTTCCTGCGCAGCTTCTTCGCCGACCTGCTGCCCGCATACGTGGTGCGTTACCATGATGCAGCGTTGAACAAGGCGATGGCCGAACGCAACGCCGACAGCCTGAAGGCCATTTTCGCCAAGCACGACTTCCTGAAGGACAACGACCGCCTGTGTGAACTGGTGACCATGGACCAGCTCTACCTGAACTTCCACGCCAAGTACCTGAACAAGGTCGCCGTGACAGAGATGCTGACGACGTGGTCCTCTTCATCGGCCTACCCGGAGCACCGACGGATGGCCGCGAACATGTTGTGGGACCGCACCACCATGCTGCCCGGCAGTCGCATGCCCGCGATGCTGCTGGAGAACGAACGCGGCCAACGGGTGGACCTCGACAGCCTGCTGAACGGCCCGGTGTGCATGGTGATCACCGCCAGCTGGTGTACCTATTGCGAACTGGAGTTCGCGGGACTGGAGCAGTTGCAACAGACCTACAAGGACCACGTGCGCATCATCGCCATCAGCCTGGACAGTACCCTGACCGCACTGCGCACCTATCGCAAGGCGCATCCGGGGCAGGAATTCATTTGGTTGCACGCACAGGCCGAACAGCAATTGCGCGAGGACCTTCGCCTGCGCAGCCTCCCCACCTTTTACATGCTGAACGATGGCGTGCTGGCCCACTCGCCTGCGCCCTTGCCCAGCAAAGGCCTGGGGGCCTTGTTCCAACAGGTGAAAGTGGCCACCGAACGCGACGGCCGCATCAAGGTCTGGGACGATTGATCGATCAGTGCTGCCGGGCCTCCCAGGCCTGCACTACGGGCAACAGCGAAGGGTAGGTATCGGCCTTCATCGCCTGCACCTCGGCCGTTGTCATCCAACGCACCTCCTCAATGTCCTCCTCATGCTGCGGCACCAGTGCTTCTGCGGAAGAACCGCGCATCAGGTACCAGTCGGTGCGTTTCAGGTGCTGGTGCCCCTTGCGCTCGTAGGTGTGCCATGTGCAGGGCAGTTCACCGGTAATGCGCAGCTCGTTCAGGCCGCATTCCTCGTTCACTTCGCGGAGCGCTGCCTCGGGGATGCCTTCACCGGGATCCACTTTGCCCTTGGGCAGGTCCCAGGTGCCGAGGCGACGGATCACCAGCAAACGGCCCTGTTCATCGGTTACCGCCCCACCTGCGGCCTGCACGAAAACGTAGTCCGCACGGAAGGCGTCCCAGATGTCCTTGAGCGGCAGGCCGTGGACGAAAAGTCCCTGGATGTCCGTTGTTTTCACAAAGGACCGTACGGCCTCCTGTAGTTCGGCCAGTGCATCGATCCGAAGCAGCAGCCACTGGTCGGGCAGGGCGGCATCGGGCGGT
>CAZQFG010000286.1:0-3502 GCA_964592515.1 uncultured Chryseobacterium sp. | reverse complement strand
TACAGCACGGCCGCCCTTTCCATCCGAGATGCATAGGGAATAAATGCCGGGTGCGAATCCGGTCACGTCGACCTGTTCAAGTTGGATCCCCGAGGAACGCTGTCCGAGGGCTCGCTGATACACCGTACGTCCTGAAGCGTCCACCACCTCGATCACCATACCATTGCCGCCTTCGGTCGCGAACACAACGTTCACTTGGGCGGTGGCGGGATTCGGGAACAATTGCACCCCGATGGGCTGCCGGAGCGCCTCTTCCAAGCCCACGGTACCCTCGTCGATCCAGGTGACGAATTGGATGGGGAATGTGCCGAAATCCGTGGTGACGGTACCATCGGTTACGGTAACGACCGGATAGCGCACACCCACCCGGTAGAAGTAATACACGTTGAACACGGTGAGCTGCTCACCGCCTTCGTAAACATCCTGGGTGGTCTGCACGGCGCTCACTCGCAGCACGTTGTTCAAGGTACCATAGGGCATCACCAAACTCCCGAAACCGTCCGCTGTGGCGCTGATGGCGCCGTTCCTCACCCATTGTGTGCCCGAGACATTGAAGGTACCCTCGAACTCGTCCACCCAAGCCGAGCCGTAAGAGCAGGGGTAGGTCATGAAGCGCTCTGCATTAGTGTACGGACGCACCTCGGCGTTGCTGACCTCGCCCCACATCTGCATGCCCGAGGCGTCGGTCTGAACGAAGAGGATCTCGCCCGTGCTGAGCTGCTGTGCCACTGTACTGGTCGGAAAACTGGCCTCATAACCGGTCACCGCCGGGGCCACGTGGGTATAGGTGACAATGGTGCCGGCCTCCACACTACTGAAGTCCCAAGTAACGTTCTCGCCCCCACTGCCTGCAGGGATATAAGCGGACCGGTGGGCGGTGAAGACATCACCGACTTGGATGGAATTGCTGCCATCCGTCAATGTCTGGGCCAAGGTCGTAGCCACCAGACCCAAACTGAGCATCACTGCTGTGTAGCGCTTCTCCATGATCGAGGTTTTCATTGTTTATGCAACATTATGATCGCCTTGCGAGGCAACGGCTGATGATGCTCAGCTCCCCACCTGTCATTCGTCAGGGTTTGGACCTGTTATGCTGCACGCACGAACACCCTCATTTGGCCCATGACCGGATGTAATGGTCCTTTCGCGACCTCACCAATGACCATGAAAAGCGAAGCCCCGCTTAGCAGCGAGGCCTCGTCAACTAACGCAGTATGTCAGCTTAGCGCACCACCACGCGGCGGTTGCCCAGCACGCGGCCCTCGCCGAGCAGGTTCACCGTATAAAGGCCTGCGGAAAGTCCGCCCAGGTCCAGCGTGAGCACGCCGCTCCCAGCGCCTGCGTTCACGCCCTTCTGCAGCACCACGGCACCGCGTGCATCCACCACGGTAACGCTGGTAACGGTGCTTTCCACACCGGCCAGGTCAAGCGCCAGCTGGTCGGCCACCGGGTTGGGGTAGGCGTTGAAGCGCACGGCCGCGTAGTCGATGATGCCCACGTTGCCCGGGCCGAACATCCACTGCGCACCTTTCTGCACGCTGTAGGCACCTCCGTTGATGCTCACGGAATCCTCCTGCAAGCGCAGCACGGGATGCACCTCGTTCTCCGTGAAGAAGAAGTAGGTGGTGTTGATGCGGTTCACCGTGCCCAGGGTGGCCTGGTCGGTGTAGTTCCGGCGCACCTTCACGCGCAGCACGTTGGGCACCAGGTCCTCCGGCAGTTCCAGCGTGCCATAGCCATCGGCAATGCCGGTAATGGTGCCCACGCGCGTGGCGGGGCCCAACTGGGTGTTGTAGGTGGCCCCCACGGCATCGGACCAGGTGGTGCCGAAGGTGCAGGGATACACCAGTTCCTGTGCGGGATCGCTGTAAGCGAACAGGCCCTCCAGCGGGCTGCGCTGGCCCAGGATCCTCACCCCCGTGCTGGAGTACTCATAGAAAGTGGTATCGCTACCACCGTCGGTGAACAGCATGTTCGTGCCCGGTACGGTGTTGGACGAAGAGGTCACCGTGGGCGAGAGGTACTTCAGGTTCTTCTGGCCCGTGGAATCGAGCATCCAGAAGCCGTAGGCGATGCCCTCACCGGTGCCGCCGGGCAAGGTCCAAGCGGGCTGGGTGAACACATCGATGATCTGCCCGGCCACCGGTGTGTTGTTACCGGCATTGAGGGTCGGCGACTGGGCCTGTGCGGCCAGCGCGGTGAAAAGCGTCGCAGAGAGAAGTGAGTGGATGCGCATTGTGCAGGTTCGGTTTCGGTGCTGAAGGTAAGACACTGGTGCGGACCGGTCCGCTGCCTGAGGGGGGAGAGAAATGCGGACTCACGCGGAGGCGCGGAGGACACGGAGAGTGAAGAATGAATGCGGGCTCACTCAGAGGCGCAGAGGGCACAGAGAAAATGCAGGCCCCATCCCCCCTCTGCGTACTCTGCGTCTCTGCGTGATGATACTCCCCTCCCTCCGCGCCTCCGTGTGCCACCCCTTCCCTACCCCTCCGTCGAACGCACCCGCCGATCGATTCTCTTTGCACCTCCATCGCCATGAAATTCAGTGTAAGCGAGATCACCGATCTCATCCGCCACCGGCGCACCATCTATCCCAAGGACTACACCGACCGTGTGGTACACCGCGAGATCGTGGAGCGCGTGCTCTCCAACGCCACCTGGGCACCCAACCACGGCATGACGCAGCCTTGGCGTTTCACCGTGTACACCGGTGCCGCCCGCGAACGCCTCAGCCAGTTCCTCGGTGCGGTGTACCGTGCCAACACGCCGCCCGATAAGTTCCTGCAACGCAAGTACGACAACATCACCCAGCGCCCCCTGCAGAGCAGCGTGGTGATCGCCATCGGCATGGCGCGCGATCCCAACGGCAAGATCAACGAACGCGACGAACTGCTGGCCGTGGCCTGCGCCGTGCAGAACATGCACCTTACCTGCGCCGCCTACGGACTGGGCGGGTTTTGGGCCACCGGCGGACCCATGACAGGACCCGCCATGCGCGACCACCTCGGCCTCGGCCCCAACGATCAGGCCATGGGCCTGTTCTTCATCGGCTACCCCGCCATCGAGTGGCCCAAAGGCTATCGCAAACCATTGGAACACGTGGTGAAGTGGGAAGAGTGAAGGCGCGGGACGCACAAGCAACAAGCATCAAGACTGAAGCAACAAGACCAAAGCTCAAAGGCTCAAGGGTCACGACCAATGGTTCCATCTTCACGCGTCCACTGCTCCGAACCTTCCATTCGCACCCTTTGCAGCTTGCATCTTGTCACTTGAAGCTTGAAGCATTCCTATCCCATGGCCATACTCAACATCACCAATTACGACGACCATCCGGAAGACGCCAACTGGATGGTGTTCCGCTTTCCGACCGATGCCATGGCGGGCGAGTTCACGCAGTTGCTGGACCAGGCGCGCATCGGGTACGAGCGTGATGGCGCAGGTGGTCCGCCGTTCATGGTGGGGGTGAAACAGCGGCACCGCGAACAGGCCGTGCGCCTCAACT
>CAZQFG010000285.1:0-3516 GCA_964592515.1 uncultured Chryseobacterium sp. | reverse complement strand
TACCAGCGCACTGGCAGTTCGCGCCCCACACATCGTTGATGGTGTTCGCGTTGTTGTCGTTGCAAGCCGTGCCGGGCAGGGCGCTGCCGTTGGCCAAATCCAGGCAGTCGTACACCACCAGGGTACCAGCGCACTGGCAGTTCGCGCCGATCACATCATTCACAGTGTTCGGGTTGTTGTCGTTACAAGCTGTGCCAGGTTCAGCATTGCCGCAACCGCAGTTGCCTGGCGCAGCTTTCGAAGCATCGATCGGGCAACCATCATTGGCGTTTGCCACATGACCATTGGGTTGGGAACAAGCGCTTACAGAATTGGCAGGATCACCTGCTCCATCACCATCCTGGTCCGCATACCACATGGTCGCACCAGTGATCGCAACGTTCGCGGTCGTAGTGAACGCAGCGCACCCACCCGTTGAGGCCACCGTGTAGCTCACCGTGTAGGAACCCGGGGTGCTGGATGAAGGCGTGATCGCGCCGGTAGAAGCATTGATCGACAGGCCAGCAGGGCTCGCGGTGTAGCTACCACCAGCAGTGCCGGTGCGGGTAACCGACACAGCAGCGGCCGACGTGCAGAACGGTGACCCTGTGTACGCGATGGTCGCAGCAGGCTGGGCAGTGATCGAAATGTTCGCGGTAGTGGTGAAGGCAGTGCAGCCACCCGTTGCAGCCACCGTGTAGGTGACCATATAGGCACCTGGGGTGCTGGATGAAGGCGTGATCGCGCCGGTAGAAGCATTGATCGACAGGCCAGCAGGGCTTGCGGTGTAAGTTCCACCAGTAGTACCAGTGCGGGTAACCGAAACAGCAGCGGCCGACGTACAGAATGGTGACCCTGTGTATGCGATGGTCGCAGCAGGCTGGGCGATGATCGATACGCTCGCGGTGGTGGTGAACGCAGCGCATCCACCAGCAGCGGCCACCGTGTATGTGACCGTATACGTGCCTGGAGTGCTGGAAGAAGGGGTAATGTTCCCGTTGAAAGTATTGATGGTAAGACCGGAGGGCGAAGCACTATAGGAACCTCCCGTCGTCCCAGTACGCGTTACGCTGACAGCTGCGACAGATGCACAGAATGGCGACCCTGCGTACTGAATGGTGGCAGATGCGGAAGCGCCAACGGATACAGTGATCGTCTGTTGAGCGCTGCCGCAGCCGTTGCTTACTACCACTGTGTATGAGCCTGCCGCAGCTGTGTTCACCGAGGCAATGGAGGGGTTCTGCGCAGAGGATGAGAATCCGTTGGGTCCGCTCCAGGTATAGGTCAGCGTGCCTGTACCTGTAGCTGCTACACCAAATTGCAGTGGCTGGCCTGCACAAACAGCTCCCGCGCCGGAAACACTTGTGATCACAGGTGCGGCAATGGGAGTACCGGCGCACTGGCAGGTGGCCGTCCACACATCGTTCAATGTGCAGGCATTGTTATCATTACAGGGCGTGCCGGGCATCGCCGCACCTCCGTTCACACCGAGGCAATCCACCGTTGCACCGGCCGCACTGGCGCCGATGGCCCCGAGCGAAAGGTTATAGTAACTGCCGCTGGTGCCGGTCTCCAGTTTCACCGCGCGCACCATATACTCACGGCCCGTAATGAAGGGAATGGCAGGGTTCACATAACCGGTACCGACCACCGGCGTAGTGGTCAAGCGCGTGATGGCACCCGAAGTGGCATCGAACTGATAGATGTGATAGCCCGTAACGCTCTCAGCGGATGCCGTCCAGCTGAATGAAGCAATACCAGAAGCATTGGAGATAACAAGGTTGGTGGGAGGTGCCACCATCTTCATACGAAGGCTGGGATCGCCCATGAGCCCCAAATGCGAGCGTCCGATGCTGCCTTGCCACCCTTCGGTAAGCGGGGTGTAAAGGGCCGAGTTGTTCATGGTGACCAGCACGCTGTATCCGATGGGGTCGCCCATGCCCATGTGATGGAAGTACCACGCGGGGATACCGGCCCAGCAGTTGGTGAGCGCCTGACCACTGGCCAGAGGGGCGCGCAGGAAATTGTTCCGGTTGTCCCAGTCCCCATAGTAGCTGCCCATGGCCATGTTGAACACACCGCTCATGGACGTGGTGGAATAGTTCTGGGTGGTACCAATGTTCGCGGCACCATTGAAGGTGAGCACACCGCCGTCAACGGCCTGGGTCCCACCTCCGGACGAGTAGGTCCAGAGGTAGCTCTGGTTGTTCACCAGGCTGTAGAATGGCGTGCCGTTCTGGTTGGCATTGGTGATGTTGGAGGGCCCCACCAGCGGTGCCATGGAACGCCAGCCACATCCGGCGATGGGGTTGCCCACCCACTGTAGGTTGTCGAACATCAATCCGCGCTGCTGCGGGGTCCACTGTTTCACCTTGAAGTTGTGCGCCTTGTTGAGGTAGTTGCGGACAAGCGTCACTTCCGACTGCGCGAAGGCCGGCATATCGTAGAGGTCCACACGACCGACCTGAAGCTCAACAGCACTTGGAAAAGTGCTTTGGTCGAACTTGCCATCACCGGGAGTGTTGCGGTTCTCCACGCGCTGAGCGGCGCTGTTGTTCACTGAAGCATCGGTCCAGCTACCATCGATGTCGCCGTAGTAACCATCGCAAGGCCAGGCTCCGGTGTGCTCGCTGTGGCCATCGGGTGCCACGTTGCCGGAATAGGGAACAGGTACATGGCCAACGATGTAGATGGCCTTCACGTTGGCGGGATCGCTGTTGTAATGACCCGTGATGATGCTCTTGATGTTGGAAGCGGTGGCCGTGCGGCTCACATCGCTGCGAAGCACGATCCAACCGTCACTGCGCAGATCGACCATCAGTTGTTGAAGCTCGGCGGTCAGTTGGGGTGCCAGGGTATTGTCGACAAGCAGGATCAACTTGCCGCGCTGATCGACCGGTGCCACTTCGACGCCTGTGCTGATGTATCCCGTTCCAGTGACACCATTGGATACCCGCACCACACGGTACTCGTAGTTCGTGCCCACCACAACGCTGTTGTCCACATATTGCGTTGCCGAAGCCGCAGGTGTGGCAATAGCACTTCCCCAGGAGGTACCGGTCTTCAACTTGCGGAAGATGGTGATCGAGGTCGTGCTCGCCATCGTCGGCCACGAAAGGGTGATGGAAGCCGGTGATGATTGAACGGTCGCCGAGAGCTGGACCGCGGCCCGTTGCGATGTGGTCTGGCCGAATACGGCGAGATGCACCAAGAGGGCGAACAGAACAAGGACGTTACGTACCATGGCAGATGCGTGTTGGAGGACGATCGCCCTTCCATCGCGCTCCCTGCCATTCAGCTGGTACGAACACAAGGCAGTTGCGTTCGGACCGGGACCTGCGATGGGCAGGCAGGCCCTTTTACCGCAGGAACTGCCGCAAGGGTTACAAAGGGGGTGATGTCACCCCGACGCATTCAATGCCTCGAACGGCCGAACAACTACAAACGAACCACGCGTACGCGCGCGAGGGGGAGCCCATCTCCAGCGTTCAGCGTGATGGAATACGTGCCCTGTGGCAATGATGACAGGTCGATCAC
>CAZQFG010000284.1:0-3526 GCA_964592515.1 uncultured Chryseobacterium sp. | reverse complement strand
CGCGTCACGGGGATACCGCTCATCATGGCCACCACTTCGGCCACGTTGTCCTCGGTCACCGTTGTGCGGTTGCTCTTGCTCTCTTCCTCCCAGGCCTTCTTGGCCTTGTCCAGCTCTTCGAGCAATTGACGCTCACGATCGCGAAGCTTGGCGGCCTCCTCATAGCGCTGGCTGCGCACCACCTTGTTCTTCTCCTCCTTGATGTCCTCGATCTTCTGCTCCACATCGAGGATGTTCTTCGGCACCACGATGTTGCTGATGTGCACACGACTGCCGGCCTCATCCAAGGCGTCAATGGCCTTGTCGGGCAGGTGGCGGTCGGTGATGTAGCGGTTGGTGAGCTTCACACAGGCTTCCACGGCCTCGGGTGTGAAGTTCACGTTGTGGTGGTCCTCGTACTTCTCCTTGATGTTGTTGAGGATCTGAATGGTCTCATCAACACTGGTGGGCTCCACCAATACCTTCTGGAAGCGGCGCTCCAAGGCCCCATCCTTCTCGATGTACTGGCGATACTCGTCCAGCGTGGTGGCGCCAATGCATTGGATCTCGCCACGCGCCAGTGCGGGCTTGAACATGTTGCTGGCATCCAGGCTTCCGCTGGCGCCACCTGCGCCCACTATGGTGTGGATCTCGTCGATGAAGAGGATCACGTCCGGGCTGTTCTCCAGCTCGTTCATCACCGCCTTCATGCGTTCCTCGAACTGGCCGCGGTACTTGGTTCCGGCCACCAAGCTGGCGATATCCAGTGCCACGATGCGCTTGCCGAACAGCACACGACTGACCTTGCGCTGAATGATACGCAGGGCCAGACCTTCGGCGATGGCGCTCTTACCCACGCCGGGCTCACCGATAAGCACTGGGTTGTTCTTCTTGCGGCGGCTCAGGATCTGGCTCACGCGCTCGATCTCCTTCTCGCGTCCCACAATGGGGTCCAATTTGCCGTCCTCGGCCAATTTGGTCAGATCGCGGCCGAAGTTGTCCAGCACCGGCGTCTTGCTCTTGCTGTCGCCCTGTTTGCGCTGGCCTCCGCCACCGCCACCGGCGAACCCGCTGCTGTCATCATCATCGTCGTCCGTGCTCTGCGGGCCTTGGGCCTTCGGTGGCTTGCTGGTGTAGGTGCTATCACTGGGACCTCCGTTGGCCAGGATGGCATCCACCTCGTGCTTCACGCTCTCGTAGTCAACGTGGAATTTGTGCAGCGTGCGCGTGGCCAGGTTGTCCTCGTCCTTCAGCATGCTCAGGAGCAGGTGTTCGGTATCGATGTTAGGGCTCTTGAACAGCTTGGCCTCCAGGAAGGTGATCTTCAGCATCTTCTCGGCCTGCTTCACCAAGGTGATCTTGTCCTTGTCGGGTGGGGCCATGGCGCTGGCTGGTTCCATGGAGCCTTCGACCATGCGCCGAAGCTCGTCCAGGTCCACCTCCAGCCTTCGGAGGATCTTCACCGCGTTGCCATCGCCGTCGCGGATAAGGCCGAGCAGAATGTGCTCGATGCCGATGTAGTTGTGTCCCAAGCGCAATGCCTCTTCACGACTGAAGGTGATGACGTCGCGGACCCGGGGGGAGAATTTGGCGTCCATTCTGGATCGTTGGGTTCGGTTGAGGAAGCTCTGTAGTACGGTGCTTGTCGTCCTTGCGAAGTTAGCCTCGTTCTGAGCGGGGGCAAGCTATTCAACGCGCCTTTCGCCCTTCGGTTCGCAAGGTCCGGTTTTATCCACAGCAGGGTGTGCGGTGTGTGGATAAGTTCTGGGCCGTCAGGATCATGCATTCGGACTACTTTCGGGCTCCCTTTTGGGGAGCCTGTTCAACAAGGACCGGGCCACCGTGAC
Source organism: uncultured Chryseobacterium sp. (assembly GCA_964592515.1). Lineage (GTDB taxonomy): Bacteria > Bacteroidota > Bacteroidia > Flavobacteriales_F > PHOS-HE28 > PHOS-HE28. Next base: position 1,700 of record CAZQFG010000284.1, on the reverse strand, counting down.
GAACTGACAGATATGGCAGAAGGAGAGAAGATCATCCCAATCAACATCGAGAACGAAATGCGCACCGCCTACATCGATTATTCGATGTCGGTGATCGTGAGCCGGGCCCTGCCCGACGTGCGCGACGGACTGAAGCCGGTACACCGCCGCGTGCTCTACGGCATGCAGGACCTCGGCGTACTGAGCAACCGTCCTTACAAGAAGAGCGCCCGTATCGTGGGAGAAGTGCTGGGTAAGTACCACCCGCACGGCGATGGCAGTGTGTACGACGCCATGGTGCGTATGGCCCAGGACTGGAGCCTGCGCTACCCGCTGGTGGACGGCCAGGGCAACTTCGGCAGCATCGATGGCGACAGCCCGGCCGCCATGCGATACACCGAGGCCCGGCTGAAGAAGATCGCCGAAGAGGTGCTCGCCGACCTGGACAAGGAGACGGTGGACATGCGCCCCAACTTCGACGATTCGTTGGAGGAGCCCAGCGTGATGCCTACGCGGGTGCCACAATTGCTTGTGAACGGCGCTGCGGGTATCGCTGTGGGCATGGCCACCAACATGCCGCCCCACAACCTGAGCGAGGTGTGCGATGGCATCCTGGCCTTCATCGAGAACAAGGACATCACCACCGAGGGCCTGATGGAGCACATCAAGGGCCCCGATTTCCCAACGGGCGGTGTGATCTACGGCGTGGACGGTATCCGCGAGGCCTACGAGACCGGCAGAGGTAAGGTGGTGCTGCGCGCCAAGTGCCACATTGAAGAGGATGACCGCACGGGTCGTGAGACCATCATCGCCACCGAGATCCCTTACCAGACCAACAAGGCCGTGCAGCTCGTGAAGGGCGTGGCCGACCTGGTGAACGATAAGCGGATCGAGGGCATCAGCGATGTGAACGACTACAGCGATCGCACGGGTATCCGCGTGGCGTACGAGGTCAAGCGCGAGGCGATGGGCACCGTGGTGCTCAACCAGCTCTACAAGTACAGCTCGCTGCAAACGAGCTTCAGTGTGAACAACATCGCCCTGGTTGGCGGGCGGCCCATGCTGCTCGGCCTCAAGCCGATGATCTCGCACTTCGTGGACCACCGCCTCGATGTGATCGTGCGCCGCACCAAGTTCGACCTGCGCAAGGCCGAGGAACGGGCCCACATCCTGGAAGGTCTGCTCATCGCCCTGGACCACCTGGACGCTGTGATCGCCCTGATCCGCGCCAGCCAGACCCCGGACATTGCCCGCGAAGGGCTGATGGGGCAGTTCGGGCTCAGCGAGATCCAAGCTCGCGCCATCCTCGATATGCGTCTCCAGCGCCTTACGGGTCTGGAGCGTGACAAGATCAAGGAGGAATACGCCGAGCTGATGAAGCTCATCGATCACCTGCGGGCCGTGCTTGCCGACGAATCGCTCCGCTATAAGATCGTGAAGGAGGAAACGCTGGAGATCAAGGAGAAATACGGCGACAAGCGCCGCACCGAGATCGTGCACGCCAGCGGCGACATGCGCATCGAGGACCTGATCGCTGACGAGGCCGTGGCGGTGACCATCAGCCACTTGGGCTACATCAAGCGTACCGCATTGGCCGAGTTCCGCACGCAGGCCCGTGGCGGCGTGGGCAGCAAAGGCAGCACCACGCGCGACGAGGACTTCCTGGAGCACCTGTTCGTGGCCACCAACCACAACTACCTGCTCATCTTCACCCAGAAGGG
>CAZQFG010000283.1:0-3536 GCA_964592515.1 uncultured Chryseobacterium sp. | reverse complement strand
ATCCAGACGTTCACGCAGTTCCTGGCTGGTGGCTTTCAGGGCGGTGGTACGGCCTTTGGCGGCTTCGGCCTCGTCCTTCTTGCCGGCCTTCATCAGGTCGCCGATGGTGCGGCTCAGTCCGTTCAGCTCGGCCAGTTGGCCATCCAGTTCGGTCTGCGTGGTGCGGCGCACTTCATCCAGTTCCAAGGCGCGGTCCAGCAGCACCTTGGCGTCTATGTTGCGTTTGGTCAGGCGTTGCTCGGCCTCGTCGCGGTTCGCGCGCAGATAGGGCAGTTCCAGCATGGAGTTCGGTCGGTATTGAAAGGGTAAAGGTAGCGGGGACACAACGAAAAAGCCCCCGATGACCGGGGGCTTTCGATGCGAAGAGGGGGATGCTCAGTTCTCGGCGGGTACCACGCTCACGTAGCTGCGGTCGCCGCGCTTCTTCTGGAACTTCACAATGCCGTCGGCGGTGGCGAACAGCGTGTGGTCCACACCGATACCCACGTTCTTGCCGGGGTGGTGCTGGGTGCCGCGCTGGCGCACGATGATGTTGCCTGCGATGGCCTTCTGACCGCCATAAAGCTTCACACCGAGTCGTTTCGAGTGCGATTCGCGGCCGTTCTGGGTACTGCCTTCACCTTTCTTGTGTGCCATGGCTCTGGGGGTGTGTCACGCCGGAACGCTCCGGCTGGTCGGTATTGCGATCGGTTTACTTGTCGTCCTTCTTGGGGGCTGCTTTCTTGGCAGCGGCCTTTTTCGGAGCGGCTTTCTTGGCGGGAGCGGCCTTCTTGGCAGCAGCCTTTTTCGGAGCGGCCTCCTTCGTGGCGGCGGTCTTCTTGGCCTTGGGCTCGGCGACCTTCACGGCCTTGGGAGCGGGAGCGCTGCTCTTGCTGGCATCGAACTTCTCGCCCTTGCCCAGGATGGCCTCGATCCAAAGCTCGGTGAGGTACTGGCGGTGGCCGTTCATCTTCTGGTAGCCCTTGCGGCGCTTCTTCTTGAACACCAGCACCTTATCGCCTTTGCCGTGGTTCAACACCTTGGCGGCGATACGGAAGCCCTCCACAACGGGAGTGCCTACGCTGACGGTCTTGCCGTCGCTCACCAGCAGCACTTTATCCAGCTCCACGTGCTTGCCCTCCTCGGCTTCGAGGCGGTGCACTTTCAGCTTTTGGGCCTGCTTCACTTTGTATTGCTGGCCGGCGATATCGACAATGGCGTACATGGTCTTTCCAGGAAATGGGCTGCAAATGTAACGGATCGAACGGAACTGACAAACTGGGGTTGAAAAGAGCTGGTACGTCCGTCCGTGATGTCAAGGTCGCGGTTCGGGGCCGACCGTAGGAAGTCAGGTGGAATGAAGTGAAGGGTCTGAGAACGAAGCGAGTGGCTATGGCTGACCCGCCACTCGCAACTCGCGACTCGCAACTCCTTCCCTTACAGCTTGAAGGCCTTCTTCACAACGTCCACGGCGTTCAGTTCCTCCCAAGGGAAGAGCTTCACTTTCACCGTGGCCTCCTGGCCGGCGTTCTTGAACTTCTTGGTCACCACCTTGCTTTCGCGGCCCATGTGCCCGTATGCGGCGGTCTCGCTGTAAATGGGTGTGCGCAGGGCGAAGCGCTGTTCGATGAAGTAGGGGCGCATGTCGAACTCCTTCAGGCCCGAGACCACCTTGGCGATCTGGCCATCGCTGAGCTTCACTTTGCTGGTGCCGTAGGTGTTCACATAGAAGCCAACTGGTTTGGCCACACCGATGGCATAGGCCACCTGCACCAGGCACTCGTCGCACACACCAGCCGCCACCAGGTGCTTGGCAACGTGGCGGGCAGCGTAGGCGGCGCTGCGGTCCACTTTGCTGGGGTCCTTGCCGCTGAAGGCGCCACCGCCGTGCGCACCCTTGCCGCCATAGGTGTCCACAATGATCTTGCGACCGGTGAGGCCGGTATCGCCATGCGGACCGCCGATCACGAACTTGCCGGTGGGGTTGATGTGGTAGGCGATGTCCTTGCCGAATAGGGCCTGCACGCGCTTGGGCAGCTGCTTCTTCACGCGTGGGATCAGGATGTCGATCACATCCTGCTTGATCTTGGCGAGCATCTTCGACTCCTTGTCAAAGTCGTCGTGCTGGGTGCTCACCACAATGGCGTCAATACGCAGGGGCGCGCCGTTGTCGGCATACTCAATGGTCACCTGGCTCTTCGCATCAGGGCGCAGGTAGGGCATCTTGCTGTTCTTCTCGCGGCGGATGGCGGCGAGCTCGCGGAGCAACAGGTGGCTGATCTCCAGCGGCAGCGGCATGAAATTGTCCGTGTCGCGGCAGGCATATCCGAACATCATGCCCTGGTCGCCGGCGCCCTGTTCCTCAGGCTTCTTGCGCTCAACACCCTGGTTGATATCGGGGCTCTGTTCGTGAATGGCGCTGAGCACACCGCAGCTGTGGGCCTCGAACATGTACTCGCTCTTGGTGTAACCGATCTTCTCGATCACGTCTCGGGCGATCTGCTGCACATCGAGGTAGGCCTTGCTCTTCACTTCACCGGCAAGCACCACCTGCCCGGTGGTCACCAGCGTTTCGCAGGCCACTTTGCTGCTGGGGTCGAAGGCCAGGAAGTGGTCAATGAGGGCGTCGCTGATCTGGTCGGCGACCTTGTCGGGGTGGCCTTCGCTTACGGATTCGGAGGTGAAGAGGTAGGGCATGTGAAGCGTGGATGTTCGTTCCTGCCGATGTGGCGGAGCGCAAAGGAAACGATCCGTCCTGACATGTGCCCGCTTAGCGGCGGGTCAGTTCCTTGAAGACCTCCTCCAGGCCGCGTTCGCTCTTCTGGAGGCCCAGTACCTGAAGGCCGTTCTCCACCGCAAAGCGGAACACGGCGGGCCGGATGTCATTGGCGGCATCGTGGGCCAGCAGCCAGGAGTTCCCTTCATTTCGGCGGGCCTGCACCACACCACCGATGTTCAGCAGCAGGTTGGCCTCTACGGCGCGGTCGAATTCCACCTCGATGACCTCGTGGTGCTGTTGGCGGCTGCGCAGTGTGCTGGCCTTGTCGTCGGCCACGATGCGCCCCCGGTCGATGATGATCACGCGGTCGCAAATGGCCTCCACTTCCTGCATGATGTGGGTGCTCAGGAGCACGGTCTTTTCGCGGCCCAGGTCTTTTATCAGCGCGCGGATCTCCACCAGTTGGTTGGGGTCGAGGCCGCTGGTGGGCTCATCCAGGATCAGCACCTTGGGTTCGTGGATCATGGCCTGTGCCAAGCCCACGCGTTGGCGGTAGCCCTTGCTGAGCTGGCCGATACGCTTGTGCTGCTCGCGCCCCAGCCCCACACGCTCCACCATGGCGTTCACACGACGGGTGCGGTCGCTCAGGCCATGAATGCCCGCCACGAAGTCGAGGTACTCGCGCACGTACAGGTCCAGGTAGAGCGGGTTGTGCTCGGGCAGGTAGCCCACGTTGCGCCGCACGTCCATGCTGGCGGTTCGCGTATCGAAGCCACACACAGATGCCTCGCCGCTGGAAGGCGGAATGAAGCACGTGAGGATCTTCATCATCGTGCTC
>CAZQFG010000282.1:0-3547 GCA_964592515.1 uncultured Chryseobacterium sp. | reverse complement strand
GTTGGGACCATGAAGATGCGCATTCATTTTCATGGAACAGGCATCTCCCCGAATGGGACGCGGCCTGTTTACCTTTGTCGCACCGAACTCAAGATGTCCACCACGCTCACCACCATTCTGCTTGGCGTAGGCCTTCTGGGCCTAGCGTTCGCTGGCATTGCCGTGAAGATCTGGCTGAAGAAGGATGGCGAGTTCGCGGGGACCTGTGCCAGCAACAATCCGTTGGTAACGGCCGAGGGTGGAGGCTGCGGCTTCTGCGGCGCCAAGCCCGAGGAGAAGTGCCGGCGTGACGAGGTTAGCGCGGCCTAATGGCCATGCGCCCCGTTGACCCCAGCGGTCACACCCAAGTCGACCCGATCGAAGGGCTCATATTTTCCCGGACGAGTGCCGAACCACCCGAAAAGGCGCGGGAATTCCATGATTGCCGCTTCGAGGGTCTCGACATGAAGGGTTTCCCCTTTGCTGGCAAGGCTTTTTCGGAATGCACTTTTCACCAATGCGACCTCAGTCTGGCCGACCTGAACGGGACCTCCCTCAGGGGCGTTCGGTTCGTGGAGTGCAAACTCGTCGGCGCCCGTTTCGATCGGTGCCATGCCTTCCTGCTTTCCTTCCAGTTCGAAGGGTGCAACATGGATCTTTCAAGCTTCCATGGACTGCGGCTGAAGGGTACACGGTTCGCGAAATGCAGGTTGCGCGAGGCCGACCTTTCGATGGTTGATCTGAGCAATTCAAGCTTCGTGGACTGTGACCTCGATCGGGCCGTATTCGATGCCACCATATTGGAAAGCGCCGATCTGCGCACCGCGGTCAACTACAGTATCGACCCGAGCACCAATCGCGTTCGCAAGGCACGGTTCTCACGCGAGGGATTGGCCGGCCTGCTGGACCGAACGGGCATCATCGTTTCCGACTGAAACAGTTCAGGGTATCGGATCGGCCACGCCAGCGATTAAAGCGCTTCGGCCCGTAGATCGTGCTCGTTGGCGGCAGTGATCCGTACTTGGGCGAAGTCTCCAATGCGAAGGTGTGCGCCCTTGGTGGGGATCAGCACTTCGTTGTCCACCTCCGGTGAATCGAACTCGGTGCGTGCGATGTAGTGGCCACCTTCGGCCTTGTCCACCAACACCTTGAACTCCTTGCCCACCTTGGCCTGATTCAGCTCCAAGCTGATACCACCTTGTAGCTCCATGATCTCCTGGGCACGCTGCTCCTTCACCTCGGCGGGCACATCGTCCTCCATGGTGTGCGCATGGGTATCCTCCTCGTGGCTGTAGGTAAATGCTCCAAGGCGGTCGAAGCGCATACGTTCGATCCAGTGCAGGTTATCGTCGTGGTCGGCCTGCGTTTCGCCGGGGAAGCCGCTGATCAGCGTTGTGCGGATGGCAATACCGGGCACCTTCTCGCGCATGGTGTTCACCAAGGCCTCGGTCTTTTCCTGTGTTATGCCACGGCGCATCCGCGTAAGCATGCGTGTACTGCCATGCTGCAGCGGCATGTCCAGGTAGTTGCACACATTGCTGCGCTCCCGCATCACGTCCAGCACGTCCATCGGGAACCCACTGGGGAACGCGTAATGCAGTCGGATCCAATCGATCCCCTCCACATCGCTCAGGCGGGCCACCAGTTCATCGAGATTGCGCTTCTTGTACAGGTCGAGGCCGTAGTAGGTGAGGTCCTGGGCAATGAGGATCAGCTCCTTCACACCTTGGGCCGCGAGCCCTTTGGCATTGGAGACCAACTGCTCGATGGGCGTGCTGACATGCTTGCCACGCATGAGCGGAATGGCACAGAACGAGCATTTCCGGTCGCAGCCCTCACTGATCTTGAAATAGGCGAAATGTGCCGGAGTGGTTAGCAGGCGCTCCCCCACCAGTTCGTGCTTGTAATCGGCCTTCAGGGTCTTGAGCAAACGAGGTAGGTCGCGTGTGCCGAACCACGCATCCACTTGGGGGATGCCGTCCTTGAGCTCTGGAGCGTAACGCTGGCTGAGACATCCCGTTACATACACCTTCTCCACCAGACCCTGGTCCTTGGCCTTGGCCCAGCTGAGAATGGTGTCGATGCTCTCCTGCTTGGCATTGTCGATGAAGCCACAGGTATTGATCACCACGACGTTGTGGTCACCGTTCTCGGCCTCGTGGTCCACAGCGATGCCGTTCGCCTTCAACTGCGCCATCATCACCTCGCTGTCGAAGGTGTTCTTTGAACAGCCCAGGGTAACGACGTTGACCGCGGTGCGCTTGAGGGTACGGGCTTTCATGCCAAAGTGAGCCTTGCGAAAATGAAGGCCGGCAAAGGTAGGTCCATCGGTGGTGACCGCAGGGTGCCAGATAGGACCGGAACCCTAAGAGGCACATCTGCGTATGAGGCGACCGGATGGATCCGCACGGCACCAATACCGACCGTTACATCGCTCTACTGCGCTTGCGCGGAGAGCGCCGCATCTTCCTGGCCATGGGTCTGGCCATGTCGGTGTGTGCATCGCTTTGGGCAGCGTGGTGCCTTTGGGCAGGGGCCACGGATGCGGCCATGGTACCGGGGCTCTACGTGGTCCTTGCGTTGCTTTCGCTGCTTGGCCTCTGGCGCAGGCGCACGGAGATAGTAGCCCGGCATACGCTGCTCTCGGCAGGGATCCTGCTTCCCTTCGTCCTTCAGATGCTCTTGGGTGGCATCGAGAGCAGTGGCATGGTCATGCTGTGGTGCCTACCCTCGCTTGTGGCCTCGGTGAACATCCAGCGCGGCCGATTCCGATACACCTACCTGATCATCGCCGGCACCCTTCTGACCTTTTTTGCGGCGTTCGACCCGGTACTACCCCACCCCATTCTGCTCTCAAAGATCCCGTCATCGGGCCTTTTGGCGTTCAATCTGGGCACCATCATGCCGGCCAACTTCCTACTCGCGGACCGCATGCTCGCCACGCAACGCGAACTGCGCAAGCAGGTCTTCGCGATCAAGGGCGCTGCGGAAAAACGCTTCCTGGAGACGGTTGAACAACGTAACCTGGAAATGCAGCAAAGCCTGGACTATGCCGGACGTATCCAGATGGCCCTATGGCCTGGCCGTGAGCGCATGCACGGGTTGTTCCAGGAACTACATGTACACTACCGTCCGAAAGAGGCTGTAGGAGGCGACCTGATCTGGCATGCCAGGGTGGAGGACCGCAGCTACTTCATGGTGTTGGATTGTACCGGCCATGGCGTACCGGGAAGCCTGATGAGCATGTTGATCCACGGCCTGTTGAACGAAGTGGTCCACACCGGGCGGAATCTATCCGCTCTTCAGGTGGTGCGGCGTACTCAGCAGTTACTGAGCGACCGCCTGGACCGCGAACGCACGGGGAACACGGACGGCGCTGAGATGGCCGTGCTCTGTTTCGACCATACCAACCGGCGGGTGACCTGCTGCAGCCTGGGCTGTGGCATCCTGGTACAGCATGGCAATTCGGCCACCCATTTGCGGAGCCATAGCAGCAATAGTTCGCTGCTCACCGGCGAACGATTGAACGACCTGACCGAGTTCCAGGTGACCATCACCGAGGACACCC
>CAZQFG010000281.1:0-3548 GCA_964592515.1 uncultured Chryseobacterium sp. | reverse complement strand
GGTGAACAACGATCACCCGCAGGTGATCGAGATCTGGAACAACGTGTTCATGCAGTTCGAGCGCAAGGCGGATGGCTCGCTTGTGACGCTGCCCGCCCAACACGTGGACACCGGCATGGGCTTCGAGCGCCTGTGCATGGTGCTGCAAGGCAAGCGCAGCAACTACGACACCGATGTGTTCCAGCCGCTGATCCAGGCCATTGCCAAGCGCTGCGGCAAGGTGTACGGCAAGGAGGAAAAGGCCGACATCGCCATGCGCGTGATCGCCGACCATCTACGCGCCATCAGCTTCGCCATCGCGGACGGACAGCTGCCCAGCAACACCGGCGCGGGCTACGTGATCCGCCGCATCCTGCGCCGTGCGGTGCGTTACGGCTACAGCTTCCTCGGCTTCAACGAGCCGTTCATGTTCGAGCTGGTGGCAACCCTCGCACAGCAGATGGGCGACCAGTTCCCCGAGCTGCGCAAGCAACTGCAGCTCATCGAGAGTGTGATGCAGGAGGAGGAGAAGGCTTTCCTTCGCACGCTGGAACAGGGCACGAAGCGACTGGAGCAGGCCCTCGCCGAATCGAAGGGAACCCTCGCCGGCGACCGCGCCTTCGAGCTCTTCGACACCTACGGCTTCCCCATCGACCTCACGCAGCTCATGGCGCGGGAGCAGAAGATGGACGTGGACATGAAGGGCTTCGAGGCCGAGCTGCAGAAGCAGAAGGAACGCTCACGCGCCGCCACGGCCGTCACCACCGGCGACTGGGTGGAGCTCGGCAAGGGCGAGACCGCGTTCGTCGGCTACGATGAGCTGAGCACCGAGGCCCGCATCCTGCGCTATCGCAAGGTGAGCGGCAAGGGCGGCGACCAGTTCCAGCTCGTGCTCGACCGCACGCCGTTCTACGCCGAAGGCGGCGGCCAGGTGGGCGACCAGGGCTGGCTGGTCCAAGGCGCGGACCAGGTGGAGGTGATCGACACCAAGCGCGAGAACCAGCTGATCGTGCACTTCACCAAGGAGCTGCCGAAGGATGTGAGCAAGCCGCTCACCGCGCAGGTGAACACGCAGCGCCGCGGCCTCACCGCGCGCAACCACACGGCCACGCACCTCCTGCACCACGCCCTGCGCAAACACCTGGGCACGCACGTGGAGCAGAAAGGCTCGCTTGTGGCACCCGACCGCCTGCGCTTCGACATCAGCCACTTCGCCAAGGTGACGCCCGAGGAACTGGCCACCATCGAGCGCGAGGTGAACGCCATGATCACCGACGACATCGTGTTCGAGGATAAGCGCAACGTGCCTATCGCCGAGGCGAAGACAATGGGCGCCATGGCGCTCTTCGGCGAGAAATACGGCGACAACGTGCGTGTGGTGAAGTTCGGTCCCAGCGTGGAGTTGTGCGGAGGTACGCACGTGCCGCGCACCGGTACCATCGGTCCGTTCCGCATCGTGAGCGAGAGCGCCTTGGCCGCCGGCATCCGCCGCATCGAGGCCATCACCAGCGTGGAGGCCGAACGCATGATCAACGAGAAGTTGGCCAAGCTCGACGCCCTTAACGCCCTGCTGAAGAATCCAGCGGATATCGTTCAGGCCGTGGAGAAGCTCATGGAGCAACACACGGCCATGGGCAAGGAGCTGGAGAAGTTCGCCAAGGAGAAGGTGAAGGCCCTGGCGGCATCACTTCCCGAGAACGCGAAGGTGAACGGCAAGGGTGTGAAGTTCCTTGTGGAACGCCTTGACCTTGACGCGCAAAGCCTGAAGGACCTCGGTTATCAGCTCCGCGAACAACACCCCGATCTGGGCTTTATTGCTGGCTCAGTTCTCGATGGCAAGCCCATGTTGGCCGTGTCATTGGGCAAGACCTTCATGGAGGCTTCGGGCCTTAAGGCTGGTGAGCTCATCAAAGTGCTCGGCCCGCTGATCAAGGGCGGCGGCGGTGGCCAACCCGACTTCGCCACGGCCGGCGGGAAAGAGCCCGGAGGCATGGCTGATGCGCTGAAGAAGGCGGCGGACTTGTTGGGGTGATCGATCACCGCTCGATCACCTTGTCCAAGCGCGCGATCATCTGTTCGGTCGCGACCCGCTGCTTCTCCAGGACGATCAACGCGATCTCGCTGAGGACCCGACGTTGCTCAATGCTCTCGTAGAGCCGGAAACGGTCCTGGCCGCTTAGCGCTGTGTTCGGCTCCAGCCGTCCCTGCGCATCCCGCGAAAAACTCGGTGCGTTGCTGGCAGCATAGAGACTGAACATCTCATCGATCAGCCGGTTGTTGGTGTTGACCACCTGGGTGGTGTAGTCCAGTTGCTGGTGGTAGCGCATCAGGTCGGTGCGCAACCGGGGATCACCGATCAGGTTCATTCCCCCGGTGGAGAGCAGCACCTTGAAAGTGGCATCGCTGGCCACGAAGGTCTTCCGCCAACCCAGCTTGCGACTGCCGTATAGCCTTCGCTCCAAGTCCTCGAGGCTTAAGCTGCCAGAGAAATAGCCCATTGCCGTATCCGCCCGCAGGATCATGCTGGAGTCGTGCACCATTTGGTTGCGGATCACTTCCAATTGCAGGTTCAGGTCCTCCCGAAGGTTCTCCAGATGGACCTTTTCCGAGGCCCGGTCGCGCTGGTCCGCTTTCCAGGTGTTCAGCTGCAAGGCGATGAGAATGCCGATCACCACCAGGATGATCTCGCCTGCGGCATAGACCAGGTAACGCTTCAGGCGGCCATCATCGAGCAGGCGCTGCCGGACCTTGTTGAAGAGCTTCATGGGGCCAACGAATGTAGGCGCGCTGACCGTATTGGTCCATTACAGAGGATCTACTCGGCTGAGGGTTCCGGCCGAATGGCTTCATTAAGCACGCCCAGCATCATCGCCGTGTGCTCCTTCAACTTCATGCAACGCTCGCGGTGCAGGTCGGAGATGCGCTTGCGCATGCGTAACAACGTGCGCAAACGATAGCGCTGTTCGCCGGTCAGTGGCTTCGCATGGTCCAATTCATGGTCCTCGTTCAAGCTGAAACCGATCGCGTTCTCGATGATGCTCTGTCCGAACTGTTGATCAATGATCAAACGGTTGTTCGTGTTGATCACAGTGGTCTGCAGCTCCAGGTCCTGGTGATAGCGCATCAGCTCGGCCTTCACCTTCATGTCCCGGATCAAGGCCATGTTCCCGGAGGAGACCAGGTCGTTGAAGGTGGGCTCGTTCGCGAGGAAGGTCTTCCGCGAGGACAATCGTCCAACAGCGGATAGCATGGGTTCGAGCACATCTAACGGGCAATTGCCAAGGAAGCAGGCCATGGCCGAATCGGCGAGCGCCACTTTGCTTGATTCGTGTGCGATCTGTTCATCGATGATCTCCTGCTGGAGCAGCAGGTCATCGCGGAGGTTGCGGAGATAGGTCTGTTCCAGGCTCCGGTCATTCACGTTCGCCTTCCAGGCGTTCAGCTGCAAGGCGATGAATATGCCGATCACCACCAGGATGATCTCACCCACGGCATATACGAGGTATCGCTTCAGGCGACCATCATCGAGCAGGCGTTTACGTACTGTATTGAAGACCTTCATGGTACCA
>CAZQFG010000280.1:0-3569 GCA_964592515.1 uncultured Chryseobacterium sp. | reverse complement strand
GGCTTCCTGAAGTTCCATGGTCAGCGTGATGATGGCTCAAAGGTATGATCATAATAGCCGTACTTCCAAATAGTATTGAAAGTATGCGCTCGAACGGTGGGTGTGAACAACTTGGACAGGCTTGTTCGCTTCCGGACAGGCCGCGGCTGATAGCTTGCCGGTTCCCGATCGCCATGGAATCCGTCATCCTCTCTGAACCGCCCGCCTCCTACGGTAATTCGCACTCTTCACTGTTGGAGCTGCTTGAGCGCCACTTCGGCTATAAGTCGTTCCGTCCGCAGCAGCTGGAAGTGATCGAGCATGTGCTCTATGGCCGCGATGCCGTGGTGCTGATGCCCACGGGCGGCGGGAAGAGCATCTGTTACCAGCTTCCCGCACTGGCCTTCCCGGGTCTCACAGTGGTCATTTCGCCTCTCATCGCGTTGATGAAGGACCAGGTGCAGGCGCTGCAGGGAAACGGTATTCCTGCCGCATTCCTCAACAGCACGCTGGAGTTCAATGAGGAGCGGCTCATCCACCAACAGCTGCGCAATGGCGAACTGAAGCTGCTGTACGTTTCGCCCGAACGGCTGTTCCAGTTGGGCTTTCTGGACCGCCTGTCCGAACTGAACGTGAGCCTCTTTGCGGTGGATGAGGCCCATTGCATCAGCAGTTGGGGCCATTCGTTCCGGCCGGAGTACAAGCAACTGCATGTGCTGAAGCAGCGCTTTCCGACCGTACCGGTGATCGCCCTGACCGCAACGGCCGACCGCACCGTGCGTGGGGATATCGCGCACAGCCTCGGCCTTCGCGACCCGCAGGTGTTCATCAGCAGCTTCGACCGACCGAATCTTTCACTCGCGGTATTGCCCGGCCAGGACCGTTGGCGGGCCATCGAGCGCATCGTTGGCCGGCATGCTGGTCGTAGTGGGATCATCTATTGCAACAGCCGGGCAGGTACCGAGAAACTGGCCGCCAAGCTTCAGGCCATCGGAGTGAACGCCGACTATTACCACGCGAAGCTCGACGCCTTGGAGCGCAGCCGCGTTCAGGACGATTTCATCCAGGGCAAGCTGCATGTGATCTGTGCCACCATCGCTTTTGGCATGGGCATCGACAAGGCCGATGTACGGTTCGTGGTACACTACAACATGCCCGGTACGGTGGAAGGCTATTACCAGGAGATCGGTCGGGCCGGTCGTGATGGTAAACCTGCCGAGACCATTCTTTTCTACAGTTATGCCGATGTGCAAACGCACATGCACTTCGCTGAGGAGATCCAGGACCCGCGGTACAAGGAGGTCGTCATCGCGAAGCTGGATCGGATGAAGGAATATGCAGAAGCACAGGTATGCCGTCGTACCATCCTGCTGAGCTACTTCAGCGAAGAGACCGTAGAGCCCTGCGGCAACTGCGATGTATGCAAGGACCCGCCCAAGTTCTTCGATGGCACCGTGCTGGCCCAGAAAGCACTGAGCGCCGTGGTCCGCAGTCGTCAGCAATTGCCCATGAGCGTGCTGGTGGATGTACTGAAAGGCACCCGAAGCCCAATTGTGCAGGAGAATGGCTGGGAGCGCATCAAGACCTTCGGTGCAGGGAACGATGTGAGCGCTTTCGCTTGGATCATGTTCATCCAGCAATTCCTGCAACTGGGCTTATTGGAGATCGCATATGCGAACCACTACCACCTACACATCACACGGGCCGGCGAGGCCGTGCTACAGGGTGAACGACCTGTGCGGTTGGTGTCGCCAGAAACCCTCAAGGAACGTCAGGAACGGCCCAAGCAGCGCAAGGACGTGCTGGTGGCAGGCCCTTCATCTTCAAGCGAGGACCTGCTGGCCGAGTTGAAGGCATTGCGGCGCACCATCGCTGCGGACCTGAAGAAGCCCGCCTATATCGTGTTCAGCGATGCCACCTTGCTGGACATGGCGGAGAAGCGACCGGCCAACATCTACGAGTTCCGGTTGGTGAACGGTGTGGGGGATCACAAGGCCTCGCAGTTCGGTGCCCCTTTCCTGGAGGCCATCGCTGCTTGGCGGGGACGCAAGGGCGCTGCTGGTCCGATGTGAGCGCGATGCCCTGTTCAAGCGGGCAACGAAGGTGAACGTCGGCGATCGTTCCATTTCACGATCTCGAACCACAGGACGCTCAGCGCTCCCACGCCGGCCGATAGCACCAGCAAGTGCCAAGGGGGCAAGGCCAGGTGGAAGAAGTCGCGTAGCGAAGGCACGACGAGGAGTGCCGAAAGAAGGAGTATCGTACCCAGCACAATGCTGCCCAATGTCCTGTTCCTGTAGCGCAGGGTGCTGATCAACGAGTGGTGGAACGACCGGTTCACGAGCGTCAGTGTAATGTTCGCTACCACCAATGCGGTGAAGACCAGTGTGCGTGTCAGGTCCTCGCCAAGTGCGTTGATCACACCGTATTGGTAGCATGACAATGTTCCAACAGTGATCATCAGGCCTTGTGCAATGCTCGTGCGCAGCTCTCGCCAGTTGAGGAAAGTGACCTCCATACGGCGTGGTGATCGCTGCATGCTGCCGGGTTCCATCGGTTCGCTCTCATAGGCAATACTGCACGTGGGGCCCATGAGCAGCTCCAGGAAGATCACATGCACCGGCGTGAAGATGTTGGGATGGAGCCAGCCCAGTAGCAACGGCAGTGATACCGTGAGGATGATGGGAATATGGATGGCGATGATGTACTGGATCGCCTTCTTCAGGTTCCCGTAGATGCGGCGGCCCATGGCAACGGCGTCCACCATGCGTTCCAGATCATCATCCAGCAAGATCAGGTCGGCTGCCTCCTTGGCCAGTTCGCTACCACGTTTGCCCATGGCGATGCCGATGTGCGCGGCCTTCAACGCCGGACCATCGTTCACGCCGTCGCCTGTCATCGCCACCACGTTGCCCTGCGCCTTCAATGCCTTCACCACACGCAGCTTGGCCTCGGGGAACATGCGGGTGAAGACATTGGTATGTTGCACGGCTTCGGCCAGTGCCAGCTCATCAAGGTGCTGGATATCCTCACCACTGATGGTATTGCCTGACGCGTTGAACCCGACCTGTTGAGCAATGGCCGTGGTGGTGGCTGCATTATCGCCCGTAATGATGTTCACACGGATACCCGCATCAGCGAAATTCTTGAACACCTCCTTGATATTGGCCTTTGGGGGGTCATGGAAAGCCACCAACCCCAAGTAGTGGAAAGAGAACTGTTGCTGTTCGGCAGGGTAGGAGGTGCCATCAAGTCCGGTCTCACCCACCGCAAGTACGCGGTAGCCCTGGGCAGCCAACGCCCCAAGATGAGCGAGCACCTGGGCTTTTGCTTTCGCTTGCAATTTGGTACATGCCAGTATGGCCTCGGGTGCACCCTTGGCGGCGATGACGCGGTCGCCCTGTGCATTCGCGAACACATGCGTCATCATCAACGGCCGGCCGCTCAACGGATATTCATGGACCATGCGGAAGCCCGGTCGTTCGTCCGGTCTCACCAGTTGCTCATAGAGCGAGTGCAGGGCGATCTCCATCGGATCGAAAGGCACTGGTTCGCTGGCCCACATGGCCGTGGTCACAAGATGTTGCGAT
>CAZQFG010000279.1:0-3651 GCA_964592515.1 uncultured Chryseobacterium sp. | reverse complement strand
GGCGCCCTTCAACAATGGCTGCGAACAGTTGCTCAACGAGACGGAGATCGCGGGCCGCATCGCCGTGGTGGACCGTGGGCAGTGCACCTTCGTGAGCAAGGTGCTGCTCCTGGAGGCGCTCGGTGCGGTGGCCGTGATCGTGGTGAACAACGCACCGGGCGACCCCATTGCCATGGGCGGTTCTGGAGGCGAGTCCATTGCCATTCCTTCGGTCATGATCTCACAAGCCGATGGGCTGCTGATCAAGCAGGCGCTGGCGGACGGCCCGGTGAACGGGACCCTTGTCGGTGTGCAAATGGAGGACCTGCGCGACTCTGGATTCGACAATGGCATCATTGCTCATGAATACGGTCATGGTGTCAGCAACAGGCTCACGGGCGGCGCGGCCAACGTGGACTGCCTGTGGAACGAAGAGCAGATGGGAGAGGGCTGGAGCGACTACATCGGTATGATGCTCACCGTTCGATCGGGCGACGAGGCCGATACCCCGCGCGGTGTGGGCACCTTCGTGCGCGACCAACCCACTGATGGCCCTGGGATCCGTCCGGCGCCCTACACCACCGACATGGCGGTGAACCCCTACACTTACGGCGACACGAATGAGCCGGAGCTTTCACAGCCGCATGGCGTGGGCTTCGTGTGGGCCTCCATGCTGTGGGATGCCACCTGGGCCTTGATCGACGTGTATGGCTACGATACGGACCTGTACGCGGGCAACGGAGGCAACAACAAGGCCTTTCAATTGATGATGGACGGTCTGAAGCTCCAACCCTGCAACCCTGGTTTCGTGGACGGCCGCAATGCGATCCTGCTGGCCGATACGCTGAACAATGGCGCAGCCAATTCCTGCCTGTTGTGGAACGCGTTTGCACGACGTGGTCTGGGCTTCAGTGCCGATCAGGGCGATACTTTCAGCCGTTTCGATCAGGAGGAGGCCTTCGACCTGCCCACGGCCTGCCTCAGCACGCGCATCACCGAGCGTACGTTGGTCAGCGGTTTCAGCCTGCAACCCAACCCTGCCACACAGGCCACCGACCTGGTGCTCGGTGCCGCACTGGACCAGGATGCCGTGGTACGTGTGCTCAGTCCCGATGGTCGCCTGGTCCGCAGTGCACGCCTGCCCTCGGGTACGCTGCGCCTGCCCTTGGACATTGATGGACTATCGGCGGCGATCTACGTGGTGGAGCTTTCGGTGAACGATCGTACCATTACCGGACGATTGGTGGTACAGTAGGCACATATCCCGATACTCCGGACTGGTGCATCGCCTGTTCGTTGAACGGGCCATCACTACAGGTACTTTGTGCTCTAATGGGTTCGGTTAGCTTCGCCCCACCTACCCGAAAGACCATGAAGCATTTCCTTTCCGCCTGTTTCGCTGTGCTCACCTTCTCGGCCTCCGCGGTCGATCGGATCGTGGAAGAGTTCGGCGTGTCGCCCACCTACCCGAACATCAATGCAGCGGTGACCGCAGCCCTTGATGGCGACCGCATCATCATTAAGAACCGCGCGGGCGACATCCCATGGATCGAGAACATCACCATTGATAAGAGCCTGCAGTTCCTGAGCTACACGGACAACGGGTTCTTCGTGGTGCAGGGCAATTACAGCATCGTTCCAGGCACTGGGCGGCAGGTGCTCATCAACGGTATGCGGAACACGTCCGGCTCCGTGCAGGCGGCCTCGGGCACCAGTGGGGTGCGTGGCACCCGTGTGCGTGTGATCGACAGCTTCTTCGTGAGCGGTGGGGTGCAACTGGCCAACCAGTACTTCGACGTGGACGTGGTGGGCTGCACCCTGCAGAACGGTACCGTGGGCCTGTTCTATGGCAATGTGATCGGCAACGACATCGACGGCAGCAACATCACCGATGAGGCCATCAGCGTGACCCCCACCGTGGGCGGTTTCCCGCTGGACACCTGCGCGATCATCGGGAACAAGGTCAAGGGCCGTGTGAGCTACGAGGGCATCTTCGTGAACACCGATCACCAGGTGGTGCATATCCGCAACAACTACGTGCAGCACGGCTGGATGGGCATTGAAGTGTACGGCGGGAACACGAGCGGCGTGCAGAACCTGATCTGGAACAACACCGTCACGGCTTATACCGGGCAGTTCACCACCTACGGCATCAACCTGGCGAACACGAGTTCCGGGGCCATCTGGGAGATCATGAACAACGCCGTGACCCGTACGTGGAGCGGCGAGTGCCGTGGGATCAACAAGGACAGCGGCAACTTCGGTCAGATCAACGTGTATTTCAACCACGTGGCCGGCATGAGCATCGCCATCAGCACCGGATTCACCTTCGAGGGCAACAACACCATCAACCAGCCGATCACGCTGAACGCCGATGGCACCTTTGCCAATGCGCCCGGGGCCATCAATGGTGGCAACCCCGCAGCGCCGTTCTACGACCTGGACCTCTCCATTGGTGATGCAGGGGCCTATGGGGCCAGTTACACGCTCACCAATTTCCATCCGCTGCACACGGGTGCGGCCCGCGTGTACATGTCCGCGCATCCCTTCAATGTGCGCCAAGGCAGCACCCTGCGCGTACGTGCCGTGGCCTTCGACCGTTGATCCAGAACGGCAACGAACATGAACACACGGACACTGCTTACCGCCTTGCTGGCGCTGTGCCTCGGCACCGCGAACGCACAGCGCGTGGCCAACGCCGAGTACTTCTGGGATACCGATCCCGGCGCTGGGCTGGCCAGTCCCATGAACGCCGTGGATGGCGCGTATGATGCGGCCCTGGAGGCGATCTTCATGGAGACCTCCACCTTGCCCGGCATCGGTGCGCACACCTTGGGCATCCGCGTCAAGGACCAACAGAACAATTGGGGTCCCACCTTCACCACGGTGGTGGTCGTTGAGCCCTCACTGGTCACCGCGCCGGAGATCAAGATCACGCAGGCCGAGTACTACTGGGACACCGATCCCGGCCAGGGCAGTGCCACGCCAATGATCGCCTTCGATGGCGACTTCAACGCAGCACTGGAGGCCATCGGCCTCGAAACAACCACGCTACCCGATGTCGGTGTGCACACGTTGCATGTGCGCGCCAAGGATGAGCTGGGGGCATGGAGCGCTCCGTTCAGCGTGGTGGTGGACATCATGGGTGGCGCGGTCACCTTCCCCGAGATCCGCGTCGCTTCGGCCGAGTATTTCGTGAACGACGATCCCGGTCCCGGCAACGGCACGCCGATGCTTGCCGCGGACAACGACTTCAGTGCCGCGCTCGAGGCCGTTCGTGGTGGTGCCATTCCGGTGCCTGTGATCGCAGGTGTGAACGTGTTATGGCTGCGAGCCAAGGACGTGAACAATGCGTGGGGACCTTCCTTCGGGGTGGTGGTGAACATCGATACCACCATCACCGGGACAGTTGCTGTGCCAACCTTGCTCGCGAACGACATGCGCCTGTGGCCCAATCCGGCGCGTGCCGATGAAGGCTTCACGATCACATTCGATCACGCCGTTGGCCACGTGCTGGTGCGTGTGCTCGATGCGTCGGGCCGCCTGATCGCGGAACAGCGTGTGCAACAGGAACGGCGCATACCTGTTGCGTTGCCCGGCGCCGCGCCCGGTGTGTACCACGTGGGCGTGTTCGTGGATGGCGTTCCGCGCTGGGGACGACTCGTGCTGCAG
>CAZQFG010000278.1:0-3656 GCA_964592515.1 uncultured Chryseobacterium sp. | reverse complement strand
TTCCTTGAGCTTCTCAGCGGTGCGCAACATCACGTCCTCCGTCTCGATCACACAGGGACCTGAGATGAGGAAGAGCTGGTCGCTTCCGCAGGCAATGTTGCCGACTTGGACGATCTTGGTCATGCTATGGAACGGACTAGTATTGCGGAATGGACGTCAAAGGTACTCACCGCGGCGTAGCGGCCCTTTTCACTTCCAGATCGAACACCAGGTCGCCCAAGAGGAATCCCTCCAATCGGTCGCCAGCCTGAAGTGGCCCGACTCCCGCTGGTGTTCCGGTGAAGATCAGGTCGCCCGTTTCAAGCTGCATGTAGCGCTCCACATGGGCGATCAGGGTGGCCACGCCGAAGATCATCTGGCCATTGTGGCCGCTCTGCACCACGTGCCCGTTCTTCTTCAGCATGAAGTCGATGTGGTGGCCCGGTGGAAAGGAGTCCAAAGCGGTGAAAGCCTCACCAACGTAGGCCGAACCATCGAACGCCTTCGCCTTCTCCCACGGCAATCCTTTTGACTTCAACGCCTGTTGAACATCGCGTGCTGTCAGGTCCAGTCCAATGGTCACGCGATCCGCTTCTGCACGTCCATTATGGCGGCGAATGGAGTAGACCAGCTCGATCTCGTGGTGTATTTCGTTGCTGAAATCGGGCAGCACGATCGGCCCGCCCAAGGGGGTCAATGCCGATGTGGGTTTCAGGAAGACCACCGGTTCATCAGGCTGTTCGTTACCCAGTTCCTTGGCGTGCTCGCCGTAGTTGCGGCCAATGCAGATGATCTTCATGGTCTCTTCAGGAATTGAGGTCCGCGAGCGCATTGCGCATGATGCCGAGCGTACTGCCCGGCAGTTCGGCCTTTGTCATCAACCATTGCATGTAACCAGGGTCGTTGCGGCCAATGTTCTCCAATGTCCAGCCTTTGTATTTGCCGAAGGAGAGGCAGATGTTGCCGCGGTCATCATACATGAGCTTGCCGGCCGCATCTGGACTTCGCTGTCGGTCGCCGCTCAGTTCACCAAGGAAATCAACGGTGCCTTGCAGTGCATCGGTATAGCGGTCCAGTTGGGCCAGTAGAACATCGGCAGTGGCCTCCACATCGGCCATGGCATCATGCGCCCCATCGTGTTCGCGGCCGCAGTAGAAACGCAGGGCCGCGCTCAGGTTGCGGGGCTCCATTTGGTGGTAGATGCGTTGAACGTCCACCACGCGCAAGCTGGCATGGTCCCAGTCAAAGCCTACGCGGTAAAGCTCTTCGGCCAGGAATGGCACATCGAATCGGAGCAGGTTGAACCCGGCAAGGTCACATCCGGCCAACTCATCAAGAACGTTCCGTGCCACATCTTCCAAGGCGGGGGCATCGGCCACATCGGCATCCGTTATTCCATGCACGGCCGTGGCTTCCGCTGGAATGGGTATGCCCGGGTTCACCAGGGTCTGGAATCGCTCGCGGTCACCACCGGGTAATAGGCGCACAATGCCGATCTGTACTATGCGGTCGCGCCCTATACGCGTTCCAGTGGTCTCCAGATCAAAGAAGGCGAGGGGCCTTTCAAGGGTCAATCGCATGACAAAGGATGAGTGGGGTTGATCATTTCACGGCCTCCACGTAGAGCGATTCCCACTCGCGGTGCTTGCTATCGCGCAGCAGGAAGGGGTCTGCACCGGAACCGAACCGCTCTTTCTTGATCGCACTGAACCCGGTCTCCTTCAGCATGTATGCGAGTGTCTCGTAGTCGTACAGGAACTTGTGCGCATCGCGTCCCACGCGGTTGATGCTGATCATTGGCGTGGCTTCCTTGTTCTGTTTGGCGTAGGGCAATTCAATGGTATTCCCTGCCCTGTGGGCGATATAACCATCGATGTAGATCTCGCCATCAGGCACGATTATCCGCACACGTCCACCGGGTTTAAGCACTCTGTGGAGGTCGCGAAGGCAGGCCCAGGATGCCTCCAGATCGATATGCTCGAGGCAATGTTCCGTGTAGATGCCTTTGAAGGTGTTATCCGCGAAGGGGAGCGGCTCTTTGTCCAGGCGCGATACATCCCAACAAAGCACACCGGGTTTCCAGATGTAATCCAGGTTCACGAAGCCTTCGTAAAGGCCATAACCGCACCCCACGTTCAAATAGTCCTTACCAGACCATCGCCTTTTCCGCACCAGCCAGCGGCGGTTGCGAATGAACGGCATGAGGTATCGCGTAACCGCATCATGCACCCGGGTATACGACGTCAACGGTCGTTTCCACGAGAATCGGCCAAGCTCTTCCGGCGGTATGGTAGCCATGGTCGGTGAGCGTTGGGTCTTGTACTTACATGGCAACCACTGTCCGCCTTTACGCAGCTATCAACTGGAATTGCAGTGTATTTCCGATCACCGCACTTTCAGTTTCACGAACTGGAACTTACCGTATTTGTCGGTGTTCTGGTAGTCTCCTTGGTAGCGGGGGCCTTGAACCAGGTTGTTCACTGCTTCCAGTTTGAGCTTGCTGGCGTCCGTGCCTCGTGCCTGAACCGCTTCGATCAAGCGTTTGCGGGCATCCTCCATGCGTTGGCGGCTCAGGTTCTCGTTGGTGCCGAATGTCTTGGTGGGCACTTTGGATGCACTGGCCTCGATCACTACGCGGGCCTCGCCGTTCTTGTTGATCAGATCAATGACCACGTTCACGAACTGCTGCCAGCGCTCTTCGTTCGGGTCGATGTCCTTCATGTTGTATGCGTAGAACTTGGCATATTCATCCGCATAGCTGGCGTCGGGCGCTACATGCTTCTCGGCCTTCTCTTTGATCTCCGCATCGGTCAGGGGCTTCTTGCCGTCCTTGCCTGCCGCTACGCCAGCAGCACCCGCCGCACCAGCCACAGCGGTACCGGTCTCTTTCTTGCCGGGAGGCGCACCTTTCGGCAGGTCCACGATACTTGCTGGTCCTACCAACGATACCGGGTTCAAGTAGATCTCCTTGTTGATCTCCTGGTACGCGCTTTCGCACTCTACGAAAATGTCCTCCGTATGAACGGTCACATCGTTCACACGATAGTCCAGGTTGTACTCCTTGCACGGAGGGAGGATGGCAACATAAACACCGTCACGTTGACGAGGTTTGTACGCTTTGACCTCGCCCGTGCTTTTATCGGTCACATAAAGGATGGTGCTCGGTGGCAGGGTCTCTCCAGCAGCTGGAATGATGTAACCCTTTAGTACGGTAAGGCCTTCACTCTCCAATTCGGAGGGTAGGTCTACGTAGTAGATGTCCTTTTCGCCCAATCCTTCGATCTTATCCGAGCTGAAATAGCCCCGACGCCCATCGGCAGTGGTCACGAAGAAGACGTCATCGTCCGGGGAGTTCAGCGGATAGCCGTAGTTCTTCGGCGTGGTCCAATTACCATCGTCCTGTAGTTCTGTGGTGAAGATGTCGAACCCACCCATGGAATTGTGGCCCGTGGAGGAGAAGAACATCAAACGTCCGTTCGGGTGCATGAACACACCGTCCTCATCGTACGGGGTGTTCACTGTGGTTCCGAGATTCTGGGCTTTGCTCCACTGGCCGTTCGGAAGGCGTACCACGCGATAAATGTCCCGGCCACCGGTCCCGCCCTTTCGGTCACTGACGAAGTAGAACGTGTTGCCATCGGCCGTTAAAGCACCATGGGTCTCCCAAGCCTTTGTGT
>CAZQFG010000277.1:0-3660 GCA_964592515.1 uncultured Chryseobacterium sp. | reverse complement strand
AACATCACCGCAGGCGGCCAGCGCTACACTGAGCGCCTGGTGGTCAGCAAGTGATCCCGAACATCTGAATGTGAGCGGGGCCGTCCATTGGACGGCCCCGCTTGCTTTGAGGAGGTCTTGCTGGGGGCAGCAGATCTAATTGGCCCGCATTTCAATGTCCCTTCGTTCGAGGACCGCTTGCCTTGTTCGCGATGAGAACGATTCGTCGCTCAATTCATTGAATTGGAGCAAAGAGCGACATGCGGCATTAAAGCTGATCATCTTGGTGATGAAAGAACAGCGTGATAGCGCTCGGGATAGTGGCATTCATCCGGCCCAGGTTAAGCGGAATACGAATCTCTTGAATTCGGTCGGGCAGCAGAGTTCGAGGTCGATCGCATGTGCTTATCTCCAGCAGAACGAAAAAGCCCCGCCGATAGGCGGGGCTTTCCGTTACCGGACAGGCCGGGCTTAGTAGTAGATCAGACGGCGGACCTTGGCCACGTGCTTGGCCAGGCGGATCACCTGCTTGGTGTATCCGAACTCATTGTCGTACCATGTGTAGAGCACCACGCTCTTGCCATCCGGCGCAACGATCGTCGCATTACTGTCGAACACGCTGCAGCAGGTGTCGCCGATGATGTCGCTGCTCACCAGTTCGGGATCCATTTGGTAGTGGATCTGGTTCACCAGTTCGCCGTTCAGCGCGGCCTTGCGGATCAGCGCGTTCATGGCGGCCAGGTCAGCAATGGGCTTCTTCAGCGTCAGGTTCATGATGGCCAGCGAACCGTTCGGCGTGGGTACGCGCACAGCGTTGGCGGTCAGTTTGTCCTTCAGGCTGGGGATGGCCTTGGCCACGGCGGTACCGGCACCGGTGCTGGTGATCACCATGTTGATGGCGGCACTGCGGCCACGGCGCGGACCCTTGTGGTAGTTGTCCAGTAGGTTCTGGTCGTTCGTGTAGGCATGCACGGTCTCGATATGGCCTTTCTCGATGCCAAGCTCATCCTCCACCACTTTCAGGATGGGGCAGATGGCGTTGGTGGTGCAGCTTGCGGCGCTGAACACCTTTTCGTTCTCGATATCGAGGTCCTTGTGGTTGATGCCGTATACCACGTTCGGGATCTCCTTGCCGGGTGCGGTGAGCAGCACTTTGGCCACGCCTTTGGCCTTCAAGTGGCGCTCCAGGTCGGCGCGCTTGGTGAATGCGCCGGTATTGTCGATCACCAGGGCATTGTTGATGCCGTAGGCGGTGTAGTCCACATCCTCGGGGTTGGCAGCGGCGATCAGCTGGATAAGCTGGCCGTTCACCCAAATGGCCTTATTGGGCACGTCCTCGATCACCGTGCCCTTGAAGGTGCCGTGAACGCTATCGTTACGCAGCAGGGCCGCGCGTTTCACGATCTCGGCATCGGTAAGGGTACGGGTAACAATGGCGCGTAGCCGGAGCTGTTGGCCCTTTCCGGCCTGTTTTACCAACTCACGGGCGGCAATGCGACCGATGCGGCCAAAGCCGTACAGCACTACGTCCTGCGGAGCGATGTTCAATTTGTCCTGGCCGATGAAGCCGCTCAGGTGACTGGTCAGGAATCCTTGTAGGTCCTTTTTGCCGCTCTGGGTGTATTCCCAGGTCAGCTTGCCGATGTCGATCTTGCTCGGTGCCAGGTCCAGGTCCAACAGGGCACGGGCCACTTCCGCTGAGGTGAACACGTCAATGGGCTTCTCCACCACGTTCTCCGCATAGTTGAAGAGCTTGATCACTTCAGAGATGCTGATGTCGAGCAGGTGGTTGCGGAACATCACGAGTTCCACGCCCTTGCCGTACATGAGCTGGCCTACGGAGTTGATCAGGTCCACAGCGGCACGTTCTCGGGCCACATAATCCTTCAGTCCGGTCTCATAACCGGTCCGTGCTTCGATGGTCTGCATGTTGGGTCTTGAAATGGTGTTCAGTGTAGGTGTAAGAACAGCGCGCCCCGCGAAAGAGCGGGGCACGTGGTGTTGTTATCCGAGGTAGGCCTTCAGCAGTTTACTGCGGCTGGTGTGTCGCAATCGGCGGATCGCTTTTTCCTTGATCTGGCGAACCCGTTCACGGGTCAGATCGAACTTGGCGCCGATCTCTTCGAGCGTGAGGCCGTGGTTGATGCCGATCCCGAAGAACAGCTTCACCACATCGCGCTCGCGCTCGGTGAGGGTGCTCAGGGCGCGCTCGATCTCCTTGGCCAGTGATTCATTCAGCAGCAGACGATCGGCGGGTGCGCTGTCGTTGTTCGGCAGCACATCCAACAGGCTGTTGCTCTCACCTTCCACGAAGGGGGCGTCCATGCTGATGTGGCGTCCGCTCACTTTCATGGTGTCCGCCACCTTTTCGGCAGGCAGGTCCAATAGAGTGGCAAGTTCATCGGCGCTGGGCGGGCGCTCGAACTCCTGCTCCAACTTGGCGAAGGCCTTGTTGATCTTGTTCAGCGATCCCACCTGGTTCAAGGGCAGGCGCACAATGCGGCTCTGTTCGGCCAGTGCCTGCAGGATGCTCTGGCGGATCCACCAAACAGCGTAGGAGATGAACTTGAAACCGCGCGTCTCATCGAAGCGCTGGGCAGCCTTGATCAGACCGAGGTTGCCCTCGTTGATCAGATCGGGCAGGCTAAGGCCTTGGTTCTGGTACTGCTTGGCCACGGAGACCACGAAACGCAGGTTGGCTTTCACCAATTTCTCCAACGCCCGGCCATCGCCTTCCTTGATCCGACGGGCCAGTTCCACTTCCTGGTCGGCGGTGATCAGACCTTCCTTGCCGATCTCTTGCAGGTATTTGTCCAGCGACTGGCTTTCCCTGTTGGTGATCGACTTGGTGATCTTAAGCTGACGCATCCTTGAAGCCACGGTGGTAGGGTCTTAGTAGGTGATCGAAAGAAGGCAATGACCACGGTATGCTCCAATGGAACGAAACCGGTCCGCAAAGGTACGACCCCATGGGGCTACCGGACAAGAGCAGTTGAGGGCCACTTCCTTGGTGTTTGGCGAATGCGTTGGTAGTCAAAGGGTTCAGAGCCCAAGGCCGTAATATGCCCGCTGTCCATTGGGGTAAACGCCTTCGACCAGGACACCGCCTCGTTTTGAGGTCAATAGGTGCTCCAGATCGGCGGGTGTGCGTACCGGTTCCTGATCTATCCGGGTGATGATGAATCCTTCCTTGATCCCCGTTGAGCGGAATTTGCCCCCATTCACGGTGGTCACCTTCACTCCGTTCTCAAGCTTCAAGGCCTTCAGCTCTTCGGCGCTGGCACTGCGGAATTCGGCACCCAATGCGGCCATTCCAGTGGTCTTGGGCGCGGTATTGGCCACGGTGGTGCCTTCTCGTCCGCGCAGGGTCACGTCCAGCACGTTCTCGCGGCCCTCGCGTAGCACGGTCACAGGTACTTTATCCCCAGGCCTGAACTTGCCCACTTGTTCCTGCAATTGGGGCACATTGTTCACGTCGATGTTCCCCACCTTGATGATCACGTCCCCGTCCTTGATGCCGGCCTTTTGAGCGGCCCCGCCGTCGGTCAGTCCATTCACATATACGCCACGCGGCCGCACCATCCGCAACTCCTCGGCCAGCTTTGTGTCCACGTCGCGGATGCTCACGCCGATGTAGGCCCGTTGCACGCTGCCGAACTCCATCAGGTCGCTGGTGACCTT
>CAZQFG010000276.1:0-3688 GCA_964592515.1 uncultured Chryseobacterium sp. | reverse complement strand
GCCACCTTCCTGAGCTCCATCCGCCGGGTGTCCATCTTCTCGAACAAGACCACGCATCAGGTTCGCCTGCACATCAACGGCAGCCAGCTCACCATCAGCGCAGAAGACCTCGATTTCGCGAACGAGGCGAACGAGAAACTGACCTGTTCCTACGAGGGCGAGGAGATCACCATCGGTTTCAATTCGCGTTTCCTGATGGACATGCTGAACAACCTGGGCACCGAGCACGTGATGCTGGAGATGAGCGCCCCGAACCGCGCCGGCATCCTGCTGCCCGGCGAGGCCGGTGAGGTGGGCGAGGACATCCTGATGCTGGTGATGCCCGTGATGTTGAACAGCTGATCCGGCACGCGATCGGCAACGGTCCGTTCCGAAACTCCCGAAACGCCATGAAGAACATTGCACTGGCCCTGACGCTCCTCATCACGCTGAGCGCCAACAAATGCAAGAACGGTCCTGCCGAAATGACCTCGTTGCTCGACAAGAAGTGGGTGTTCCAGTCCATTGCGGGCAGTGCGCTGAGCCTGCCACAAGGGACTGAAATGCCATGGCTGCAATTGGCCGGTGACCAACTGCAAGGCTTCGGTGGGTGCAACCAGTTGATGGGTGGCTACAAACTGGACGGAACGGCCCTCAGCTTTTCCGATATCGGAAGCACCAAGAAATATTGCGAGGGCGTTCAGCCCACGGAGAACGCCATTACCGGCCTGCTGCGGCAGGTGGATGGTTACAAGATGGAAGGCGGCCTGCTGAAGTTGTTAGGCGGCGGCAAGGAATTGGCCGCGCTCAAAGGCCAGTAGGTCCGTTCAGATCGTCCCACGTTGTTGTGACCGCCCCGTCGTTCCGATGGGGCGTTCGCTTTTGCAGGTCGCGCTCCCATGCCATGCGCGCTTCGTCCACCTCATCGCCGGGATCGGTGCCCTCGAGCGGAACGGGGTCCTCGTCCTCGGGATCATCGAGCACGATAACGGGGTCCTGCACGGCGGGCGGTACCTGCCGATGCACAAAGGCAAGCACAACCCCTACCAGTCCGCCAAAGAGATGGCTCTCCCAACTGATGCGTGGCACGATCGGGAAGATGCCCCAGATCATGCTCCCGTACATGAACACCACCAACAGAGAAAGCGCCATGAGCGTGCGCTGGTTACGGATAACGCCCGATGTGAACAGGAAGGCCGCCATGGTATAGACCACACCGCTCGCGCCAATGTGCCGATCGGGCCTGGCGACCAGCCACACCAGCACGCCGGTGAGCAACCACCCCATGGCCACCACACGCCCGGCGATACGCGGGTAGAAATAGAACAAGGCCCAGCCGAGCAGGAATCCGGAGAGCGCATTGTTGAGGATGTGCTCCAGGTCTCCGTGCAACAGGGGGGCGGTGAGAATGCCCACCAGGCCCTGGCCCGACCGCGGCAGCAATCCGAAGCGTACAAGACCCAGATCGAACGTGGCATTGAGCACGTGCACAGCCGCGATCAGCAGAACGATCAACGCGGGTGGTATCGCGGTGATCAGCATGCGCGACGGGCGGCGCTCCTGCTGGACCGGTGGGTGGACCTCTTGCATGGTGGCGGCCTTTCAAAGATCGGGCCTCTGGAGCGGCACGGCCATTGTGACAGGCCGAAGGCTATCCGTTACTTTGCCTCACCATGCTGTACAAGGCCCTCACCACCGTTCTGATCATTGTTGTTGCCATGGCCGGTTGCTCTGCCGGAAAGACGGACAGCCCGGTGGAAGCGGCGACCGTGGTGCAGGAAGTGGCCCCTGCCAGTGAGCTGGCCCTGCTGATGCGCACCATGGCCGCCCATGCCGATAGCGTGAAGGCCGCAGTGAACCGGGGCGACAAGAAACTGCCGCCCTACCCCAAGGAGATCGAGAAGCTGTTCACGGCCACGCCCACGGACGGCATGCACATCGATCCCATCACCTTCCCCACCTTCGGTAAGGACTACCGGTCCAAAGTGGATGCGCTGTACAAGGCGGCCAAAAAGGACCGAAAGCAGGCCTACAACGCATTGGTGCAGAGCTGCGCCAACTGCCACGGCACCCATTGCCCCGGCCCGCTGATGCGCATCCGCAAGATGTATGTGAAGGTGGATTGAGGACGGCCATTGACCGCGGCCACGCGGCCCTAGAACGTGGCCACCACCTTGCCACTTGGCGTACGGTGACCACCGGGATAAAAGGCGCCCACCTTCACCTTCGCCTCCAGCAGGAACTGGATGATATCGAACGAAGGGCGGGCATCCGTGGCGCGCAACACCAGTTCAGCAGTGGCCTCGGCATCGTTGCCTGCGCGGTGGTGCTTGAGCGGGATGCCGTGAAAGGCACACATCGGTCCGAGGCCGTAGGAAGTGCGGCCAGGCCACACTTTGCGGGCCATGCTCACGCTGCAGAAGTACTGGAAGGTGGGATGCACCAGGCCCTGGCTTGCCAGCGTGCTTCGCAGCACGGACATATCGAATGCCGCATTGTGCGCCACCACCATGTTCTCGTGCAACAGATCGGCCACCTCGGCCCAAATATCCCGCCAGCGCGGCGCCTGGGCCACATCCTGCGGTGTGATGCCATGCACGGCGATGTTGTACGGACTGAAGAACGGCCACTGTGGCGGCTTGATGAGCCAGTTGCGCACCTCGCGCACCACGCCACCCCGCACGATGGCAATACCCAGTTCACAAGGGCTGTCGGGCTGGGCCGTAGCGGTCTCGAAGTCGAGGGCGAGGAAATCCATCAGCGAGGTGACCGGGACCTTTGAATAGGCAATGAGCGATGAAGGTCCATTGGCCGGATGAACGACATCACAACTTCACCACCTCCGCATCCGCCAACGCTTGGTAGAGCTTCTTGGCCGTGCCTTCGCTGATGTTCACCAAGGGCAGACGCATGTGATCCCCGCAGACGCCGAGCACCTTCAGCACGTTCTTGATACCGCCGGGATTGCCTTCTGCGAAGAGCAGATCGATCACTTCGATGAGGCGAAGGTGTTCGCGACGCGCGGTTTCCAGATCCCCTTTCAACGCGGCATTCACCAGAGCGCTGAACTCGTTCGGCAAGGCATTGCCCACCACACTGATCACGCCGACGCCACCCATTGCAATGATGGGCAGCGTGAGCGCATCATCGCCGCTGATGAGCATGAAATCCTTGGGCTTGTGCTTGAGGATGCGCCCCATTTGGTCCAGGTTGGCGCTGGCCTCCTTGATGGCGATGATGTTCTTGAAGTCCTTGGCGAGCCGAAGTGTGATATCGGCCGTCATGTTGCTGCCGGTGCGGCCGGGCACGTTGTATAGGATGATGGGCCGAAGCGCCACTTGGGCCAAGGCCTTGTAGTGCTGGTAGATGCCCTCCTGTGTAGGCTTGTTGTAGTAGGGGCTCACGCTGAGGATGGCATCCACACCGTCCATCTCGAAGCTGTTCAACGTCTCGATGACCTCTGCGGTATTGTTACCGCCACAACCGAGCACCACGGGCACACGGTTCCGCACGAAGCCGATGGTCTGGGCCAGCAGCTCGTGCTTCTCGGCCTTGGTAAGGGTTACGCTTTCGCCGGTGGTACCCATGGACACCACGTAATCCACACCACCCGCGATCTGGTGGTCGATGAGCTTTTCGAGGCCGGCGTAATCGATCTGGCCATTGGAACGGAAGGGAGTAACAAGTGCGACACCAAGGCCGCGGAAAC
>CAZQFG010000275.1:0-3697 GCA_964592515.1 uncultured Chryseobacterium sp. | reverse complement strand
GATGTCACTATTGTCTCCTTCAACAAGATGATGAAGGTGGCCCTGGGCGCGGCCGAGGAGCTCGCCAAGGAGGGTATCAACGCCGAGGTGATCGACCTGCGCACCATCCGTCCGCTGGACCACGCCACCATCCTGAAGAGCGTGCGCAAGACCAACCGCTTGGTGGTGGTGGATGAGAACTGGCCCTTCGGCAGCGTGGCCAGCGAGATCGCCTACCGGGTGCAGAAGGATGCCTTCGACCACTTGGACGCCCCTGTGCTGCGGGTGTGCCAGGCCGATACGCCGCTGCCCTTCACGCCGACGCTCATCGACGCCAGCCTGCCCAGCGTGGAGCGCGTTGTGCGCACGGTGAAGGAGGCGATGTACTTGGTGAAGTAAGGGGAAGCGGAGATGGGCAAGCGCATGTGCACGGGGCTTGCGCGTCGAGTGCCGCCCATACTGCCGCGTAACTTCACCATCACATGTCCAACAGTGATCCAGCCGAGGTGGAGCGCGGCTTCCGCAAGCTCTATTGGTCCTTCGGTCTGAAGGTGTTGGCCGGCTTGGGGGTTCTTGCACTGATCGACCTGTTGCCACTGCCCTCCAAATGGTGGGCGATCCCCTTTCTGCTGGTGGGCGGTTGGCTGGTACTGGTGAACCTCAGTGCACTTTCGGTGCTGGCCATGGCCCAACATCGCTACCGCCGCGGGCCGGAGGATGCCACTCCTTTGGAGCAACACGACCGCACGGAGCGTCAGGTCCACATCACTTCCTACGTGGTATTGGTCATCGCCATGGTGGCCATTATCCTGCTGTCGGGCTTTGCGGAGAACATCGTGCACAAGACGCCCTTCCTGGTCGGGATGGGCACTGCTGGTGTGGCGGTCGCGGCCTTCGTGTCGTGGATGATCAAGCGTCTGGTGCCTGGCTATTACCAGCGCAACAGCGAGGCACGGGCTGGTGCGGTGCTCGGTCTCTTCTTCAGCATCGTGGTGCTCGTGGTCCTGGGTTCCGCCTGGGTCGACCGAAAGAGTGCGGAGGCCACCGCGCGGGTGCAGCGATATGCGGTGAAGTACTCCGGCACCAACATCAAGTCCGGCTCCAACTACGTCCACTTGTATAGGCCAGGCCAGCGGTCCGAGGACTTCCGGATCAAGGTGCGAGGCAGGGAGCTAGAGGCCATCGCGGGCCGTGACAGCGTGGACCTGGTGGTGGGCCGCGGAGACCTGGGCGTGGAGCATGTGCTGGAGGTGAGGCCGTGAGCCAGTTCCCTTTGGATCGCATCACTTTCGGGTATTCGCCTATTTTTGCGCCCCTGCAATGCAATGGGCATTGCTTTTACGCTGAATAACAGGACGTTAACGAACGATCAACCGAACTGAGATGGGAAGTGAACTGATGTACTACATCCCCCTGATGGGCCTTGTGGGCCTGGTGGTGATGGTGGCCAAGGCCATGTGGGTGAACAAACAGGATGCTGGTGATGCCAACATGCAGGAGCTCGCTGGCTACATCGCCCGCGGTGCCAGTGCCTTCCTGAAGGCAGAGTGGAAAGTGCTCGGCGTGTTCGCTGCGATCGCTGCCGTTTTGCTGGCCTGGAGCGGAACGCTCGTGGCACATAGCGATTGGGTCATTGCCATCGCCTTCCTCATTGGTGCCTTCTTCAGCGCTTTTGCCGGATGGATCGGCATGAGCATCGCCACCAAGGCCAATGTGCGCACTACGCAAGCCGCGCGCACCAGCCTGGCCCAGGGCCTCAAGGTCAGTTTCACTGGTGGTACGGTGATGGGCCTGGGTGTGGCCGGTCTGGCCGTGGTGGGTCTCAGCACCCTTTTCATCGTGTTCCTGCGTATGTACGTGGGTGACGCTGGTGCCAATGGCGAAGAGATGATGAAGTGCCTCGAAGTGCTCGCTGGCTTCTCGCTCGGTGCCGAATCCATCGCGCTCTTTGCCCGTGTGGGCGGTGGCATATACACCAAGGCGGCCGATGTTGGCGCCGACCTCGTAGGTAAGGTGGAGGCCGGTATCCCCGAGGATGATGCCCGCAACCCCGCCACCATCGCCGACAACGTGGGCGACAATGTGGGCGATGTGGCCGGTATGGGCGCCGACCTGTTCGGTAGCTATGTGGCCACCATGCTCGCTACCATGGTGTTGGGTCGTGAAGTGGTAAGCCCCGACAACTTCGGCGGCATGGCCCCGATCCTGCTCCCTATGGTGATCGCCGGTCTGGGAGTGCTCTTCAGCATTGTGGGAACCTTCTTCGTGAAGATCAACAAGGACACCGACAGCGTGATGGCCGCCTTGAACAAGGGCAACATGGGATCCATGGTCCTCGTCGCCATTTCCAGCTACTTCCTGGTGCAGTGGATGCTGCCCGAGACCATGCAGTTCGTCCGCAATGGCGAATCAGTTGATGTGACCAGCATGAACGTGTACTGGGCCATTCTGCTCGGTCTCGTGGTGGGTACGTTGATGAGCCTGGTGACCGAGTACTACACCAGCATGGGCCGTCGCCCGGTGGACAGCATCGTGCAGAAGAGCGGCACCGGCCATGGCACCAACGTGATCGGTGGTCTGGCCATGGGCATGGAGAGCACGGTGCTCCCCATCATCATCCTCGCAGCGGGTATCTGGGGTTCGTTCACCCTGGCCGGCATGTACGGTGTGGCCATCGCGGCCGCTGGCATGATGGCCACCACGGCCATGCAACTGGCTATTGATGCCTTCGGTCCCATCGCGGACAACGCCGGTGGCATCGCCGAGATGAGCGGCCTGCCCAAGGAGGTACGTGAGCGTACTGACAATCTGGATGCTGTGGGTAACACCACCGCTGCTACAGGAAAAGGCTTCGCCATCGCTTCTGCCGCACTCACCGCCCTTGCGC
Organism: uncultured Chryseobacterium sp.; assembly: GCA_964592515.1. Lineage (GTDB taxonomy): Bacteria > Bacteroidota > Bacteroidia > Flavobacteriales_F > PHOS-HE28 > PHOS-HE28. The sequence goes on along the minus strand of CAZQFG010000275.1, from coordinate 831 downwards.
TCTTCGCTGCTTACGTGGGCATGTCGGGCATTACCGGCATTGACATCTACAAGGCCGACGTGCTGGCCATGCTGTTCGTGGGTGGCATGATCCCCTTCTTCTTCAGTAGCCTGGCCATCAGCGCCGTGGGCAAGGCCGCCATGGACATGGTGAAAGAGGTGCGTCGCCAGTTCCGCGAGATCCCCGGCATCATGGAGGGCAAAGGCAAGCCGGAGTACGAGAAGTGTGTGGCCATCAGCACGCAGGCGTCCATCCGTGAGATGATCGCCCCCGGTGCGCTGGCGCTGCTGTCGCCGATCATTGTCGGCTTCCTGGCCGGTCCTGAGGCATTGGGCGGACTGCTTGCAGGCATCACCGTGAGCGGTGTGCTCATGGGCATGTTCCAGAACAACGCCGGTGGCGCTTGGGACAATGCCAAGAAGAGCTTCGAGAAAGGTGTGATGATCGATGGCAAGGAGTACAAGAAGGGCAGCGAGCCCCACAAGGCCGCCGTTACCGGCGATACCGTGGGCGATCCCTTCAAGGATACCTCGGGCCCCTCGATGAACATCCTCATCAAGTTGACGTCCATCGTCGCTTTGATCATTGCTCCGCACATCAACGAGAGCGCTGACCATGCGGCCGCACCTGCCCATGGCGCAGTGGAGCAGCAAATGGAAACCACGCAAGTGGTGGCCGCTGGCACGCTTGATGTGAGCGATCGGTTCTGATCGTCCTGGTCCCCAACGAAGAACGCCGCGCTGCAAGCGCGGCGTTCTTCGTTGGGTGCACATCCCATGCGTTGGTGGCGATAGTTCGAGTACGCACTGGAGAAAGAAAGGCCCGCGGATT
>CAZQFG010000274.1:0-3704 GCA_964592515.1 uncultured Chryseobacterium sp. | reverse complement strand
GCCGTGTTCAGCTATCATGGCAATCAGGACCGCGGCCTGAACCGATTAAGCAGACAATATCAAGCCGATCTGGTCCTGCCCATATCGACCAACTCGGTCGACTTTGATGACTATAACCACTTTGGAATTGGACATAGGGCTCGTAGTCCGATCCAGCGAACGATGGCCAAGTTGCATTGGGAGGTGGTGCATGAAGGCCAGCCATACTCCGGAAGCCCGATCACCAACAGCATGGCATCCACGGGCTCCAGCGCCGCATGGACCATGTTGCCTCTGGCAGGCACAGAGATCAAGCAGTTGATCGTGAAGGCTCCTGGCTACCTCCGATATAAATGGCGTGTTCGTGTTGAATACCGGATGAACAAACTGATCGACGGCCAACGCTTCAGCAGATGGTTCTATGGCTATGCTTCAGGCATCGGTGACATAGGCATACTTCCCGTGGAACTGCTCGCCTTTGAGGGAACCGCCATCGAGAGCGGAAATATGCTCAGTTGGACCACAGCTACTGAGTCCGGGGCGGCTGCCTTTGCTGTGGAACGCGACATGGGGGACGGACGATTTGTTGAGGTCGGCCGAGTTTCCGCCAGCGGCAATTCATTGGTCCCCATAGAATACCATTTCCTTGACCCGCTTACCCGCTCGGGGACCATCTATTACCGGCTACGGATGATCGATCAGGATGGAGGTCAGGGAACTTCCCCCACGGTCGCTATCGAACGCAGCCCCAAGGGACTCATGATCTGGCCCAATCCCGTGGTGGACGCCATCTCATGGCCCAACGATATCGAAGGCGCCATACTGGCGCGTATCATCGACTCGAACGGTCGTACGGTGATCGAGGCGAATGCAGCTACCGGTCAGTTAAGCGGTCGGCAGATCGAACATCTATCCACAGGCACTTACACATTGATGCTCTTGGACAGTGAGGGCCTTACCCTCGGTTCTGCCCGGTTCATCAAATAGGCCGCTCAGGCGCCGATCTGCTTGCGACAGGCCTCCAGGATCTTCTTCGCGTTCGCCAGCGTGTCCGACTCGGCGTAACAACGCAATACCGGCTCGGTGCCACTGGCCCTGATCATCAGCCACTGGTCGTTGTCGAAATGGAACTTGTATCCATCAATGGTCTCCACCTTGCGTACGACCAGATCTCCGAACACCGTGTATCGGCCTTCATTGCAGTTCCGAAGCACATCCTGCTTCAGCGCCTCGCTGATATGCAGATCGTTGCGGTCATAGGCGAAAGGACCGACAATAGCGTACACTTCCTGGATCAGCTCGTCCAAGGTCTTTCCGCTCTTGGCCATGAACTCCCAAATGGTGAGGCCCATCCAAATGCCGTCCCGTTCTGGAATGTGGCCTTTGATGGCTATACCTCCGCTCTCTTCACCACCCAACAGCACATCTTCGGTTATCATGATCCCGCAGATCCACTTGAAGCCGATCTTGGTCACTTGGTAGTCGAGCCCGTAATGCTCGCACATCTTCTTCACCTTCGGCGTGGCGCTGAACGCTACGACCACTTTGCCCGTGAACTTCTTGTACTTCACGAGGTAGTGGATAAGCAACAGGATGATATGGTGCGAGTCGATGAACTCGCCCTTGCCGTTGTATAGGCCGATACGATCGGCATCACCATCCGTGGCCAAACCACAATCAATGCCACCCTTCTTGATCAGCTCGCTGAACTCCAAGAGGTTCTTGTGGATGGGCTCAGGTGCCTGTCCGTGGAAGGAAGGATCGTGATCGCAATGCAACATGCTTGCGCTGGGAAGGATGCGGCGCACCACGTTCTGGCCGGCACCATACATGGCATCGTACCCCCATCGCATGCCGCACTCGCGGATCACCTTCATGTCGAAGCTGTTCTCCACATGTTCCACATACATGGATTCCAGGTCCACGAAGCGAAGCATACCGTTCGTTTCAGCAGCGGCAAGATCAATGGCGCTCAGGTCCACCCCGTGCACTTCAGGGATCATATCCTCAACTTCCTGTACATGCTCAGGGATCAACGGCCCACCATGAATACCTTTCAGCTTATACCCGTTATAGCTGGGCGGGTTGTGGCTGGCGGTCAGGATCACTCCCATGCCCGCCTGAAGCCTGTTCGCCCCCAAGGACACCATGGGGGTGCTCACGAAGCCTTTGGCCAGGTGTACCCGGATGCCCTCTCCAATGAACACTTTCGCAGCGGTCTCTGCGAACAGTTCACCGGCGAAACGGCAATCGTGGCCGAGCACGATGGAGGGTTCGTTCGGAAAATTGCGCTTCACCCAGGCAGCAACGGCAACGCTCACACGGGCTACGTTGTCCACAGTGAACTCCTGGGCGATGATGGCACGCCAGCCATCGGTTCCGAACTTGATCTTCGTCATCGGGGTCTCTGGTTGAATTTGAACGGGCGGCGAAAATAGTGGCCTTCTACGTTGGTGTTCCGAAGGAGTTCCGTCATTAACGGCGGATACCTCTTTCATTCAGCGCTTTCTGGTAACGCTTGGCATGAACCAAGTGCTGCTCGTAGGTCTTCGAGAAATCCGAGTATCCGCTCAGGTCAGCACGTGCGCAGAAATAGAGGAACTCGTGCCGGGGAGCATCCAGTACGGCATCGATGAACCGGGGCTCGGGCATGGTGATGGGGCCCGGAGGAAGACCTGTGTGTTTATAGGTATTGTAGTCAGAATCCACCTCTTTGTCCGCATTCAGCACACGCTGGATATCCCTCAAGCCTAGCGCGAACTTCAAGGTGGGGTCGGCCTGCAACGGCATCCCGATCCGCAACCGGTTGAGGTAGACCCCGGCAATGCGCGGGGCATCGCCCATTTGCACGGTCTCGGACTGTACTATGGAGGCTAGCGTGGCCACCTCGGTCGGGGTCAGTCCGTGCTCATTCGCTTTCCGAACGCGCTCCATGTTCCAAAAGGCATCCCGTTCGCGTCGCATGCGCTTGACGAACTGCTCAGGCGTCGTGGTCCACCAGAACTCGTATGTATCGGGAATGAAGAGCGAAATGATCGTCTCCGTGTTGAGCCCCACCTCACGCTGGAGATCGGGGTCCATGAACGCCTGCAGGAAATCCAATGAATCGGGTTCGAGCACCCGACCCAGTTTCCCTGCAAGTTCATGTACGTAGGCGATATTCGCGAAGGTGACACGGACCGGCTCCTGTTCTCCGGACCGCAACCTGTTGACCAACGCGTTAAGGCTCATCCCTTTCTCTATGCGATAGCGGCCTGGTCGCACACGGGCGGTGTAATTCTTCCGCTCGCTCAACCACCGGAAACCAGCAGCATGTTCAATTGCCCCGATAGCCTCGAGGCTATCGATCACTTCATCAAGACCAGCACCTGTGCGGATGTAGAGCACTTTGCTCGGTTCGCTGAAGGCCGTTGCTGGTCCGGAGACCCAGCGCCAAAGCCACCAGGCTAGCATGGCCACCAAGGCCAGTACGAGCACTGTGGCCACGCTCAAGGTCCGCTTTTGCCGTGCCATGCTTACTCCGTGATCGTTCCTTTGAACACCTCCTTCACCGGCCCTATAAGTCGAACGTGCTCGAAGCTTCCATCATTCCCACGCACTGCCCTCACTGTCAGCCTCCCTCCTCTTGTGGTGACCGATACCGGTGAACCAGCGACCCGTCGCTCCATGGCGCTCAGGGCTGCAGCGACCACGCCACTACCGCAGCTCAGGGTCTCTGCTTCCAC
>CAZQFG010000273.1:0-3708 GCA_964592515.1 uncultured Chryseobacterium sp. | reverse complement strand
ATGGATTGTATCTGCTTGACGGCACGGATCTTCAGGTACGTGGTCACTGGACCATACATGACGGACTGCCCGACCAGTATCTCTATGGCATGCTTCCGGACGGTCAGGGCGCTTGGTGGATATCCACCAATGATGGGTTGTGCCACTTCGATCCGGAACGTGGTGAGCATATCAACTACACCATTGACCAGGGCTTGCAGAGCAAGGAGTTCAACTCGAACGCATTGTTCCGTTCCACGAGCGGCAGGCTCTATTTCGGTGGTGTCAATGGATTCAATCATTTCATTCCAGATGAGTTCGGGGTCGATGCCGATGTGCCTCATGTGGCCATTGTCGCATTGGCCGTTCAGGATTCACTGGTAGACCTTTCAATGAGCACTGCCCCTCTGCGCATCGAGCTTCCCTATGGGCAGAACGCGGTCCGGATAGACCTTGCCGTACTGGAGATGAGCGGTCCGGAGCAGAACCGATACCGGTATCGCATTCAGGGATACCGCGACTGGACGGAGCGACCTGCCGATGGGCCGTTGGAGCTGACTAACATACCGGACGGCGAGTGGGTCGTGGAGGTGGCGGGGGTGAACGCGGATGGGGTGGCATCCGATCCGGAGGAGATCCTGGTGATCAATGTACCGTTGCCGTTCTGGGCCTCGCGGTGGGCGTTCGTGCTCATGGGTTCCCAGGTGGTGTTGGTGTTGGGTGGACTTGCGTTCCTGTTCTATCGAGATCGTGTTCAACGCCGCATGGAAAAGGCCGAGCAGCAACTGAAGGAACTGCGCATTCGTGCCCGTGTTGCCCAGGACCTGCATGATGACGTGGGCAGCGGTCTGGCGCGGATCTCGGTCCTTGCCCGTTCCGCCGAGAAGCACGCACGGACCGGCGAACCGGCCATCGATCAGGTGCAGAAGGTCCGGGCCCTTTCGCAGGAGTTGATGGATGACCTGCGCGACGTGGTGTGGGTGAACGATCCACGTGGCGGGGAGCTGGCCGATCTGTTGCTGCGGATACGAGACCATGTGCAGGACCTCTTCGCCGATAGCCATGTCGTGTGCCGGTTCGACTTTCCTGGTCCGTTGCCCGAGCGTGCCATGGGCAGCCTGGCCAAACGTGATCTGTACCTGATCGCCAAAGAGGCGGCGCATAATGCATACAAGTACAGTGGGGCCGACCGCGTTGACGTGGTCTTTGCCTTGGAAGGGGACCGGTTCCGGCTCGAGCTTTCAGATAATGGCCGTGGACTTGGGGAGTCCGGCCCGAAGCGTACGGGGCACGGGTTGGGCAATATGGAGCGGAGGGCTTCGGAACTGGGCTGCCAGTTGATCGTGGATGCCCCTTCGGGCAGGGGGGTGCGGATCGGCCTTGTGGGACCCGTTACCGCCCTCGATCTTTGAAGCATGGGGATCCGGGTATCGGTCGTGGAGGATGACGCCGTTCTGCGCGAAGCGCTTTGTGAAGCGGTCCAGGACGATGACCGTCTGGACCTGGCGGGGCACCATGCCGATGCCGAAGGGTTCATGGAACGAGTGGTCTTCGACCGGCCGGAGATCGTCATCATGGATATCGGCCTGCCCGGTATCGATGGCGTGATGGCCATGCGCAAGGTGAAGGCTTCGCATCCGAACATCCAGTTCCTGGTCAGCACGGTACAGGATGATGATGACCATTTGTACCAGGCCATATGTGCCGGGGCGACCGGGTATTTGGTGAAGGGTGCTTCGCCGGAGCAGGTGGTGGAAGCCGTGTGTGACATGCACGCCGGTGGTTCGCCCATGAGCCCCGGTATCGCTCGCCGTGTGATCAAGGCCTTGGCCGTTCAGCGCACACCTTCACCGGAGATAGAGCGGCTCACCGATCGTGAGCGTCAGGTGCTCGATCAATTGGCACAAGGCTACCGCTACAAGGAGATAGCGGACCGCCTCGATGTGAGCATGGATACCGTGCGGACACATGTGCGCAACCTGTATGAGAAGCTGCACGTGAGCTCGCGTACCGATGCGCTGAACAAGCTCTACCCGCGCTGATCGCGGACAACCGAGCAGGCTCGCACAAAAGTGGTATTGCCCCCCAAAGGGGTACAGGGCACTTTTACCCTGTCCAAATACATCGAGCCATGCGCCCCATCCTGTTCCTCGCCTTGATCATTCCCATGCTGCTTTCTGCCCAAAAGGAATTCCCCAAGGTCTGGGAGGCCAAGTTCTCGGTGGATCCCCAGTGGAACGCTGTCTCGCCTGATCTGGCCTATGTGGTGGCCGGTGACATGACAGAGATCGAAATGCTGGATGGCACCACCGGCAAGTCCCTTTGGACATACAACTTCAAGGAAAAGCTCGGGGTGAAGCAGTGCGAGGATTGGTCCGCCTACCACGATAGCCAGACCATCGAGGTGATCATCAAGAAGGAGAAGAACGGTCCCCGCGAAGCTGTTCACCTGGATTATCGGACGGGTGCCGTGGTGGCCAAGGAGGCATTGGAGGCCCGTACCAAGGAGCTGCCCGGACAGAAGCCCAAGGCCATGGTGGGCCGCAGGATCAACAAGACCAGCTGCACGGACCAGGCAACGGGAACCACCATCCGGCTCGCTTATGATGATAAGAAGGTCAAGAGCGCCATGGGCGGAACGGACCTGAACATCATCGTCTCCGCCAGCGGGTCACATACCTGGAAGACCGAATTCACTGGAAAAGTGGTGGCGCACATGGTGTACGATATGCTACCGGCCGATGATGGCGAGGTGATCCTCGATGTGAGCACCGGCCATGGCAAGGTGTTCGTGGTGTACGAAGGCATCACCTGTATCGACCTTGCATCCGGCAAGCTGCTGTGGAAGACGACCTTCGACAACACCGAGACCAGCGTGGGCCTCAAGGCCAAACAGGTCATCGGTCGCGCGGCCATGCCGTTGCCTGCAGCCGACGGGGTCTTTGTTTGCGACTTCAGCAAGGGTGAGCGGACCATCAAGAAGCTTGACCTGAACACCGGCGCCGTGATCTGGCAGGCCGACAAGCTGAAGGGTGATGACATCGTTCCGGAGCTGGTGCTCGATGGGGGCAACCTCATCGCCCGGTTCGGCGGACTGGTGCGCAATGAGGTGTTCATCCCCAGCGCGAACGGTGGTGTGGGCGATGGCACCTACAAGGTCGAGTACACCTATGAGGGCAGCACCAGCCTGCGCGCCTATGATGCTGCTACCGGAAAGGCTGTTTGGAGCACCGAGGCCATGGACCTGCCGGACAACTTCAAGAAGGCGGAGTGCAACATCATCAGCGGGAACGGCCGGGTAATGGCCTGTGGTGAGAAGAACGTGTACGTGTTCGATGCCGCCACTGGTAAGGTGGTGAAGCAGGGCGATTACAATAGCAAGGTCATCGGCAAGGCACGCTGGATCTATCCGATGGGCGATGCGGTCATGATCGAAGGCGAGAAGGGGATCGCCCAGGTGGATGCCGAGCTGAAGCAGATCTATGCCACGAACACCGGCAAGTGCCTGCTCACGGAGATGCGCGGCGATGCGTTCATCGTGTGGACCGGGAAGGAAGTCGATGACCGCAATGCCTTCATTCGCTTCGACCCGGCCACGGGTGCCATTACCGGCAAACTGGAAGGTTGTTACCGCCCGCGGTTCGACCCCACTGGTGATCACTTCGTGCGGTTCGACAACCCCAAGGTGATGATGTACCGGACCAAGTAGGTCGATGACCATTGGGCGAT
>CAZQFG010000272.1:0-3722 GCA_964592515.1 uncultured Chryseobacterium sp. | reverse complement strand
CACCACCCCTTCGGTCATGGTGTCGCTCAACTTGGGCATGCGTACGATCTCGGCCATATCTAAAGCGCCGTAGCCCGGCGCAGGTGTTGGTCAGTCCTTCTCGAATGGGTAGTCCTTCTCGAAATACACGTCGTTGTAGAGCTCCTCCTCGGTGGCCATCGGGCTGTCCTCGGCGAACTTCACGGCCTCCTCCACTTCCCGCTTGATGGCCTCATCGATCGCCTCAAGCTCGGCTTCCTTGGCCCACTTGTTCTTCAGGATCGTCTCGCGCACCGTCTCGATGGGATCCTGCTTCTTGTATTCCTCCACCTCTTCCTTGGTGCGGTACTTCTGGGGGTCGCTCATGCTGTGCCCCTTGTAGCGGTAGGTCTTGATGTCTAGCAGGTACGGACCGTTGCCGGCGCGCACGTGTTCGCAGGCCATGGCAATGGCGTCATGCACATCCTCGCAGCGCATGCCGTTCACGCCCAGTCCGGGCATGTCGTAGCTCTCGCCGAGGCGGCTGAGGTCGTGCACGTTGCTGGTGCGCTCCACGCTGGTGCCCATCGCGTAGTTGTTGTTCTCCACGATGAAGATCACCGGGAGCTTCCACGTCATGGCCATGTTGAAGGTCTCGTGCAGCAGGCCCTGGCGTACGGCACCGTCGCCCATCATGCACAGGGTCACATGGTCTTCGCCGCGGTACTTGTCGGCGAAGGCGATACCGGCTCCAAGGCCGATCTGCCCGCCCACAATGCCATGTCCGCCAAAGAGGTTGCGCTCCTTATCGAAGTAGTGCATGCTGCCGCCCTTGCCCTTGCTGGTGCCGGTGAGCTTGCCGTAGAGCTCGGCCATCACGTTCTTGGCGGGTACACCGAGCATGAGCGGATGCGCATGGTCGCGGTAGCCGGTGATTATGCGGTCGGTCTTGCGAATGGAGGTGCTCATGCCCGCCAGGATGGCCTCCTGCCCGATGTAGAGGTGGCAGAAGCCGCCGAACTTCTGCATGGTATATAGCTGACCACACTTTTCCTCGAAGCGACGCATCAGCATCATCTCCTTGAACCAATGCAGGTAGGTGGCCTTATCGAAACTGCCTGGGGCAGGTCCGTCGGCGCTCTTCTTAGGCTTCTTGGGGGAAGCGGTCTTGGTGGTCATGCAGCACGCGTTCGTGAGGGGGCAAATATAGACCGCAGCCCGCCAGCCTTGCGCCCTCTCAAGGGTTCAGGAAGGTGGCGTCGAACGAGAAGGGCAGGAGATCCTTCGCACTGGCCAGTTCCACTACGGGACCGCCCGGCACGGCCATCAACAGGCGCATGGGGCCACCCTGCCTGAACTCCTGCTCCAACAGGGCCTGCCGGCAGATGCCACAGGGCGCCACGGGGCGTTCGCCTTTGGCCGAGGGTACGATGATCGCCATCACCTCCACCCTGCCATCGGCATTGGCGGACATGGCAGCGTGCAGGGCGGTGCGTTCGGCACAGATACCCGCCGGAAAGGAGGCGTTCTCCTGGTTGTTGCCCGTGACCTGTCGGCCATCGGCCATGCGCAACGCGGCCCCCACCTTGAACCGCGAATACGGCGCATAGGCCCGCAGTGCAGCGGCGTGCGCTTCTTCCACCAAGTGCTGGTCGGCGGCAGACAGTGCATCGGCGCTGGCATGCTCGGTGTAGTTGATCGTCACGGTACCGTGCTTCATGGGCGTTTGGGCAAAGGGCGTCGAATTTACGCCCTGACTCATTGAACCTGGAACACGCTTCAACGTCCCAACTCCTCGCGAACGTTAGTTTTGGCAGCCTTGCTCCCACCCGTGACCGACCTCAACGCCATTCTCCAGCGCTTCGAGCCCATCTCCCTCACGGAGATGGACAGTGTGAAGCTGCAGAACCGGGTGGATACCAAGTATGTGTTCGCCACTGGCACATTGCCGGGTCTGTTGGAGGCCATGGCACGTGATTACCGGCTGTTGCATGTGAACGGGTCGTCAGGCAGCGCTTACCGCAGTCTTTACTTCGACACCCCCGACCTGCAGCACTTTCGCGACCACCACAACCGCCGCACCTTCCGTAGCAAAGTGCGGTTCCGCGAGTACATCGGCAGCGACCTGGTGTTCCTGGAGGTGAAGCGAAAGACCGGCGGTGGACGCACCGATAAGGCACGCATCCGCGTGGATGCCATTCCCGAGCAGCTCTCCGCCGAGCAACTGGCCTTCGTACACAAGGCCACGGGCAAGCAGGAAGAACTGTTGCCTTCGCTCTGGAACCACTTTACGCGCTACACCTTCGTGAACCGCCACACGCCCGAGCGGCTCACCATGGACATCGGCCTCCGCTTCACCGATCCGCAGGCCATGCGCCCATTGGGCGATATCGTTGTGGCGGAACTGAAGCAGGAACGCGCCGACCGCAGCTCGCCTTTCGTGAGGTTGATGCGCGAGCGTGGCATCCGTCCGGCAGGCATGAGCAAGTATTGCGTGGGCATGCTCCTGCTGGAGCGGCCCGTGAAACACAACGCCTTCAAGGAGATCCTCCTCAAATTGCAACGGCTGCGCAATGCGGCCTGAACCCCAAGACTGAACGAATCGTGATGAAGATCTTCGGAATGCCCGTGTTCCACAACGATATGTGGGAGCTGTTGTTCAAGTTCGGATTGAACACCCTGGTGCTCTTCATCCTCATCCGGGTCATCTACTACCCCATCCACCGGAAGAAGGACTACCTCTTCACCTACTTCCTGTTCAATGTGCTCATCTTCTTCCTGTGCGTGCTGCTCAACAGCGTGAAGCTCAGCATCGGCTTCGCGTTCGGCCTGTTCGCCATTTTCGGCGTGCTGCGCTACCGCACCGAGCAGATCAGCATCAAGGACATGACCTACTTGTTCGCGGTGATCACCATTGCGGTGATCAATTCGTTGGCGAGCAAGAAGGTGAGCGTGGCCGAACTGGTGTTCACCGACGGAATGATCCTGGTGATGACCTATGCGCTGGAGCACCTGTGGCTGACACGACACGAGGCCATGAAGCAGATCATCTACGAGCGCATCGAACTGATCAAACCGGCCAACCGCGTTCAACTCTATGCCGACCTGCACGAGCGACTGGGCGTGAAGGTGAGCCGGGTGGAGATCGGCAAGATCGATCTGCTGAAGGACACGGCGCAGTTGCGTGTGTTCTACTTCGAGGATGAACAGGGCCACGGCTCGTTCACCGAGCTGGCACCGGACAACGGTGATGATTGATCAGGCGCGACGCTGCACCAGAGCGACCGCGTAGGCACAAACGCCCTCTTCACGACCCACAAAGCCCATCTTCTCGTTGGTGGTGGCCTTGATGCTCACGGCATCCTCGCCCACACCCAACAGCGGGGCCATGGTGGCTCGCATGGCGGGCACATGGGGCATGATCTTCGGGCGCTCCAGAACAAGCGTGGAGTCCACATTGCCCACCTCCCAGCCGCGCTCATGCAGCAGGTCCACAACGGCCTTCAACAACACCTTGCTGTCGGCTCCTTTCCAGCGTTGATCCGTATCGGGGAAATGGAACCCGATATCGCCCATGGCAACAGCACCCAACAACGCGTCGCATACCGCATGCAGCAGGACATCGGCATCCGAGTGCCCCAACGCCCCGACGGTGTGTGGAATGAGAACACCTCCCAACCAGAGCTCGCGGCCCTCGGTAAGGCGGTGTACGTCGTAGCCGAAGCCTACACGGACCATTATTCAGCCGTGGGCTTCTTCTTGCC
>CAZQFG010000271.1:0-3728 GCA_964592515.1 uncultured Chryseobacterium sp. | reverse complement strand
CATGTGAACCTGCTGAAGTGATCTGATCATTTTCACTGCGAAGGGCTGATGGCGATCCATCAGCCCTTTTGCTTTTGACATCCATTGGCCTGTTCGTGGGTGATAAACAGACGTTCGTCCAAAACACGACCACAAAGGCGCCTCATATCCGCAAGGCTGCTATTTTCATCGCTGAACCATCCGAGCGATCGTCCTTGTAAGAGATCGTCGAGAACCAACACGCAGCATGCCCCTGCGCAGGACATTCTTCATGGAATGGCAACCAAGCATCGGCTTGGCCCACATGGTGGTATCCGTGCTGGCCGTGTTGCTAACCACGGGCGTTGTCAACGGCCAGGCCTATTCCATTTTCAATGGAACCACCAATGCATGTGCGGGGGCATTCCTGGATAGTGGCGGTCAAGGAGCAAGCGGCTACGGCAACGACGAGAACTATACCTACACCATTTGTCCCGATGTTCCCGGTGGTGCCATTTCGCTGAGCTTTCTCACGTTCAACCTGAGCACTGCCGGTGCCGCGCCGATCGACTTCATGACGATCTATGATGGCAACAGCGCGGCCGCACCACAACTGGTCAATTGGACAGGCACGGCAGGACAGGGACAGGTCGTGAGCGCAAGCGGGGGCAATCCTACGGGTTGCCTCACCATTGTGTTCCGCAGTAACAACTCGGGCACAGGCGTCTTTGCAGCCACCATTACCTGCTACCAGCCCTGCAGCCGCCCCACGGCAGCAGCCACTCATGGTGCCCCCAACCCGCAACGCATCTGTCCGGGCGAAAGTGTCACGTTCAACAGTTCGGCGAGCACGGCAGCCGCGGGAAATAGTATCGCCAACCGACGCTGGGACTTCGGTGATGGCACTATACTGAACAATGCGCCAGCCAATGTGAACCACACCTATTCACAGCCCGGCGGCTACATGGCGCAGCTAACGGTGTTCGACAACAACGGCTGTGCGAGCACCAACCAAGTGGACCTACTTGTGCTCGTGGGGACGGAGCCGACCTTCAATGGAACGGGCGGCACACTGACCGGCTGTGTGGGAGAGACGCTGTGCCTGAACGGGGCCGTGCAGGGCACTACGTGGACCGAAACACCCAACCCCAACCTGGGCGGTGGGGTATTCCTGCCTGACATCGTGGGCGAGTGCTTCGAGAGCACCATCACCTACGATCAATTCCCTCCTGGGGCCACACTTACCAATGTGAACGGGCTGCTCTCCATCTGCATGGAAATGGAGCACTCTTTCATAGGCGACCTCATCATCAATATCATCAGCCCTACCGGACAGACCGTGACCATGCATCAACAAGGTGGCGGCGCAACTTTCCTAGGTGTACCCGTTGACAATGACCTGACGCCGAACGCTCAAGGCACTTGTTGGAATTACTGTTGGAGCCCGACGGCAACGAACGGCACATGGGCTGATAACGCCACTGGCACATTGCCGGCCGGAACTTATGAGAGCCTCAACCCGCTTTCCGGCCTCGTTGGCTCCCAGCTCAACGGCACATGGACCATACAGGTGTGTGATATGTGGGCATCGGACAACGGGTTCATCTGCAACTGGAACATCGACTTCAACCCCTCTTTGTTCGATGACCTGATCGAGTTCACACCCACCTATGGCGCGCAATGTGACAGCAGCTATTGGACCGGGCCGAACATCACCAGCCAGACCGCGAACTGCAACCAGGCGTGCGTAACGCCACCCGCACCAGGGAACTACAACTACGTGTACCACGTAACCGACAACTTCGGTTGCACCTACGACACCACCCTCACGGTGACCATCATTCCCGGCCCTCAAGTGAATGCAGGCCCCGACGCCAGCACTTGTAATACGCCGGTGCAATTAGGCGCAACGATAGCTGGTGGCGGCTTCCCCACCACCTGCACCTACACGCTCACGCTGTACGACTCTTTTGGCGATGGATGGACGGGACTCTTCGGCGGATCGAACGGATCCAGCGTGACCATCACTGTGAACGGCACACCCTCATCGTGGACCTTGCCCAACGGTTCGCAAGGCAGCACAACGATCACGGTGGCCACGGGAAGCACCATTCAATTGAGCTACACACCTGGGAGCTTGTACAATGGTGAACAATCATACACCCTGTTCAATAGCACAGGCGGCGTGGTGTACGCATCGCCAACTGGCCCTGGGGGCGGCGTGTCTTGGAGCGGTGTGGCCAACTGTCCAGGCGGCGGTTTCGTGTACAGCTGGACGCCATCCACCGGATTGAGCGATCCGAACATTGCGAACCCGACCGCTACCGTGAGCGGCACCACGCAGTATTGTGTCACGGTCTACCAGGTCGGACATCCATCGTGCACGAGCACCGACTGCATGACCATTACGGTGGATAACCAAGTAGATCCGGGCGTGAACGCAACTGTTGCCGCATGCAGCAATGGTGCAGCGATCACTCTTTTCACACAGTTGGTCGGAACACCAACGGCGGGGGGTACCTGGACCGCACCCGGTGGTGGTGCGCACAGTGGCTCCTTTCAACCGGGCATTGATGCACCGGGGATCTACACCTACACAGTAGGCGGCGCGGGCGCTTGTGGAACGCCACAAAGCAGCACGGTGAACGTGACCGTGTATCCCCTACCCAATGCAGGCACATCATCGAGCATGGCCGTATGCAGCACCGATGCTGTTCAATCGATGATCGCACTGCTGGGAGGAACCGCTCAACCCGGCGGAACATGGAGCGGACCGTCGCCTGTTGTAGGAGGGAACTACGACCCGGCGACCATGAACCCCGGTGTGTACACCTACACTGTGAACGGAACGGCTCCCTGCCCGAATTCAACGGCCACCGTAACGGTAACGGAGAGCACACCGCCGAACGCAGGCAACGATGCAAGCATCACGCTGTGCAACACCAGCGCGCCCGTGGTATTGGTGACACAACTTGGTGGAAGCCCCAGCGGCACAGGAACATGGACCGCACCGGGTGGCGGCACCGTTAGTGGCGGCCTTGATCCCGCAGTGGACCCACCCGGACCGTATACCTATACCGTGGCCGGTACGGCACCATGTCCGAATGACGTGGCCACGCTGACCGTTGCGATCAACCAAGCCCCGACCGCGGGAACGAATGGTGCGATCACGCTCTGCTCATCGGGCACTCCCGTGTCGCTCTTCACGCAGCTCGGTGGAACACCTGATGCTGGTGGAACGTGGAGCGGGCCTTCGCCAGTTGTTGGAGGCATGATCGACCCGGCGACGATGAGCGCCGGGGTTTACACCTACACGGTGAATGGCGTGGCGCCTTGCCCCAGCGAGAGCGCAACGGTGACCGTAACGATCAACACGCCGCCCGTGCCCGGAACGCCTGGCGCGATCACGCTGTGCTCTTCGGATGCACCAGCTTCCCTCTTCGCGCAGCTCGGTGGAACGCCGAATGCAGGTGGCACCTGGAGCGGACCTTCGCCAGTTGTTGGAGACATGCTCGACCCGGCGACGATGAGCGCGGGTGTGTACACATACACGGTGAACGGCGTGGCACCGTGCCCTAGCGAGAGTGCCACCGTGACCGTAACGATCAACACGCCGCCTGTACCCGGAACACCCGGCGCGATCACGCTCTGTTCATCCGTTGCACCGGCATCCCTCTTCACGCAGCTCGGTGGAACACCTGATGCCGGCGGCACATGGAGCGGGCCTTCGCCAGTTGTTGGAGGCATGATCGACCCGGCGACGATGAGCG
>CAZQFG010000270.1:0-3754 GCA_964592515.1 uncultured Chryseobacterium sp. | reverse complement strand
TGTTCGGGGGCATGGGGTGGGGGAGGCGTCTTGAAGGTCTGCGTTACAACGATGCGCGGATGGCGGAGGAGGTCGGTTTCCGCTCAATGAGCGCTTGTTCAGCGGACCACGAAGTAACAGGTAGCCCACGGTCCATTGCATACACTGATCATTCGTGCTCTACGGCGAAAGGGCTGTTCACGACAGCCATGGTCCTGTTCGTCGGCAGTGTAAGGACCAAGTCGAAGGGCGGCCCAACGAAGCCGATCGGCGATATCTTGGGGGCATGATGAAGGTCAGCTTGCATAGTTCACGGATCCTCATACATTTGAACTTCTCTTAAAGATCACCAACCGGTTAAATCCATCGACCAACGGCTTTTTTTCGCCGATCGAGAGAGCGGACACCAAGTAACCAAAGAGACGCAGTGACCAGGCCGCAAGGCCTTACCAACGGACCCGGTGGCACGAACGTCACCACCCCCCTTTCAATAAAATGTTCAACCCTAACCCAAACCTCATGAATAGTCGGAACAATACGACACGGCGAACGCGCTGGTGGGTCCCCGCGGCGCTTTTGCTCGGAGGCCTCTTCCAAGCCAATACCTCGCAGGCCACCACCTGTGCGGGTGCAACGGTGCTCACCTACCAGGACTATGCAGCGTTCTCCATCACGTGTGGAACAACGAACGACCTCACCGGTACGGGCATGCCTGCCTGCGGGAGTACCAGCTACTTGGGCGGTCTTGAGTCCGTGTACACCTTTACTGCTCTGGGAAGCGGCGCTGCCTCCTTCTCGTACAGCGGGCAGACGTGGACGGGACTTTTCTTGTACAACGGTTGCCCCACCAGTGGGGGGGCTTGTGTGGCCAACATCACCAGTTCGGGTAATGCAAAAGTGCTGAACGCCACCATCGCCGCTGGGAACACCTACTTCCTGGTGATCGATACCTATCCTACTCCGGCCAGTCCCTGCGCCGGTACGGTGGCCATCGACCTGCCACCGGTCGATGCCCCGTGCAGCGGCACGCCCGCCCCGGGCAACACCACAGGCCCTGCAGGTGTGGCCGTTGGCGGCACCGCGGCGCTTGGCCTTCAGAACACCACGGCGGGAACGGGTGTGAGCTACCAGTGGTATGTGAGCACCGCATCGGCCACGGGTCCCTGGACCGCTGTGGGTCCCAATGCGCCCACGTACAACGCCACGGTATCGGTGAACAGCTGGTTCTACTGCGCTGTGACCTGCTCGGCAGGCCCCAGCACAGGATCCAGCAACGTGCTGGCCGTGACCGTTCTGCCCGCTAACACCGTGCCGTTGACGGGGAACAACAGCTTTCCCTGCGGCACCAATATGATCCTGACGGACCATGCCGGTTCGGGCACCTATAGCAACAATGCCAATGGCTACACCGTGCTGGAGGCCGGTGATGGCGGCATCATCAGCATTGCGGGCACCTACGCCACGGAGAGCAGCTACGACTTCGTACGTCTCTACAGCGGTGTTGGCACGGGTGGCACGCTGATCCAGAGCTACTCCGGAAGCGGCAACATCAACTTCACCGGCACGGCGGGACAGACGGTGACGGTGCAGTTCACCTCGGACGGTTCGAGCACTGGCGCAGGATTCAACCTGACGGTGACCTACAGCGGCACCTGCTTCATTCCCTGCGCGGGCACGCCTGCGCCTGGCAACACTACGGGTCCTGCCTCGTTCTGTGCCGGTCAGAACTTCACCCTTGGGCTGCAGAACCCCACCACGGGCAGTGGAGTAAGTTATCAGTGGTATGTGAGCACGGCCTCCGCCTCGGGTCCCTGGACGCCGGTGGGTGCCAACGCCGCCACCTTCACCACGAGCCAGACCCAGCCCAGCTGGTACTACTGCGATGTGACCTGCAGCAATGGCCCCAGCACGGGCGCCAGCACGGTGCTGGCCGTGGGCATCGAGCCCCTGGCCAACTGCTATTGCACCCCCACCTACACCTACGGCAAGACGGATGGTGACCTGATCAGCAACGTGGTGATCGTGGGTACCACCTTGAGCAACAACACAGGAACGGCCGAAGAGAACCCGGCCTACACCTACTTCAACACGCTGCCCAACCACACGGCGACCCTGCAGGCCGGCACCAGCTACCAGGTCCAGGTCACCGTGGGCTCCTATGGCAGCCAGAACGTGGCCGTATGGATCGACTTCAACGAGAACGGCCTGTTCGAGACCCCGGCCGAGCGTGTGGGCTTCACCACCACCGCCATCGGTGCCAACGGAACGGGCACCTTCACGCTCGCACTGCCCTGCAACCCCACACCGGGGACCTACCGGATGCGTGTGCGCGACGTCTATTTCACGGCCGGCAATACCATCGATCCCTGTTTGGAGTACGGCTTCGGGGAGACGGAGGATTACGATGTGACCATCGCGCCTCCTCCTCCCTGCCCGGCACCTTCGGGTCTGACGGCTTCCAACAACACACTCACCAGCGTGAGCCTCAACTGGACGATCGGTTGCTCAGAGAGCGCATGGGAGGTCGAATACGGCGCACCCGGATTCACGGTGGGGACCGGCACCACGGTGCCCGCCGGTACCAACCCCTTCACGCTTGGCGGTCTGAGCCCGGCCACCACCTACGACATCTATCTGCGTGCGGACTGTGGTTTGGATGGTGAGAGCAGCTCCTTCGGCCCCATCGGCGTCACCACCTTGTCTCCGCCCCCGGCGAACGATGATTGCGGTGGTGCCATCGCCCTCACGGTTAATGCTGATTTCCTGTGTGGGTCGGTCACGGCCGGCACCACCAACGCCGCCACGGCATCCCCGCAGCCTGATGTTGACAGCGGTACGCCGGATGATGACGTATGGTACAGTTTCGTTGCCACGGCGACCACCCACCGGGTGAGCCTGCTCAACGTTTCGGGCTTCGCCGATATGGGCCACTCCGTTTATCGGGCACTGCCTGATCCGTGCGCGCCTGCTGGCATGACGCTGATCGGCACGAGTGACCCCAACGAGAGCAACCCTGCCGGCCTCACCATCGGTGAGACCTACTTCGTGCGTGTGTACGCGTGGGGCACGGGTGCTTCCAACGTGACCTTCGACATCTGCATCGGCACGCCCCCGCCGCCCCCCGCCAACGACCTTTGCGCGGATGCGATCGCGGTGAGCTGCAACTCGGTGACCAACGCCACGACGGTGGCCTCCACCACGACCGGCGCCCCCACGGGTTGCTCGGTTGTGCTGAACACGGCCGGTGGCATCTGGTACACGGTGCAAGGCTGGGACGGTCCCATGACGGTGGATCTGAGCGGAAGCAGCTTCGATACCAGGGTCGGTGTGTTCACCGGCTCATGCGGCGCGCTCGTCTGTGTGGATAGCGATGACGATGATGGCGCAGGCTTGACGAGCCTGTTGACCTGGACCGGTAGTTCATCGACGACCTACTACATCTACGTCACCGGATACAGCACAAACACAGGTGCTGTGACGATGACCGTGACCTGCGGCAGCAACAACAACGCCTGCCCCGAGAACGGCCTCACCCTGGAGATCCAGGCCGATGCCAACTTCGCACAGACCAGCTGGGAGATCGTGGCACAAGGCACCAACGTGGTGGCTTCCACCGGTGGTGGCCTGCCCGGTCCTGTGCTGATCACGCAGTTCGCCTGCCTGCCCGACGGTTGCTACCGCCTGCGCGTACTTGACGCGGGTGGCGATGGCATCAGCGGTGGCGGTTACATCCTGCGCACGCAGGGCGACAACCAGCGTGTGATCGATAACCGTG
>CAZQFG010000269.1:0-3758 GCA_964592515.1 uncultured Chryseobacterium sp. | reverse complement strand
CCCGATCCCCGCGCCCTGCCATGTCCTCAGCCGCCGTCGAAAGCCTTGCCGATCGGCTGTTGCAGGCACTTGGGCACCCGCCCACCGAGGGCCAACGCCGGGCTGCCGATGCCCTGCACCGCCTGCTGGCCACCGATAGGTCGCAGGCCACATTGGTGCTAAAGGGCTATGCGGGTACGGGGAAGACCACCCTGGTGGGGGCCTTGGTGCGGGTGCTGGCCCAGCAGCGCAGGCGGGTGGTTCTGTTGGCACCCACCGGCCGGGCGGCCAAGGTGCTGGGTGCCTACGCGCAGGCCTCGGCGAGCACCATCCACCGGCGCATCTACCGCGTAAGTGCCGATGAGGATGACGGTTGGGCCCGCCCGGGACTGGCGCCCAATAAGGATGCCGGGGCCCTCTTCGTGGTGGACGAGGCATCGATGATCGGCAGCGGCGGCGGTGAAGGCGGTTTCGGTGACCGCGATCTGCTCCGCGACCTGTTCGAACATGTGTTCTCGGCGCCGGATTGCAAGCTCCTGCTCATCGGGGATCCCGCCCAGTTGCCGCCCGTGGGTACCGACCACAGCCCCGCGCTCGATATCAAGGACCTGCGCGCCGTGGGCCTCACTGCCGGTGTAGTGGAACTTACCGAGGTGGTGCGCCAGGCCGAAGCATCGGGCATCCTGGTGAACGCCACCGCGCTGCGGGCCACCCTTCATGAAGAGAAGCCCATGCCCCGCTTCATCAGTGGATACGATGATGTGCTGCGCGTGGATGGCTACGATCTGCAGGATGCCCTGGAGACCGCCTATGCCCAGGACGGGGACGATGAGGTGTGCCTGGTGTGCCGCAGCAACAAGCGGGCGTATGAGTACAGCCAGCAGGTGCGGGCCCGCATCCATGGGTTCGAGGAGGAGCTGTGTTCCGGCGATCGGATCATGGTGGTGAAGAACAACTACTTCTGGGCCGGTCGCAACGGCAAGGCCGAACTGATCGCCAACGGAGAGCCCATGCTCGTGGACCGTGTGCATGGTGTGGAGGAGCGCTTCGGCCTGCGTTTCGCCGACATCACGGCGCGTTGGTGGAACGGCATGGAAGAGCGCGAACTGGAGGTGAAGGTGATGCTCGATGTGTTGGCGGCCCCATCGCCCGCATTGCCCGCACCGCAACAGCGCCTGCTTCAGCGTTCGGTCATGGCGACCTTCCCGGTGACATCAAAAGGGCAGCTGTACCGCATGTTGCGTGAAGACCCCTACGCGAACGCGCTTCAGGTGAAGTATGGTTATGCGGTAACGGCGCACAAGGCCCAGGGCGGTCAGTGGAGCACGGTCTTCGTGGACCAGGGCTATGTCACCGAGGAAATGATCGACACCGAGTACGTGCGCTGGTTGTATACCGCCGTTACACGCGCCACGCAGCGCCTATACCTCCTCAATTTCCACCCGCGCTTTTGGGGCGAAGGGGAGGAGTGATCACGCTCCGTAGTTCAACGGAAGGAATACGACCTCGGTCGGCGGGGCGGAAGTGGCCAGGCTGATGATGTGGTCGGTGCCGAGGCTCCACGTGCGCACATGGTAGCTGTCCGATGCCATGCGCTTGAACTGATCGTGCGCCAGTTCCACGGTCTGTTCGGGGGCGTTCACGCGCAGCACTTTCAGGTCGTCCATGATGCCTACGCCGCTTGCCTTCAGCACCGCCTCCTTGCGTGTCCAGAGCTCCAGGAAGCGTCGCTTTGGTTCCGGTGTATCGCGGATGTCGGCCACCTCCTCCGGTGTGAAATAGTGTTCGCCAACGGCCATGTGGTCCACACTGCGGGCCATGGTCTCCACGTCAACACCCAGCTCCGCACCTTCGCTCACCGCGATCAGAATGGCATCCTTGGTATCACTGAAATTGAAGTGGAGCCCCACATCCGGGATGTAGGGCTTGCCGTGCGGTCCGCGTGCATAATGGATCGATTCAGGGGATACGTTCAACCGCTGGCTAAGGAGATGCCGCAACAGGCCATGCCCGATAATGAAACGGTGTTGGTCGTGGGTGAACCGGAACCGCTCGGCACGCGCCTGTTCCTCTGCGTCGAGCAGGCTGTGCAGACGGTCCAGGTGTTCTTCATATGCGCTCAGTTCCGTGAACCACAAGTGTACATGGTCGGGTCCCACAGACCTGGTGGCAACAGCAGGCCAATGAGCCAGCTCGGTATCACCGCAGTACAAGTTCAAGTTCCGCCCTTCCATGGGCTGCGAAGTAAGGACAACTAAGAGGTGGTCGCAATGCGGACCAACCGTTCTTCGATCTGGGCGGCCAGTTCGGCAACGTACGGCTCTTTGATCACGGAGTAATGGTCGCCCGGCACGCGCTGGATATCGAGTAATTTCCTTGATAGCGTGGACCACCCGAGGTCATCGGGCCCCCAGGCATCCATCGCTTTCAGGATCATCATTTCACCATCGTATGGCTTCGCTTCATACCTGCGGATGGCCTTGTCATAGACGTGAATAATGTGGTGGTGATGGATCTTGGGCGGCATCCGGCGGTCCATCCGGATGAAGGGTTTTGCGGCCTTTAGCATCAATCCATGCTTCAGGTCTGATCGCCAATCGTGGTCGCTGTCCAAGGCCTGAATATGAAGGTCCGGTGCATAGGCATCAATAAGCACAAGCAGCTGAGCTCTGCGGTTGATGGCCTGCAACTGCTGGGCCATTTCAAACGCTACGATACCTCCGAAGGAATAACCACATATAACGAGTTCGCACTCCGGAACGGCGGACAGTAGTTCTCGCAAATAGTGAGCAGCGATCTCCTCTACGCTTTGCAGTGGCAGCTTCTTATTGTCTTTTCCTTGATGGATGAACGCAAAGAACGGTCGGTCGGGATCAAGGCGCTTCGGAAGAAGTTCGTTCGCTTCATCACCATGCACACACACCACCACAGGTCCTTTGCCCTCCGGCCGCAAGGGTCGGAGGTTCTTCCAGTAGTGTCTGTTCCTTTGGGTCATTCAGCTATATCGGCGCAAGCTATCCGGGTCTACTGAAGAGGTCAATGTGCTGTCGACGGAAGGGTGAAGACCTTCGACTAACCGTCCTGGATGCATGCAGGTGCCCTCAGTGATGCACTGCCTCGGCCTTTCCCACGGTGCTCCAGATGCACTCCGATAGCTCACGGGCCAGGGCCTGCACCTGCGGCTCTTCGATCATGGTGTAGTGGTCGCCTGGCAGCACATGGATGTCCGCACCGTTCACGGCCAGTTCGCTCCAGCCCATCTCGTTAGGCCCCCATGAATGCTCGGCCTTGAACACGGCCAATTTGCCTTTATAGGGCTTCGGCGTGTAGGCCATCGCGGCGCGGTCGTAGGTATCGATGATGTTGAAGTTCCGCAGGCGTGTGGGCACCGTGCCTCCATTGCGCAGGTATTGCGAAACGAGGCCGCGCATGATGCGTTTCTTCAGCGGGTCGTAGAACTTCAGGTCGCTCTCGATCGCTTTGCCGTGCATGGCCGGTGCGTAGGTGTCGAACACCACCACCAAGGGAACATCATCGCCCATGGCCGTGAGCTGTTGTGCCATTTCGTAAGCCACAATGCCGCCGAACGAATAGCCGCAGAGCAGGTAGGGCCCCGCAGGCCGCGCTTGCTTCAGTTCAGCGATGAAGTGCTTGGCGATGGATTCCACGGATGTATAGCGGATCTCCTTGCCATCCTCGCCCTGGTGGAAGAAAGCGTAGAACGGGGTGTCGGCGTCGAGGTACTTGGGCAGCGAGTGGCTGGCCTCGTCGCCATGCAC
>CAZQFG010000268.1:0-3793 GCA_964592515.1 uncultured Chryseobacterium sp. | reverse complement strand
GTTGGCGTGAATGGACCGGACTCGCTGCCGTGAGCGATGGGGCCGTGGCCATCGCCTCTGCCATCGCGCTCTTCCTCATACCGTCCACGGCACGGGAGGGGCCACGGTCCGCACGCCGTGCGCTGATGACCTGGGACTTCGCCGAGAAGCACGTGCCCTGGGGCGTGCTGCTGCTCTTCGGCGGCGGCTTCGCGATCGCCAGCGGCATGGAGCGCTCGGGTCTGGCGAACAGCATGGTCGCCGCCCTTTCGGGCCATGGCGATGCACATCCTGCGGCACTGGTCGCGGCCGTGGGCAGCCTGGTGTGCCTGATGAGCGAATTGGGCAGCAACACCGCCACGGCCAGCCTCACCCTGCCCATCCTGGCGGAGAGCGCCAGCGTGTGGGGCATGGATCCCCTGTGGTTGCTCATTCCCGCCACGCTCGCCGCCACGCTTGGCTTCGCGCTGCCCGTGGCCAGCCCCATGCAGGCCATCGTCTTCGGCAGCGGTCGCATCCCCGTGCGCCAGATGGTGCGTGCAGGTATCTGGATGGACGTGATCGGCGTGGTGCTGCTGGTGCTGTTCTTCGGATGGTGAAGCGTGATCACGATCACATCCGATCGATCGGAAACCAGCTAGCGCTCGTGCTGCCAGTAGCTCTGCATCTCTTCCTCCACCACCTCCAACCACTTGTCCGGAGATGCCAAGCGATCCTTCGGGATCCACGTGACATTACCGTGCACGGCATCGGTGATGGTGATCTCCGGCAGGCTGCCACCGATGGACCGGCCCTGACCATCGCCGGCACGGGTCACGATGGTGCTCAACCAGAACAGGCGCACGCGTCCGCCGACCTCGCGGATGAAAGGCCGTGTTTCCGCGGGATAGCTGTGTGACCAGTCGTACTCCTTGCGGCTCTCGATGATCTTGGCGCTGACGGCACTGCTTCCCACGTAAGCGGTGCCGCTGGTGGTGTGATCGATGTAATAGACCTCGCGCATGCCATCGCCCGGGATGAAGAGGCTGACACTGAGCCCTTTCTTCGATTCCTCAAAAGGCTCCAGCCCGAAGTAGTTGTAGAGCTTGCCGGTGGCCTCGTTCACGACCGAATACACCACGAAGGGTTGTGGGTCCTGGCCTTCGGGGAGTTTGGGCACCCGGATATCGCCTTCATGATAGCCCGGCATGGGCGCCATGAAACCGCGCCGGAAACGGAAGCTCTCCGCGATGTAGCGCGTCACCTGCCGGGGCATCACGTCCTGGCCTTTCAGGTAGGAGTGATCGGCGATCCTGTCCGCAGGGATGAAGGTGCCCTTTCCAAGGAAGAGGCGTTCGGCAAAGCTGTCCGATGGCCTGCGCTGCTCGATCACCATCACCCCACCGAACACAGGTCGCGGGAAGATGAGGCCCACCCACTTGGTCAAGCCGACCACCTGCACCCATTCGCCCTTGTCGTTCTGCATGTAGATCGGATCCGAGGGTTCCATGGTGCAGAACTGCCAGGGGTCGAGACGCTTCACCACGGCGGTGTGCGTGTTCTTGCTGAGGAGCAGGAATTCGCCCACCTCGAAATCGACCTTGGTCCGGTAGCCCGATGAGAAGTTCGGCGAGGGCAGTTGACCCGGGATGTGGATCACCTCGTACATGTCCTTGCTGAACTGCTGCACCTTGTACGCTTTGGATGGCCCGATGGCGGTGGTGTACACATACTCCCCTTCGCTGTTCCGCACGAAGTGTGGCACCGTGGCATCCTCCGTTTCGGAAAGTGCCTCCTGGTCGGTCAGCGTGTGGATGGAGCTGATCGGCTGGATGCGCTCGTGCCCCGTCACCGGCAGTTGGTCCACGGGCACCTTGTTCAGCTCGTTGTAGTACACGTACTGCGATCCATAGTGCACCACGAGCGGCAGGAACCAGGCCACCGCGATCAGCAACAGGAGGCTCACGAGCGAACCCATCACCTTCTTCCACGCAGCCGATCGACGGAACACCTTCCGCACGAGCACCACGACCAGCAGCGCCATGATGATCCAGAAGAAATACTTGCGGAGGCCCAGCACCAACGGTTGGTACATGGCACGCATCACGAACAAGCTGTACAGCGCGACCAGGAACACGATCAGCGCAACGACAGGCTTCCGCTTGATCCACGAACCAACGCGGCGCGTGATACCCTTGCGCACGTTGTACACCAGCCAGTAGAGCTGGCCTTTATCGTCGTCCTGTTCGGTGGGTATCGGTGAAGTGCGCATCACTTCTTGTCCATGATCTTCTTGATGCCCGCGCGCCAATCCGGCTTCTCCTCGGCCGGTGGCTCTTCCTTCGGTGCTCCACCTGCCGGTGCGGCCTTGTCAGGGCGTTGCACGGGATCGGCGTTGCGTGGTGTTGGCGGTTCGGTTCCGTGTGCCGTGGCTTCCATCCGGTCCATCTTGTCCAGCACCTCGCGCACGGGTGCCATGTTGAATCGGCTCTTGAAGATCAGCACGGCGGCGTAGAAGCCGAGCATCAGGCCCACCACGGCAATGGCCCCAGTGATCAGGTCCAGCAGCGCGTGTGCGCCACCCACCGCAATGGCAACGGCCGTGAAGAGGCCGCTGATCACGATCGCCATCACCAGCTTCTGCTGGAAGGGTTGCAGGTGGATCAAGCCCTTCTCCAGCAGCACCGGGCTCTTGTGCTGGTGCGTGAGGTCGTACCAGCGCGTGTTCCACTTGCGACCCTTGTTCAGGTCCATGTAGTAGAACAGGATGCCTGCGACGAAGGCGATCCCCAGGGTGAGCAAGGTGTCCATGGTCTATGCGGTGAGTTTCCCAAAAATACCGTGATGTTCCTGCAACTCCTTGATCACCCAGCGTTGGTAGTGTTCGGGCCAGGCCTTGTAGCGGTGGTAGAAATCGGGCTTGTTGAAGGTATAGCGTACCAGCTCGTTCACCGCAAAGATGTTCGCGATCAACTGCCAGATCACCGTGCGCACCTGCACATGCTGCTCCTTCACCGGATGGATCAGGTGGTCGCGGATCAAGGCCTCACCGCCGGACTGCACTTTCTCGTTCCGCTGCAACGCGCGACGCACTTCCTCCAACTGGAAGTAGTCATCGCCCAACAGCCCCTTCTTCTGCAGGGTGTTGATCAGGCCTCTGCGTTTGCTGTCCGTAAGCCCGATGAGTTCCACCGGCTTGTCCAGCTTCAGGCTGGCATTGGCCAGCAGCACATCCAGCTGATGGGCCAACAGCTCGGGCACCTCCTGGAAGTGCGTGTAGGAGTGCTGCACCAGGCCCTTGCTGAAGAGGAAACCGATCAGCGCGGGGTCGTTCAGGTTGAACTCCACGTGCGCATGCTGCAGCTCGCCGGAAACAGCGGAGGAGTTGTTCTCCAGGATCAGCACCGGCTTGCCCACTACGGTATCGCGCAGCACATACAGCCCGTCGAAGGCGGTGCTGTAGAAGGCCCGGATATCGCTGTAGGGGAAGGGCAGCACCTCCAGGCTCCGGAAGCGCAGGTCGCCGTGTTCGCTGCCGCTGGCGCTGATCTTCTCGCGCAGTTCGCGGTCCGCCCAGGCCATCGGCTTGTCGAAGTACGTGCGCACCAGTTCCCGCTGCTCACGCGCTGCGGTGATCAGGTTCCCCACGGTCTTGAACTGCACCTTCACCACATCCACCATCAGCAGGTCCTGCGGCGACCGGTAGGCGCTGATGTCCTGGTCCAGCGCGAACCACAGCCCACGGTCCGCCGTGATGTCCGCGATCTGTTTCGCGTACTTGTCGAAGACCTGGTAATGGATGGCCCAGTCGAACGAATGGTAGGGGTAGTACAAC
>CAZQFG010000267.1:0-3797 GCA_964592515.1 uncultured Chryseobacterium sp. | reverse complement strand
GCGGGTCTTGCCGTTGAAGCTGATGGGGTAGCTGAAGCTGTCCTCCACCAGGTGGCTGGCATCCCATTTCGGCCAGGTGGCCAGGGTGACGCTGGTGCTGTGCCCCAGTTTCTCCCAAAGCTCTTCGGCGATATGCGGCGCGAAGGGCGCGAGCGTGATCACCAAGGGTTCCAGCACTGCGCGCTTGTTGCACTTCAAGGCGCTCAGTTCGTTCACCGCGATCATGAACTGCGCCACGCTGGTGTTGAAGCTCATCTTCTCGATGTCCTCGCTCACCTTCTTGAGGGTGGCGTGCAGGACCTTCAGTTCGGGTTTGGTGGGGGCGTCGTCGGAAACGCCGAACGCATCACCAGCCCCATGGAACAGGTTCCAGAACTTCCGCAGGAAGCGGAAGGTGCCTTCAATGCCGTTGGTGTCCCAGGGCTTGCTCTGCTCGATGGGGCCCAGGAACATCTCATAGAGGCGTAGGGTGTCGGCGCCGTAGCGGGCGATGATGTCGTCGGGGTTGGTGACATTGTACTTCGACTTCGACATCTTCTCAACGAGTGGCTCCCGCACTGTTCTGAAGATGAACTGATCGTCTGACACGTAGTCAAGATTGCCTGTAGTGCGATTCCACTTAATGGCTTGACCGGTTTGGCCATGATAAATCCCATGAAGTCCGACATATACAGCGTCCCTCAGATCAGGGCGTTGCTGCAGCATCTTGCGAACGTTCAGAACGCCATTGTCAACACAGTCGACCGGTACATTGATTTCAGTGTAATGGTCACTCGAGCTTCCTTTCACGTATTTCTCGTATGCCTCAGAGGTGAGGAACTTCTGAAGCGGTTCATTCAGACTAACCGTCCTGTATTCATCGCCATCCCCATAAAGAAGGAGGCTCGTACCCATTGATGTGCCCGATGAACCGATGCGATACAGCAGAATCCTCTCTGAAAATGCGGTGATCATCCCCTGGTTCACCAGCTTTTTCGCAGGTTCATCAAAGGGCAACCAGCCACGGTCGTGCAGGAACTTGGTCCAGAAGCGGAAGTAGAGCAGGTGGCCCGTGGCGTGCTCGCTGCCGCCCACGTAGAGGTCCACCTGCTGCCAATAATTGATGGCCTCGGGTGACGCGAAACGACCCTCGTTCTGCGGGTCCATGTAGCGCAGGAAGTACCAGCTGCTGCCGGCCCAACCGGGCATGGTGGTGGTCTCCAGCGGATGACCTTGATAGCTCCAGTTGGCCGCGCGGGCCAGCGGCGGTTCGCCGTCCTCGGTGGGCAGGAACTTGTCCACCTCGGGGAGCTTCAACGGCAGCTCGCTCTCGGGCAGCGGGTACGGGATGCCGTCCTGGTAGTAGATGGGGATCGGCTCGCCCCAGTAGCGCTGGCGGCCGAAGGCGGCATCACGCAGGCGGAAGTTGATGCGGCCCTCGCCAGCGCCCAGCTTTTCCAGCTCCTGGATGGCGCGGGTGATGGCCTGCGGCACCTTCAGGCCTTTCAGGAAGCCTTCGCTGCAAATGGTAGCGTCCTTGCGCTCGTCGGCACCTTGCGACACATCCCAGTCCTCAGTTACTGGGATGATGTTTTCTCTCAATTCAGGAAAGTGCTTCGCGAAGCGCCAGTCGCGCTGGTCGCCGCCGGGCACGGCCATCACGGCACCGGTGCCGTAGCCGGCCAGCACGTAGTCACCCACCCACACGGGCACAGGGGCGCCGGTGAAGGGGTGATTCGCGTAGCTGCCGGTGAACACGCCGCTCACCTTGTCCACCTCGGCCTGACGCTCGCGCTCGCTGCGGTTCTTGGCGGTGTTCACATAGGCCTCCACCTCGGCGACGCGGTCGGGCGTGGTGAACTTGCCCACCAGCACATGCTCGGGGGCCAGGGTGATGAAGGTGACGCCGAAGAGCGTGTCGGGGCGCGTGGTGAAGACCTCGATGAAATCCTCGCCGATGGGGAAGCGCACGGTGGCGCCTTCGCTGCGGCCGATCCAGTTGCGCTGCGCCTCCTTGATGCTCTCGCTCCAGTCCAGTCCGTCCAGCCCATCGAGCAGGCGCTGGGCGTAGGCGGTGATGCGCAGGCTCCACTGCTTCATGCGCTTGCGCTCCACGGGATGGCCGCCGCGCTCGCTCACGCCGTCCTTCACCTCGTCGTTGGCGAGCACGGTACCCAACGCGGGGCACCAGTTCACCCAGGCATCGCTGAGGTAGGCCAGGCGGAAATGCTGCAGCACCATCTGCTTGGTGCGCTCGTCGAAAGCGTTCCATTCCGCTGCGGAGAAGCCGCCCACGAAGCGCTCGATGTCGCCGGTGAGCACGCTGGCATCCTGGCCGGTACAGCCTTGTGCTTCGAACCGTGCAATGAGCTCACTGATCGGACGGGCCTTGTCCGCCCGGGCATCGTACCAGCTGTCGAAAAGCTGCAGGAAGACCCATTGGGTCCACTTGTAGAAGGACGGATCGCTGGTGCGCACCTCGCGGCTCCAATCGAAGCTGAAACCGATGCGGTCCAGCTGTTCGCGGTAGCGTGCCAGGTTGATCTCGGTGGTCTTGGCGGGGTGCTGGCCGGTCTGGATGGCGTACTGCTCGGCAGGCAGGCCGAAGCTGTCGTAGCCCATGGGGTGCAGCACATTGAAGCCGCTGTGCCTCTTGTAGCGCGCCACGATGTCGCTGGCGATGTAGCCCAAGGGATGCCCCACGTGCAGGCCGGCGCCGCTGGGGTAGGGGAACATATCGAGCACGTAGTACTTGGGCCTGGAGGGATCGTTCTCCACGCGATAGGTGTTGCGCTTCGCCCATTCGGCGCGCCACTTCTGCTCAATGGTCGTATGGTCGTACTGCATGTTCCTGAACTACGGAGCGCGAAGGTAGAAGAGCATGCCGAGCACGGATCAGTTGCAGGCCCCGCCCCTACATTTGCCCGCCATGGGAGTTGACCGCCACTACAAGGCCCGCACGCGCACGGCCAGTGTGAGCACAGTGATCGGCATTGCGCTGGTGCTGTTCATGCTGGGTGTGTTGGGTTTCCTGGTCCTGAACGCGCAGGCCCTGGAGCGCTATTTCCGCGAGAACGTGCGAGTGGAGCTCTTCCTGAAGCGCGACCTGAAGGAGGTGGACGTGATGCAGTTCCGCAAGGAGATGGACACCGAACCCTTCACCCGGGAGACGCGCTACGTGACCGCTGAAGAGGCCGCTGAACGCCTGAAGCAGGACCTCGGCGAGGATTTCCTGGGCGTGCTGGGCAGCAATCCTCTACTGGCCTCGGTGGAACTTGACCTGGACGCGCGCTACGCCCGGCCGGACAGCCTGAAGTGGATCGTGGAGCACATGAAGCAGGACCGCCGCGTTGAGGAAGTAGCCTACAACGCCGCCGTGGTGGAGAACATCGATGCCAACATGGGCAAGCTCACACTGATCGTGCTCGGTTTCACGGCGCTGCTGCTCATCATCGCCATTGCGCTCATCAACAACACCATCCGCCTGGCCATTTACAGCAAGCGCTTCCTGATCCGCACCATGCACCTGGTGGGGGCCACGCAATGGTTCATCAAGCGGCCCTTCATGGGGCAGAGCCTATGGCAGGGGCTGCTGGGCGGCGTGCTGGCCATCGGTTTGCTCGTGGGCCTGCTGCAACTGGCGCAACGCTACATGCCCGACCTGCTGGCCTTCACCGATGCGTTCCGGCTGGGACTGCTCTTCGCGGGGGTGCTGGCGCTGGGCCTGTTGATCTCACTGGCGTCCACCTGGTTCGCCGTGGGCCGCTACCTTCGCATGAATTCCGAAGACCTACACTGGAGCTGATGGCCAAGCAGAA
>CAZQFG010000266.1:0-3904 GCA_964592515.1 uncultured Chryseobacterium sp. | reverse complement strand
TTTCCGCCCAGAAGGAAGTACTGGTCGATGTTCGCGCTCTGGAGGTCCTCCAGCACGTGGGGGCGGAAGTTGAGCAGGGCGATCCAGCCGTCGGAATCGCTCACCTCCTCGAACCACTCGGCATAGTACTCGTCATCGCTGGTGTGGAAGTTCAGCACGTTCTCGCCGATGAGGATGAACTTGTTGATCCCCTGTGCCATCAGGTGTTCCACGATGTTCCGCTTGAACAGCATAATGTCGTTGTGCAGCAGATCGTTCCACTCACCGATCAGCTCGATGATGACGTAGCCTTCGTCGTGGTCGGCGAAGAGCTGCTTCATGTACAGGGTCGTACTGCCCAAATTGTCCCATTGCGGGTGGATCACATGGTCGTACACCGCATTGGTGAATTCGAACTCGCTGTGGTCCTCACCAAAGAAGGGGGAACGTTCATCCTCCTCGGCGGTGTACTTGTGTCGCCAGTTCCAGAAGGGTTCAATGTCGTGCATGGCCGGGGGGCGAGGAAGCGGTACAAAGGTCGGGACCACCGAGCGCTTTTTATCCCAGGCTCACAAGGTGTGCCCCGCTTCGATCGCCCGCCTCACGCTCCCGTAGTGCCGCAGCAGTGCGTTGGCCTGGGCATGGTCCACCTTCAGGCTTTCCATCACCATGCGCGTGCCCCGGTCGATGAGCTTGTTGTTGCTCAACTGCATGTCCACCATCCGGTTGCCCTTCACACGCCCCAGCTTGATCATGACGCTGGTGCTGATCATGTTCAGCACCAGTTTCTGGGCCGTGCCGCTTTTCATGCGCGTGCTGCCGGTGATGAACTCCGGCCCTACGGCCGCCACGATAGGATGTGTGGCGATGGTGGCCACCGGGCTCCCCGGGTTACAGCTGATGCTACCGGTCAGGATGCCGCGTGCGTTGCAGGCCTCCAGGGCACCGATGACATAGGGAGTGGTCCCGCTGGCCGCGATGCCGATCACGGTATCGTCCGCTCCCGCATGGTGTTCCTCCAGGTCCTTCCAGCCCTGTTCGGTGTCGTCCTCGGCGAACTCAACGGCCTTGCGGATCGCGGCATCACCGCCCGCGATGAGGCCGATGACCAGGCCATGTGCCACGCCGAAGGTCGGCGGACATTCACTGGCGTCCACCACGCCCAGGCGGCCACTGGTTCCGGCGCCCATGTAGAACAGGCGACCGCCACGGGCCATGCGTTCGGCGATGGCATCGACCAGCGCTTCAATGGCGGGCAGGGCCTTCTGCACCGCCAGGGGCACGGTGCGGTCCTCTTCGTTGATGTGGCGCAGAAGCTCGGCAGTGCTCATGCGTTCCAGGTCGTCGTGGCGCGAAGGCTGTTCGGTGAGGCGTTCCATGGGGTGCGGGTTCAGGGTACAAAGAAAAAGGGCTGCCGGTCGGCAGCCCTCTTTCCAAGTGTGCTTTTCGAACTTAGTCGAGGATCACCTTCTTGGTGAGCGATCCCTCGTCGAAGAACAGTTCCACGTAATAGTTGCCCGCCTTCAGGCCTTCGCGCTCCAGGACAACGCGGTCCAGGTTCACGCTGCCGTTGCGTACCATGCGGCCCTGGCCGTCATACACCACATAGTTGCGGATCACTGCAGCAGAGCTGGTGATGGTCACGCGCTCGGTGGCCGGGATGGGGAACACCTCCACGCCCGTGGCGATGGTGGAGCTCTCATCGATGGCGGAAGCGAAGCCGAGCACGCGGAACATGCGGGGCGTGATGAAGTTCTGCAGCGTATCGATGTAGGCAAGGGCACGGGCACGACCTGCCACAGGACCGAGGGCCTGGTACACGGGGTTCGAAGCGTAACCGTTGGCGAGTACCGTGGCAGGGTTCGCACCCACAGCGGTGGCACCGGCGGTCACCACAGCCTCATCCCACCACTCCCATGCACCAGCAGAGTTGGCCAATGCGGTGATGGGGAACAGGCCTTCATTGCCTTCGTTCGGCGTGCCGGTCAGCGCGTTCTGCGCATAGTTGGTCACGGGGTCGGAGAAGGGTGGCGTGAACCAGATATCATTGTTGCCATACTCGTTGGCCAGCTCTGTCACCCGGCCGCTGCCGTCCACGTTCACCACGGCGAAACTGGTGCCGGGCACGAACACGGTACCGTTCGCATACGGAGCGAAGGGATCCTGCGTGGCATGCACGCAGCAGATGGGCACTTCGCCCTGCTCCAGCCAGCTGCTGTCGCCCAAGGCACCGCCGATGTTGAACACCATGGAGATATCGGTGGGGTAACCGGGGTGGTTGTCCTGGTTCAGCGCGGGGTTGCCGCCCAGACCTTCGAAATCACCGAGGATCGCGGGGTCCACCATGAAGGCGTTGGTCTCGGTGTTGAAGAACTTCAAGAGCTGGATCTCGGAGGTCTCCTGCAGCGTGGCATAGGCCAGCACGGAGTAACCACCAGAACCCTGGCCGCCCAGGATCACCTTGGCGCCATCGATGCCGTAAGGGTTGCTCTCCTCGGCGATCGACTTACGGAAGAAGCGCACGGCGGTCTTCGCATCCTGCATGGAGCGGTACACGGCCTGGATGATGGTCTGCTTGCGTGTGTTCTCCGAAGGTGAAGCGGGGTTCCATCCGGCACGGTAACCGATGGCGGCCACCACGTAGCCCTTCTTGGCGAAACGACGGCACATCTCCACCGTGGCACTATCGCTCTTGGAGCCGGTGGGAAGCTGGTTGATGTAGCGGGGGAGGAAGGATCCGGTGTGCAGGTACACGATCAACGGACGATCGGTCTCCGTATCACCCGTTGGGGTGTACACGTCCATCACCAAGGGCTGAAGAACGGGAGCGCCCGTCAGCACTGAGAAGTTCGATCCGTATTGAACGTTCTGCACCACGTCCACCGAAGGGAAGACCTCGGTGAGGTAGCGCTGGGCCGATGCACCGATGCCGGATGCCATCAGACCCAAAATGGCCATGCTGCGTAAAGTGTGTTTCATGTGTTCAAAGGTTTGACAGGTCCAAGGTAAGGTGCTTGTCAGATCGGTCCGTGTCCCGGGCAGGCATCATTTTTCACCCCACTTCGGTTCGAAGTTGACGGAGAAGTAGGCCAGGCGTCCCACCAAGGGGCCTCCGTAGACCATGTATACCTTGTTGTTCAGCAGGTTGGAAGCCCCGGCCTTGAAGGTGCAGGAGATGGAAGGCACCCGTTTGCTGATCTGCAGGTCGACCAGGCCGTAGGACGGGATGGTGCCGGTGAACTGCGGGGAGCCCTCGAACAGAAAGCTCTCCACCCAGCGGTAGTTCACGTTGAAGCCCCAGTGCTGGACGGGAATGCCAAGCACGACCTTGCTGATGTCGCGTGCCGATACGCCCACATTGAACTTGTGCTCCGGCGTGTTGAAGGCCGGAATGATCGGGTCGTCCTCCTGCGTGTTCAGGCGGTTCCAGGAATAGTTGGTGGTGATGGCGAAGAACTTCTTGAAGTAGTAGTTCATCCCCAGCGAGAAGCCCTGGGTGGTGACCTCGCGCGCGGAGTTGGCCGCCACCCGGTACACCTGCACCGTGCCGAGGTCGACCTGGTTGGTGCTCTCCAGCACGTTCACATCCGCACCGATCTGGAAGCCCAGGAAATCACGGTAGAAGCTGTAGTAGTATGATCCGTCCACAAAGAAGTTCTTCCAGAGCGTGTGCCGGAAGCCGAACTCGATGGTCCGTACCTTTTCCGGGACCACAGGGGCCACATCGAAGTACTCCAAAGTATCCGCACTGCTGCTCAACGAGTTCAGGAGAGACTCGGTGGTCACCAGATCGGTGAAGCCGTTCAGGTTGCCCAGGAGGATGGCACGACCCACGTTATAATAGAGGTACTGGTCCTGCAGGGTGGGGTTGCGCACCGCCGACGAGAAGGACACGCGCAGGATGTTCTGCTGGTCGAAGGAGTAG
>CAZQFG010000265.1:0-3905 GCA_964592515.1 uncultured Chryseobacterium sp. | reverse complement strand
TCGCGCTCCTCTTCGGCCTCGTCTGCATCCCGAACGGCATCGTATGGGCCCTGTGCGGCACCGCCATCGCGCGCTTCAAGCAGCGTTTCTTCGAGCCGAAGCATCAATCGCGCACCCGCAAGCATGTCGCCGATCCCTCGAAAGGCAGCAACGCCAAGCGCATCAACATGTACCTGCGCTGGATGGTGCGCCCCAACGACCGCGGCGTGGACCTGGGCCTGTGGAACCGCATCACTCCTGCCGACCTGATGGTGCCGCTGGACGTGCATACCGGTCGAGTGGGCCGGGAACTGGGACTGTTGGTACGCAGCCAGGACGATTGGAAGGCCGTGGAGGAGCTTACCACGGCACTGCGCGCGTTCGACCCTACGGACCCGGTGAAATACGACATCGCCTTGTTCGCGCTGGGCGTGGAGGCCGGCAAGCGGAACCCGGCCGGGCGGACATAAGCCCCCTGCTATCTTCGCACCCGATGTCCTTCTTAAACCCGGCATTCCTGTGGGCGTTCGCAGCCCTGGCGATACCGGTGCTCATTCACCTCTTCCAACTGCGCCGCTTCAAGCGGATAGATTTCACCAACGTGCGCCTGCTCGCCGAGGTGTCGCAGCAAACGCGTGCCCGCAAGAAAGTGCAGCATTGGCTGGTGCTGTTGGCCCGCATGCTGGCCCTCGCCTGCCTGGTGCTGGCCTTCGCGCAACCCTACCTGCCACAGGCCGACAGCGCCGTGCGCGCTGGACAACGGGCGGTATCGCTCTACATCGATGACAGCTACAGCCTCGACGGCACCAATCCCGAAGGCCGCCTGCTGGACCAGGCCCGCAAGGGAGCGCAGGACGCCGTGATGGCCTACAGCGCCACCGACCGTTTCCAAGTGCTGACGGGTCGTTTCGAGGGTAGGCAACAAATGCTGTTGGGGCGCGACCAGGCCTTGGAGGCCGCAGCGCAGGTGAACGTGGGGCCTTACTCACGCCCGCTCTCGAAAGTGCTGGTGCGCCAGCGCGAAGCCCTGGCCGCGAGCGATGCACCCGTGAAGCGCGCCATCCTTTTCACCGACCTGCAGCGCAGCATCACCGACGTGGATACTTGGACCAACGACACGCTGGTGCCCACGCTGATCGTACCCCTGGAACCTTCCAGTGCGGATAACCTGAGCCTCGATTCCGCCTGGTTCGAGAGCCCTGTGCGCCGCGCCTACCAGAAAGAGGCCCTGCACGTGCGCATCCGCAACCATGGCCAACAGGAACTGGTGAACGTGCCGCTGCGCGTGGCCATTGATGGGAAACAGCGCGCCCTGGCCACGTTCAGCGTGGCAGGTGGTGCGGTGGTGGATACCGTGCTGCGCTTCGCCGGTGAGCGGCCAGGCAGGCACTGGGGCGAGGTCTCTCTGAACGACCGGCCGGTGACCTTCGACGACCGCCTACACTTCGGGTTCACGGTGACCGAGCACTTGCGGGTGCTGCTCGTGAGCGGCAACGATGCTTCCACGGACCGGGCCATTGCCGCGGTATTCACCGGGGACAGCCTGCACCACTTCACGCAGCAGAGCGCCCAAATGCTGGACCTTTCGGCTCTGGCAACCCAGGACCTAGTGGTGCTCAACGCCTTGCCCACCCTTGCCAGCGGCACCTTGGATGCGTTGGAGGCCTTCGTGCGGGCGGGCGGCAGCCTGGCCATCTTCCCGCCCACCAAGGCCGACGTTCCCGCTTACGCACCGCTGTTCCAGCGCTTCGGCGGCACGGCGGCCATCCGCCAGGATACGGCACGCATGAAAGTGGACCGCATCGATCTGGACCTCCCCTTCTACCGCGATGTGTTCCAGACCATGCCGCGCAACGTGGACCTGCCCTGGAGCCGCGAACGATGGGCCATGGTGCCGAAGGCCGGGAGCGATGTGCTACTGCGCCTTCAGGATGGTTCGCCCTACCTGGCGCGCACCCAGGTCGAACGGGGCTCGGTGTACTTCTGCGCCACGCCGCTCGCCGCATCGGCGGGCAACCTTACACAGCACGCCCTCTTCGCCACATCGCTACTGCGCATGGCCGAGCTGAGCCGTCCCATGGGTCCGCTGTACCACGCAATTGGCGCCGAGGCCATGATCCCGATCGACGGGTTGGAACTGACCGGCGAAACACCGCCGCACCTGCGTGGTCCGGAGGGCATGGACCTGGTACCCGAACTGCGACGCACACTGGCAGGCGCCCAACTGGTGCTGCACGACCTGGACATGCCCGCAGGGGCCTATGCCCTTGCGGCCGGAACGGACACCCTGCTGATGCTGGGCCTCAATACGCCGCGCAGCGAGAGCGACCTCACCTGCCTGACCCCGGCCACGTTGAAGGAACAACTGGAGCAACGCGGCCTCGGTTCCTTCACCGTGCTGGAGGACGGGGCCCGCGATCTTTCGCTACGTTTGAACGAACTGGACCAGGGACGAAAGCTGTGGAAGTGGTTCATCCTGCTGGCACTGCTGTTCCTGGCCGCCGAGGTCTTCCTGATCCGACACCTGCGATGAACGACCTGATCCTGCGTCAAGTGAAGGTGACCGACCCGGGAGGGCCGCACCACGACAGTGTAGTGGACCTGTTGATCCGCGATGGTCGCATTGTGAAAGTGGGCCAGCGCATTCCCAAAGGCGAGGCCAGCGAAGTACGCCATGCAGGCATGCACGCCAGCCCCGGTTGGATCGACCTGCGCGCGCACTTCCGCGATCCGGGCCAGGAATGGAAACAGGGCATTACCAACGGATTGGACGCTGCGGCCGCAGGCGGTTTCACGGCGGTGTGCATTCTGCCCAGCACCGACCCGCCCATGGACGGCCGTGCCGAAGTGGAATACCTGCTGCGCCGTGCCCAAGGCCATGCCGTGCGCGCACTGCCCATCGGATCTGTAACCAAGGAACTGAAAGGCCAACAACTGGCAGAACTGCACGACCTGCGCCAGGCCGGTGCCGTGGCCTATAGCGACGACCAGCACACCATCCGCAACACGCGCCTGATGCTGCTGGCCCTGCAATATGTGCGCGGCCTCCCCGGGACCGGAGCACCTGTGATGGTGTTCCCCAAGGACCCCGACCTGATGGCCAAGGGCATGATGCACGAAGGCCCCATGAGCACCCGCCTGGGCCTGCGCGGCATTCCACCCATGGCAGAGACCATCCAGTTGGCGCGCGACATCGCATTGCTCGACTACACCGGTGGGCACCTGCATGCGGCCACCATCTCCACCGCCGGTAGCGTTGAACTGATCCGCCAGGCCAAGGCCCGCAAGCTGCGCGTGACCGCATCCGTGGCGGCCCACAACCTGCTGCTGGACGATGGCTGTCTGCGCGGCTTCGAGACCTGTTACAAGGTAATGCCGCCCCTGCGCGACGGTCACCACATCGATGCGCTACGCGAAGGCGTGAAGGATGGCACCATCGACGCCATTGTAAGCGACCACCGGCCCGAGGACCGCGAGAACAAGGTGCTCGAATTCGGCCCGGCCGCGTTCGGCATCATCGGCCTGGAGACCAGCTTCGCCGTGGCCAACACCGCCCTGAAAGGCCACATGAGCCTGCGCCGCATCATCGAGCGTTACACCCACGGACCGCGTTCGGTTCTCGGTCTGCCCGTTCTGCACATCGCCGAAGGTGCCGATGCGGACATCACGCTCTTCGACCCCGAACTGAACTGGACCTGCGAAGAAGCCGATCTGGTGAGCCGGTCGCACAACACACCTTTCCTGGGGCAGCGCCTTGCGGGTCGTCCCATGGGCATTGTGTCACAAGGCCAATGGGTGCCAGGCCGTCCGTTGCGCGAAACGGCCGTGGCCTGAAGAAAGGTCAGTTGGCCTGGGCAGCGGCCTCCTTCTCCTGTTGCATCTGCTCGAAGCGCTGGATCAGTTCCTCGTCGGTGTACTGGAGGTTC
>CAZQFG010000264.1:0-3921 GCA_964592515.1 uncultured Chryseobacterium sp. | reverse complement strand
CAAGCACCACGTTCCCTGTGGCCAGCGCGTAGGTGGATGCATTGTCTCGGGCGGCGGCCAGGCTTACTGCTGATGTACTGTCCACGGGGTCGGCAAGTCCCAGTACTTGTCGTTGCTGTGCAGTACTGCCATTAAGCACCACCGGCACCGGTACGTCCCATTGGCCTTGTGCGCAAAGCGCAACGAGCAGCGTTGGAAGGGCGAGTGACCGCATCATGTCTTCACGAAGCGTTGAACATGTGCGGTATTGATGCGAAGCAGGTAGCAGCCTGTAGGCAGGGCGCTCACATCCACGTTTAACGGTCCACCAGCGAAGGATGCGTTCTGGACCGCGGAAACGATCTTGCCCGAGGCATCGAGCACCTCGATCCTTACTGGTCCCATGGGCATCAGCGCTTGCACATGCACCACATCGCTGGCTGCCGTAGGCCACACGCGGAACGGGCCGACAGGTGTAATTCTGGATATCGCTGTGGTCTGGTCCGGGTCGAAGGCTGTGATGTAGATACCCGCACCAACCAGACCTGCGGTAAGTGTTGATCCAGCCACATCGTTATCGGTAGGCATATCGGCCCAAGGCCCGCCAAGTGAAGGGCTGCTGTGCAAGGACAGGACATCGGGTGCTAAACCGTTGAGTTCGGTGACATCATAGCGAAATGACAAGCTGTAAGGAACACTTTCCAAGGATGCGGCCTCAAGGGCATACCAGCGCGCAATGCTCTCCACCTGTCCTCCAGCGGACCGTGGAAGATGGCCACGTGTCAGCACCAGACTACCGAGGTTTGCGGGAATGGACAAGGAAAGTCCCAACCCCCCGGGCTCCAGGTCCGTTGCTCCGTTCGCGAGCGGAATTTCGGAGCGTTCGGTCCCTGAGCCGGTCACAGGTCCTCCCTGAGGCTCCAAGAGCCTGGCCTCGGAGCCAAGGTCCACGGTTCCATTATTCTCAAGAGCGGCACCAAGGGTCAGTGTCCACATCACGGGGCCTTGAAGAACCACTGTGGTGCCGGACAGAACGGTCATGCTTCCGTTATCCAGTAACATGTTCGCCTCCTGGGCCCTGACGGCCAGTGTTGTGAGCGATGCGAATAGCAGAATGAGCGGTCGCATGTGTGCTGCGAAGTTAGGTGGCGCCATGCATCGATCCCCGATGTGCTTGTGGCCGCGTGTTAGCTTTGGCAGCAAAGCACAAGCAAGCATGGACCTGAAGGGGATCGTAGCCGACCACATGGGGCATTTTACATTGTACGACGTGCCGAACATGTTGGTGGCCATGTTGATCTCGGCCTTGCTCGCATACTACTTCTCCACGTTGGGTATGCGTTCAGCCGGGTCCCATGCGCGTCAATTGGCGCTATGGGCCGCAGTTGCAGCATTGGGTGTGGGTTTCGTCCGTGCACAGTTCCCCTTGGCAGTGGCCCTGCTCGCATTGGTGTTGCTGCTGCGAGCGCAGGATATGCCATCATCGGAACGGCTGCCCTTGCTCGGCGCCTTGGTCATCGGAATGGGCTGTGGTAGTGGAGCCTCATTGATCGTTGTGGCCGTGTTCCTGCCATTCGTGCTGCTGGCACGTTGGGCCACCACCAAGCACTGAGCCGTTTCGTATCATGGGTCGCAACACCTTCCTGCGGGGACCGGCCATACTGCTCGCAGGGCTGGTCGGTGCCGTGCTGCTGGCCTTGTCGTTCAGGGCATCCACTCTGGACCTTGTTCCAGGGGCGAATGTTGATGGGCCGTTGATCACCACTGCCGCGAATGGTCAGGTCATGGTCCGTTCAAGCACCGGTGCCCCTTTGTTCATTTCCACATCCGGCGATGGTTCCGGCGCACACAGGTACCATGATATGGTCAAGTTGACAGTGGTTCCGGATGGACGTGCGGCTTCGGCACGCATGATGGTGCCCACCTCCCTGCAATGGCGCCATCCACTGGCCGGTCTGCCGGCCGGGGGGATATTGGCGGCTGCGGAGAATGGCCGCGGACCCATGCGCATTCACACGGTGTTGGAGGTGGACCATGGTGCACTTCCCGTGCTCTCGCTCGTAGCGCCGGACGCTGCTTTTTTCGACCCGGATAGTGGCCTGCTCGTAGTGGGTAACACCATGTTCAATGCCCCGCCCGAACTCGAGCGCAGCTATGCCCGTGATCCCCGGTTCTGGAAATATCCAGGCAATTTCCACGGCCGGGGCAAGCAGTGGGAGCGAGGTGCCGTGCTGCAATGCCTGGCCCCCGGGGGTGAAGAACAGTGGCAGGTGAAGGCGCGCATCCGGATCAACGGCCAAATGACCCGTGGTTTTCCGCAGCATGCCCTGCGTGTGATATTGGATGAGCCGCTTCGTGCAGCACCTTGGGGCGATGGCTCGGCCGGTGCCACCTCGTTCGTGATCCGTGCAGCGGGCAATGATCAGGTAAAGGCCATGATGCGTGACGCTTACCAGCATGGTCTGTGTGATGGATTGTCCTTTGAGGTGTCTAAGGCCATGCCTTGTGTGCTCTACATCAATGGGGCCTACTGGGGTTTACACCATCTTCGCCAGCGGATGGATGATGAGGAACTGGCGCGCCGCTACGATGTGAAAGCCAGGAAGATCACCATCGTGGAGGACCTTGGTGTGCTCTATAAAGGCGAACCCTCTGCACCTGACCAGTTGTTGGGATTGGTGGCCAAAGTGGATCGATGGGATGGACAGGGCGAGGAGGTGGCTCAGCTGATAGAGGCTCAACTGGATGTGCCTGAGTTCCTTCAGTACATGGCCGCCCAAATGGTGCTCGGCAACATGGATTGGCCCAGGCAGAACGTGAAGTACTGGCGGTATGAGGGCAAGCCGAGCATTGGTACCAAAATGGATGGTCGTTGGCACATGGTCATGGGCGATAGCGACCTGGGGTTCGGGGCGAACGCCTCACCGGAGCACGACATGTTCCAAAAGGTGCGTCCGATGGATTCGCCAACGGCCAGGTTGTTCATAGGCATGATGCGCTCCCCGATCTACCGCGAACTGTTCCGGTCAGTTGCGGATGACCTTGTGTCAGGCCCGTTGTCCAGTGCCCGATGCAAGGCAGAACTGGACCGCATGGTGCTTCAACTTTCGCCTGAGATGAACCGCCATACGGCACGTTGGCGTAAGCCCGTGGATGTGGCCCATTGGAACAGGGAGGTACAGGTACTGCGCGAATTTGCGGCGAGGAGGCAGGAAGCAGTACGCGCTCAACTTCAACGCTTCATCGGATCATAGCACGCACGGCCATGCTGAAGATGCTCCGCGACGAATACCAGTTCCTGGCACTGGCCATCATCTGGATACTGGCCGCCGTGTTCGCAGGGCCGATCGTGTTCGCACTTCTCCCGCTCTCGGTGTTCTTTATCCGTTCCCGAGAGATGTGGCCCGAGATGTTCTTCGGCTTTCTGCTCGTGCTGGTGCTGTCCGATGTTGCCAAGGATGCGTTCGTCAGCATGAACGTTTTCAAGAGCGCGAAGAACACCTACATCGTCGTGCTGGCAGTGATCTTTTTCCTTCATCGTGAGCATTTTGCCCCATATGCACGGGTGTTCGACCTCTTCCTGCCGTTCTTCCTGTTCAGCATCATACCGCTGGTGTTCTCGAACACCATTCTCATCGGTATACAGAAAACGCTCTCCTACGCACTGCTCTACCTCATCGTGCCCAACTTCATCCTGTACAATTTCAGACGCAGCGGTTGGGAATTCTTCCGGAACCTCATCTGGTTCATGGTCATCATTCTGTTGGCGGGCCTGATCACCTATCTCTACGGCGACTGGTATTCCCATGTGAACGGGCGTTTCCGCGGACTGTTCGGCAATCCGAACGGACTGGGGATCTTCTGCTACCTCACCTTGGTATTGGTCACTGTGGCCATCAGTATCAAGAAGGACCTTTTTTCCTTTTACCAGAAGGTGTTCAT
>CAZQFG010000263.1:0-3984 GCA_964592515.1 uncultured Chryseobacterium sp. | reverse complement strand
TCCTTGTCGGCCAGGTGGTAGTAGCAGTCGGCGCGGTAGTAGTGGGCCTCTTTCATGTCGCTACCTCCCTCGGCGATCACTTCGCTGAAGCGCTCAATGGCCTCCGCATAGCGCTTGGTCTCGAACAGCAGCACTCCGGCGCTCATGGCGGCTCCGGCCAGTTTGGGGTCCAGTCGCAGCGCGGCCTCGATGTCGGCCAGGCCAGCGTCCTCTTTGTACAGTTCGCCTTTTACCACGCCGCGCAGGAACAGGGCGTTGGCGTGCGTGGGTGCCAGTTCCAGGGCCTTATCCAGTTCGCGCAGGGCTGCATCATTGTTGCGGCCCAGGTAGTTGGCGCAGGCCCGGTTGTACCAGGCATCGGCGTCCTTGGGGTCCAGTTTCAACGCCTTGTCCGCATCGCCTATGGCCTCTTTCACACGGCCTTCGCTGATGTACACCGCCGAACGGCTCACGTACAACCGCGCATCGTCCGGAGTGTATTTCTCGGCCTTGGTATAGTCCACCAATGCGCCGTGCAGGTTCTTCTGGCGCTGTTTGATGTCGCCGCGCAGCTTGTAGCCACCGTTCACCGTCTGGTCCGCGGCTATGGCGGAGTCGGCATACACCAAGGCGATCGCCAGTTCATCGGCCTTGTAGGCGGTGCGCGCTTTGTCCAGGTGCCCCTGTGCCTTGTCGGCAGGT
The DNA here is from genome assembly GCA_964592515.1 of uncultured Chryseobacterium sp. Lineage (GTDB taxonomy): Bacteria > Bacteroidota > Bacteroidia > Flavobacteriales_F > PHOS-HE28 > PHOS-HE28. Next base: position 3,303 of record CAZQFG010000263.1, on the reverse strand, counting down.
GTCGGCTGGGCCAGCAACAGGGTGGGGACGAGGGCGATCAATACGGTGAGCGGACGCATCATCATGGTACGAATATCGGGCGATCGGGCGATGAGCGCCAACGCGGGCGCCTCCAGTGAAAGCATCGTGCCAGATCGCAAGGCTCGCTTTCGGCAGGCCATGGTCTTGGCGGTCAGTGTGTTGGGTGCGACCTAGGCCACATGCTCGCGGTCCACGGTCCAGGCCTCGGCCGGGGCGGCGAACAGCGCCTTCACCACGGGCCACACATCGGCGAACACGGCGCTCACCCGGTAGCGCTCCAGGTCGTCGGCCGCGTCCCAATGACTGTAGGTGAAGAAGATCCGCGGGTCGTTCACATCGTGCAGCAGCTCCAGATGCCTGCAGCCCGGAAAGCTGCGGATGCGCGGCTTCCAGCCCTCGAACAGTTCCTGGAACCGGGCCACCTCCTCGGGCCTGAAGGTCATTTTGACGATGCGTACGGTCATGGTTCGTGTGCTGCTGGCCTCGCAGGCCGTTGAATGGTCGGCGGTGCTCACCTGCGCTCGGCGAACTCCACCCGCACCGACGAGCCTTCGCGCGCGCCGAACAGCCGTGCCGCTCCGCCACCGTGCCCTTCGGCGCCTTTGTTCACTGCGATCTCCAGCAGGCCGGTGCTGCCGAAGAAGGCCACCTTCTCGCCATCGGGCACATCGGTGTAGGTGCCATGTATGCGGTTGATCGCATCCTCCTTGCTCGCGAACGCGATCTCGAACCCACGCCCCTTGCCGATGTCATCGAAGAGCTTGCGCGTGATGTTCGTCACCAGGTTGCCGTAGCCGTCCACGTGCACCACCTTGCCGCGAATGCTCGAAGGGTCGGTGGCCGGCTGGAATCCGATCATGCCCCTGATCCCGCCCACGCGTCGGCCGATCACATCGGGTGTGCCGCCCCGTGCCAGGTGGCAGGCCACTTTCACGAACACGTTCTTCACCGGGAACGAGCGGTGGTCGGCGTCCAGCTTCAGCGTTAGCTCAAAGGCCTCCAGCGGTCTCTTGTCGAAGAGCAGGGAGAAGATGCCCGTGTCCGCACCAATGAAGTAGTGGCCTTCGTGTGCCACCACCAGGTGCGGCACCACGGCATCGGCCTCGGGGTTCACGCCGATGATGTGGATGGTGCCCTTGGGGAACTCGGCCCACACGTTGCCCAGCGTAAAGGCCGCACCGGCATTGTCGAACGGCTTGATCTGGTGCGAAATGTCCACGATCTGCACACCGGGCTGCTGCGTCAGGATCGCGCCCTTCACGGCGGCCACATAGTGGTCCTTCAGGCCCATGTCGGTGGTGAGCGTGATGATGGCCATGGTCAATAGCGGGAGCGCGGGCGTGGGCTACCTTCGGCGCTCAAAACTATTCCGGGCCACAAGCGCGTTCCGGAAAAATGTTTCAACAACCGCAAGTTTCCATTGAGCGAGAAGCTGTTCACCATTTCCGGCGTTGATCCCGTGGCCGTGCTGGGCGCCAACGATGCCAACCTGCGCCTCATCAGGCCGCTGTTCCCCAAGCTCAACCTCATCGCCCGGGGCGATACCCTCAAGGTGTCCGGCGCCGAGGCCGACATCGCCCTGTTCGAGGAGCGCTTCAACGAGCTGGTGGCCCATGTGGCCCGCTACAACGACCTGCCCCGCAAGGTGCTCGACGATATCATGGGCACCGGCGAACGCGGCGAGGCCACCGGCGGCGATGATGCCGACGTGCTGGTCTACGGCAACGCCGGCCTGCGCGTAAAGGCCCGCACCCTCAACCAGCAGAAGCTCGTGAAGGCCGTGGAGGGCAGCGACATGGTCTTCGCCATCGGCCCAGCGGGCACCGGAAAGACATACACCGCCGTGGCCCTGGCCGTGAAGGCGCTGAAGGAGCGCAAGGTGCGCCGCATCATCCTCACACGGCCGGCCGTGGAAGCGGGGGAGAACCTCGGTTTCCTGCCCGGCGACCTGCGCGAGAAGCTGGATCCCTACCTGCAGCCGCTCTACGATGCGCTCAAGGAGATGATCCCCGCCACGCGCCTGGCCGATCACCTCGATGAAGGCATCATCCAGATCGCGCCCCTCGCCTTCATGCGCGGCCGCACGCTCGACCACGCCTTCGTGATCCTCGACGAGGCCCAGAACGCCACGCTGCCGCAGCTCAAGATGTTCCTCACCCGTATGGGCCGCAACGCCAAGTTCGTCATCACCGGCGATGTTACCCAGGTGGACCTGCCCGACCGCCAGCCCAGCGGACTGATGCCCGCGGTGCACATGCTGCGCAACATCGAAGGCATCTCCGTCATCGAGCTCGATGAGAAGGATGTCATCCGCCACGAGCTCGTTACCCGCGTGCTCGGAGCGTTCAAGGAGCTGGAGCAGAAAACCGACAAGAAGGACAGATCCCAATGACCACCGCACTCCCGGGCACGCTCATGCGTGCCGAACTCTCGCATCCGCTCATTACCAACGTGTACCGTGGCAAGGTGCGCGACGTGTACACACTGTCCGATGGCCGCATCATCCTCGTGGCCAGCGACCGCATCAGCGCCTTCGATGTGGTGCTGCCGCGTGGCATCCCCCACAAGGGACAGGTGCTCAGCCAGCTCAGCTGGCACATGCTCGGCCTTACGCGCCATGTGGCACCCAACTGGGCCGAGGCCTCGCCCGATCCCAACGTGGTCATCGGGGCGGCGTGCAGCACCGTGAAGGTGGAGATGGTGGTGCGCGGCTACCTCGCAGGCCACGCCTGGCGTACCTACCAGAGCGGCCTCCGCACCCTGTGTGGCGCCACGCTGCCCGAGGGCATGCGCGAGAACGATCGCTTCCCTACGCCCCTTATCACGCCCAGCACCAAGGCCGATGTGGGGCACGACGAGGACATCACGCCCGACGAGATCCTTGCGCGGGGCCTGTGCACACCGCAGGAGTGGGACACCATGCAGCGCTATGCCCTGGCGCTCTTTGCCGAGGGCAGCCGGATCGCGGCCGAGCGCGGCCTGCTATTGGTGGACACCAAGTACGAGTTCGGACGCACCGCCGATGGCCGCATCCTGCTCATCGACGAGATCCATACGCCCGATAGCTCACGCTATTTCTACGCCGACGGTTATGCCGAGCGCCAGGCCAGGGGCGAACGCCAGAAGCAACTGAGCAAGGAGTTCGTGCGCGAATGGCTCATCGCCGGCGGCTTCATGGGCAAGGAGGGCCAGCAGGTTCCGCCCATGGACGATGCTTTCGTGCAGAGCGTGACCGACCGCTACGTGGAGCTCTATGAGCGCATCACCGGCGAGCACTTCACG
>CAZQFG010000262.1:0-3996 GCA_964592515.1 uncultured Chryseobacterium sp. | reverse complement strand
GGCAGGGTCGTCGTCCCCGCACCCGTGCGGTGGCCATGAACCCGGTCGATCACCCAATGGGTGGTGGCGAGGGCCGTGCATCGGGTGGTCACCCGCGCAGCCGCAAGGGCCTGTTGGCGAAGGGTAAGAAGACCCGTCGTCCGAAGAACCCGACCAATAAGTTCATCCTGGAACGTATCAACGCCAAGAAGGGCGCCTGAACCACGCATAGCTCATGAGCCGTTCACTCAAGAAACCGCCTTTCATCCACTACAAGCTCGCGAAGCGTGTGATGGAGGCCCAATCCTCGGGCAAGAAGAATGTGATCAAGACCTGGTCGCGTGCTTCCACCATCAGCCCCGAATTCGTCGGTCTGACCATCGCCGTGCACAATGGCAACAAGTTCATCCCGGTCTACGTGACGGAGAACATGGTGGGCCACAAACTGGGCGAGTTCTCACCCACACGTACCTATCGCGGTCACTCCGGTAACAAGAAGAACTGATCACCACCATGGGACAGCGTAAGAAACTAGCAGCTGACGCACGCAAGGAGGCCATGAAGACCGTGGCTATCGCGCACCTGCGCAACGTGCCGACCTCGCCGCGCCGCATGCGTCAGGTGGCCGACCTGATCCGTGGCAAGGAAGTGGACCAGGCGTTGGGCATCCTTCGCTTCAGCACCCGCCACAGCAGCCGCGATCTGGAGAAGCTCCTGATGAGCGCCGTAGCGAACTGGCAGGCCAAGAACGAAGGCCGCAAGGCTGATGAGGCCGGACTGGTGGTGAAGAGCGTGCAGGTGAACGAGGCCCGTGGCCTGAAGCGCATGCTGCCCGCCCCCCAGGGTCGCGCCTACCGCATGAAGAAGCGGAGCAACCACGTGAGCCTGATCGTTGATTCCACCAACTAAGCGCCGAGAGAGCAATTACCATGGGACAGAAAGCACATCCGATCGGCACGCGCCTCGGCTTTATCAAGGGCTGGGACAGCAACTGGTACGGTGGAAACAACTACACCGACAAGTTGGTGGAGGACGAGCAGATCCGCCAATACCTGATGGCCCGCCTGAAGAAGGCGAGCGTCAGCAAGATCGTCATCGAGCGCACCTTGAAGCTCGTCACCGTTACGATCAACACGGCCCGTCCGGGCGTGATCATCGGCAAGGGTGGCGCCGAGGTGGACAAGCTGCGCGAGGAGCTGAAGAAGCTCACGGGCAAGGACGTCCAGATCAATATCTTCGAGATCAAGCGTCCGGAACTGGATGCCCGCCTGGTGGCAGACAGCATTGCCCGCCAGCTCGAAGGCCGCATCAGCTTCCGCCGTGCCATGAAGATGGCCGTGGCCAGCAGCATGCGCATGGGTGCAGAAGGCATCAAGCTGACCGTTAGCGGTCGATTGAACGGCGCCGAGATCGCCCGCACCGAGAGCTACCGTGAGGGCCGTGTGCCCCTGCACACACTGCGTGCCGACATCGACTTCGCCATCACCGAAGCGCACACCAAAATGGGTCGCATCGGGGTGAAGTGCTGGATCATGCGTGGCGAGGTGTATGGAAAGAAGGACCTCAGCCCCAACCAGGGTCAGGCCAAGATGCAGGGTGGTGGCCGCATGGGTGGCGACCGTCCGGAGCGCCGCGGAGGTGACCGTCGTGGTCCCGGTGGCGACCGTGGCGAGCGCCGTGGTCCAGGAGGAGGAGATCGTCGTGGAGGAAATCGCGGTGGAAACCGTAGTAACAACTAAGAGCCATGCTGCAACCGAAGCGTAGCAAGCGCCGCAATATGCACAAGGGCCGCATGAAAGGGCAGGCCCAGCGCGGACACCGTGTGACCCTCGGATCCTTTGGCCTGAAGGCCATGGAGAGCGTGTGGCTCACCAGCCGCCAGATCGAAGCTTCCCGTGTGGCGCTCACCCGTTACATGAAGCGTGAAGGTCAGGTGTGGATCAAGGTGTTCCCTGATAAGCCTGTGACCAGTAAGCCCGCAGAAGTACGTATGGGTAAGGGTAAGGGTTCATTGGACCACTGGGTGGCCGTGTGCCACGCCGGCCGGATCATCTTCGAGATCGATGGTGTTCCCATGGCAACGGCCAAGGAGGCCCTGCGGTTGGCGGCCCAGAAGCTGCCCATCCCCACCAAGTTCGTGGTACGGGAGGATTACGATGGTCAATAAGCCAGGCGAGCCATGAAGAAGAAAGGAACCGAATTGAAGGACCTCACGGTACAGGAGCTGCAGGACAAACTGCAGGAGGAGCGTAACTCGCTCACGAAGCTCCGCTTCAACCACACCGTGAGCCCCGTTGAAAGCCCCGTGATGCTGCGTGTGAAGCGCAAGGACGTGGCACGCATCCTCACTGAGCTCCGCATGCGCGAGCTCGTCAATACGAAGACGAAATGAGCACCAACACGACCACAGTGGAGCGCAACCTGCGCAAAGAGCGGATCGGCGTTGTCACCAGCGACAAGATGGACAAGAGCGTGGTGGTGATGGTCGAGCGCCGGGTGATGCACCCGAAGTACGGCAAGTTCGTGAAGCGTTCGAGCAAGTTCATGGCCCACGATGAGAAGGGCGAAGCCCACATCGGCGATACGGTCCGCATCAGCGAGACCCGTCCGATGAGCAAGCAGAAGCGCTGGCGTGTGGTGGAGATCATGGAACGAGCCAAGTAATACCGACTGAGCGATGATCCAACAGGAATCCCGGCTGAACGTGGCCGACAACAGTGGTGCCAAGGAAGTGCTCTGCATCCGAGTGCTCGGAGGCACGGCCCGCCGCTACGCCCGCATCGGTGATACGATCGTGGTGAGCGTGAAGCACGCCATGCCCAACGGCAGCGCCAAGAAAGGCACTGTGCACAAAGCAGTGGTGGTTCGTACCAAGAAGGAAATGCGCCGCAAGGACGGTAGCTACATCCGCTTTGACGACAACGCCGTGGTGATCCTTGATGCCGCTGGCGAAATGAAGGGCACCCGCATCTTCGGCCCGGTGGCCAAGGAACTGCGCGACAAGAAGTTCATGAAGATCATCTCCCTCGCACCCGAGGTGCTCTGATATCCCGCGAGCCATGCAGAAGAAGACGCATATCAAGAAAGGCGACCTGGTGAAGGTGCTCGCCGGTGAGGACCGGACCAAACAGGGTCGTGTGCTCGAAGTGGACCGTGACCGCAGTGTCGCGTTCGTGGAGGGCCTCAACCTCAATAAAAAGCACAGCAAGCCTACCACGGCCAACCCTCAGGGTGGTATCGTGGAGAAGGAGGGCCCCATCCACCTCAGCAACCTCATGTTGATCGACGCGAAGACCGGTACCCCGGGACGCGTGGGTCGCAAGGCCGACAAGGATGGCAAGCTGGAGCGTTACGTGAAGACCAAGAAAACCGCGGCCAAGTGATGAGCTACGTACCCAGGCTTCGTGCCAAATACCACAACGAGGTGGCCCCCATTCTCCAGAAGGAGTTCGGGTACAAGAGCGCCATGCAGGTGCCCCGCCTGATCAAGATCAGCCTGAACCAGGGTCTGGGAAGCGCCGTGGGCGACAAGAAGATCGTGGAGAACGCTGTAACGGAGATGACCAGCATCGCCGGTCAGAAGGCCGTGGCCACCGTATCCAAGAAGGACATCAGCAACTTCAAACTGCGCAAGGGCATGCCGATCGGAGCCCGTGTCACCCTCCGTGGCGACCGCATGTTCGAGTTCCTTGATCGCCTGATCGCGGTGAGCCTGCCCCGTACCCGCGACTTCCGCGGTGTGAAGGCCAGCGGTTTCGACGGTCGGGGCAACTTCACCTTCGGTGTGAAGGAGCAGATCATCTTCCCGGAGATCGACATTGACAAGGTTAGCAAGATCCAAGGCATGGACATCACTGTGGTGACCACTGCCAAGACCGATGCGGAAGCCAAGGCGCTGTTGCGCGAGATGGGCTTCCCCTTCGCTGACAAGGACAAGAAATAACGCACAGACCAGACAACCATGGCCAAGGAATCCATGAAAGCCCGCGAGCGTAAGCGCGCGAAAATGGTGGAGAA
>CAZQFG010000261.1:0-4006 GCA_964592515.1 uncultured Chryseobacterium sp. | reverse complement strand
ACTACCGCCTTGACCATCTGCTGATCCGTGTACGATACCTGCACCGTTGTTCGCTCGACCAGAAGCGCCACCGGTCACTACGGCACTGATCGTGGCCCCCGGCAGGTTGTACCAGATCACACCACCACCGCCGCCGCCGCCGGGTCCATGCTCGAACCCGTTATCATTGAGGGTATTCCCGCCGCGGCCACCATTGGCCTGAAGGGTCAGGTTGGCGGTCGGACTGGGCTGCGAAGCATTGACGAAAATGGTGCCGGCACCGCCACCACCACCTGCGCCGTCCGGGGCAGTTCCGAACACGCCGGGCTCGCCATCGGAGCCATTGGCTGTAATGGTGCCCGCTCCTACGATGTTGCCCACGTTCATGATGACCAGACCACCGCCTACACCGCCTCTTACACCGGTGGTGGCGTTGTTCGCATCGCCACCGCCGCCGCCGCCGCCCAGGTAGAGTCGACCCAAGGCTTGGGGAATGCCCACTCCGGGACGTCCGCCGCTGGGATTGGTACCACCAGCACCCTGCCAACCCAAACCACCCACACCGCCCGCACCACCATTACCACCGCCACCGCCACCCGCATTGTGGTCGTTACCACCACCACCTCCGTTACCCGGTGCTCCGCGCCCGAAGTCGCCCCCAGGAAAGCCGTTCCACGTAGCACCAAGGTCCACCGGATTGAAGCCGTTCCACATGTAGCGCGGTGTGCCGGCGATGTTCTCCCCTTTTCCGGAGGATTCGGTCAGGGAGGTGGTCACGTAGGTGGTGCTCACATTGGCGCCCGAGGCCGCTTGGTCCTGGTACCCGCCCCGGAAACCGCGTGCATTGGCGTTCACCGTGAATCCCCCGAAATTGAATGAGCCTGCCACATCGAAGGCCAGCACGCCGCCCGCACTTCCATTCCAAGGAGGGCAGATCAGGTCGGATGTCAAGGTCAGATTGGAATACTGAGGCACACGCACCACTTGGAAGCGCTTCTGCGATACCGTTGCTGTACCATCCTGATTGACAAAGCCGAATACGGTACCACCGCCAGTTCCTCCAGCCCTGAAGGTGAGGGTGCCACCGGTGAGCGCCACACTGTTGGTGGCGACCAGGTATTCATAACGACCGGTACTGTTCAGCGCGGTGTATCCCGTACCCCCCAGTCCATCCGGGCCACCCGTTGCGCTATTCCCACCATAGAGGTCGCTGTTCGCGGTAGTGATGTCCGCATCCTGCATCTGGATGATGAGGACCAGGTCACCCGGCGCGATGGCGATACTTCCGTAGGTATTGCCCGATGCATCCGTGGCCGGTACCGCCCCCAATACCAACGATGTCGATCCAGCAGGGACCGACTGGTTACCGTTGATGGCGAAATACGAGTTGATCACCGCCGCTGCGTTCGCAGGACCATCGATGCCGGGGGTGCCACAAACAGCCACCTGTGCGGTGGTGCGGATGGCGAGGATCACGAGGAAAAGTCCGGAAAGAAGTGCGCGCATGGGCTCAAGGATTCGATGGGATCACCGCGAAGTCATAGGGGAGAGGCGGCAAACCTATCTCCGGCCAGGACCGTTGGAACCTGCGGTCCATAAGAGATTTGAACGTGTGGGTGTGAGTTCTCCTGCTGTGTAATGGATCATCTACAAAACCACACCGATCCGAAAAGCACCCACCATCTGCAATTGCTTTCCTCAATGCCCTCCACGCCTTACAGCGCGCACCCCAAGAGCTGATCCCGATCGGGTGCCGACCATCCCGCTTGGCACCGCTCCCCTAATTTCGCGCCATGCTCACCATGGACACCACCTCGTTCGCCGGCAAGAAAGCCCTGGTCCGCGTGGACCTCAACGTACCCCAGGATGCCAACGGCCGGGTCACCGATGACAGCCGCGCCCGCGCCATCGTACGCACCGTGAACAAGATCACCGGCGATGGCGGCAGCGCCATCCTCATGAGCCACTTGGGCCGTCCCAAAGGCAAGGTGAACCCGGCGATGAGCCTGAAGCCCGTAGCGGAACACCTAAGCACTCTGCTCGGCAAGCCTGTGCTCTTCGCCACCGACTGCGTTGGCCCTGACGCCAAGGCCAAGGCCGCTGCCCTAAAGCCCGGCGAAGTGCTGGTGTTGGAGAACCTGCGCTTCCACCCGGAGGAGGAAGCGGGCGATGAGGCCTTCAGCAAGACCTTGAGCGAACTGGGCGATGTGTACGTGAACGACGCCTTCGGCACCGCGCACCGCGCACACGCCAGCACCACCATCGTGGCCAACTACTTCCCCACGGCCAAGCTCTTCGGCTACCTCATGCAGGCGGAGATCGACAGCGTGGGCAAGGTGCTCGGCAACCCCGCGCGTCCCATGACCGCCATTGTCGGTGGCAGCAAGGTGAGCAGCAAGATCGAGGTGCTGGAGAACCTGCTCAAGAGTTGCGACGAGTTGATCATCGGTGGCGGTATGGCCAACACCTTCGTGAAGGCGATGGGTGGCAGTACGGGTTCGAGCCTGGTCGAGGAGGATCTGCTGGACACCGCGCGCACCGTGATCGAGAAGGCCAAGGCAAAGGGCGTCAAACTGCACATCCCCACTGACGCCGTGGTGGCCGATGCCTTCGCCGCCACGGCCAACACCGACCAATGCGCCGCGGACGCCGTGCCCGATGGTTGGATGGCCTTGGACATCGGACCCGATAGCATCAAGGCGTTCCGCATCGCCATCCTGGGCAGCAGGACCATCCTGTGGAACGGGCCCATGGGCGTGTTCGAGATGGAGCCTTTCCAGCAGGGCACGATCGCCATCGCCAATGCCGTCGCCGAAGCCACCGATAAAGGGGCGTTCTCACTGGTAGGTGGCGGCGACAGTGTGGCCGCCGTGAACCAGTTCGGCCTGGCCGACCGGATCAGTTACGTGAGCACCGGTGGTGGCGCGATGCTGGAATACCTGGAGGGGAAGGTGTTGCCCGGGATCGCGGCAGTACAAGGTTAGGTCCAAGCGGTTCGTACGCTGCTAGGATTTCATGGTCCCGCGGCCAAACACTACCTTTCGGGCATTCCCGGCGTCCGTTCAGGTCCACACGCGACCGATGATGCCCGGGGCCACCAGTACCCATTACCCTTTGTCCAGATCATCCGGCACCTTCAACAAGCGCGAAAAGGAAAAGAAGCGCCAGCAGAAACAGGAAGAGAAGAAGCTCCGGAAAGAGGAGCGGAAAGCGAGTTCCGGTGGCGGCGGCTTGGACAGCATGATCGCGTATGTGGATGAGAACGGAGTGATCACCAGCACGCCGCCCGATCCCACCAAACGCAAGGAGGTGGACATCAACGAGATCGAGTTGGGGGTGCCACGTCGCGCGGAGGCCGAGGCCGAGGCGGACCGCACCGGTCGCGTGGACTTCTTCGACACCTCCAAGGGCTTCGGCTTCATCGTGGAGAACGGCAGCCAGGAACGCTACTTCGTACACATCAGCGGCACCCTGGAGGACATCCGCGAGGGCGACAAGGTGACCTACGAACTGGAGCGTGGACCCAAGGGCATGAACGCCGTCCGGGTCAAGAAGATCTGAGCTGTATCGGTGCCGCGTATCTTGGGACCAAGCGCCTAGGTTTGAGTTCATTTACCAGAGCAACCCATGCGTGATGGACCATACCGCCAAGGTAATACACGAACAGCGCCAAGCACAATCCCTTACTCCACCACCACCCGCACCTGCCACCGCTGCCCAGCCCGCGCTTCCACCAGCAGCAGGTACGTACCCGACTCCGCATTGGTGCTCAGCTGCTGCTTCTCAGCACCAGTGTGAAGCGTATAATGCTGCACCACTCGCCCGCTGGCATCCAGCAGACGGGCCTGTACGGGGCCGAGGTCGGCTGGGAGAGTTAGTGTGAAGTGGCCGGTGGTGGGATTGGGTGCAACTCGCACCGTCGCCAGCACTGGCGCAGTGGCATCAGACACCGCCGTGGTCAGGTCCGGCCCATACAACCGGGTGATGAAGCGCTGGTCCGGGTCGTTGGTGGTGCCGTCGGTGTAGC
>CAZQFG010000260.1:0-4031 GCA_964592515.1 uncultured Chryseobacterium sp. | reverse complement strand
GGTGCCATCGCTGCTCTTGCCGCTGGAGATACCACCTTGTGCGTAGATGATGGCCAACTTGTCTTTACCATCACGCTGGCTCCCTTTCAGGCCACCCTTGAACGAACGGGCGTACTTGCCCAGCTCCACCAGTTCCACATCCTTGGTGGCGTCCAGTTCCATGCGGGTCTTCAGTTCGGCCATTACTTCGTCGCGGTATTTCACACCGTCCACCAGGCCGAAGTTCATGGCCAGATCGGCGTTGCGGATCAGCAGGCTGTCGGCAATGGTGTTCAGGCGGGCGGGCTCCAGTTTGCGGCTTCCGGCCACTGCGTTCAGGTGCTCGTCCCACAGGCCGTTCAGCAACTGGCGGATCTGTGCACGGTTGGCAGGGCTCATGTGGTCCTCCGTGTACACCTCGCCGAAGCTCTTGAAGTCGTTGTTGCTGCCCCGGATGAACTGCACTTCGATATCCAGTTTCTCGAACAGTCCCTTGTAGAACATGTATTCGCTGCGCAGGCCGCGGTAGTCGAGGTCGCCCTTGGGCTGAAGGTAGACGGCGTTCGCTGCCGTGGCGATGTAGTACGATCCTTGGGTGTAGAATTCACTGAAGGCAACCACGGGCTTGCCGCTCTCGGTCTTGAACTCTTCCAGTTTGTTCCGGATCTCGCGCAGGGTTGCGAACCCGCCATCCACCATGCCCAGATCAAGGAAGATCCCTTTGATATGGTCGTCGGTCTTCGCGTGCTCGATGCTGGCCAGCAGGCTGTTCAGCCCAATGGCAGAGGTGCTGGTGAAGGGGCCGAGGTCGAGGTCCAGTTGGTCCTTGGATGAACGGTCCACGATCTCCTTGTCCAGCGTGAGGTGCAACACACTGTTCTTGTCGACCCGGGTGGGTTTGTCCGAAGAGGCGATGCCGGCCCCGATGGCAGCGATCATGCCGATGAACAGGAATATGAGCAGTACGCCCACCAGCAGGGTGCCCAGCATGGAGGCGAACATGAACTTGAGGAACTGGCGCATGGGTCAGGTAGGTTGAGGGCCCGAAACTACCGGCTGTGGAAATAGGCCTTGTGTTGGATCACATGAACGGGACCGCTTGTGGATGGAAGGCACGAATAGCTTTGCCGGCCCATGGATGCGTTGGAGGTACTTGTGCTGCTGGGCGGTGATCTGGGCGACCCGGTGATCAACCTCGCCGCTGCCGAGCGGTTGATCGGCGAGCGTGCAGGGAGGGTGCTTGCCCGAAGTCGCGACCACTGGACCGAGCCATGGGGCTTTAAAGGTGATGCGCTGTTCCTGAACCGGGCCTTGCTGGTAAGCACATCGTTGCCTCCCGAGGTGCTAATGGGTGCTTTTCTGGCGATTGAGACCGAGTTGGGCCGCGATCGGACGGCTCCGGGTCGCTACGGTTCCCGCACGGTGGACATCGACATCCTGCTCATGGGCGGGCAGGTCATTGGATCACCGACCCTTCAAGTGCCACACCCGCGATTCCATGAGCGTGCGTTCGCATTGGCCCCTGCCGCGGACATTGTGCCTGGCTGGGTGCATCCGGTCCAAGGCCTGACCGTGCTTCAATTGTTGAATGCCATTCGGCACAAGCCTGCCGCTGCGTGATGCGCTATTCCTACATCGCTGTCGAGGGGCTTATCGGTGCTGGCAAGACCACCTTGGCGCGCCGGCTGGCCAACGAAATGCAGGGCCGCTTGGTGTTGGAGGAGTTCGATGACAATCCTTTTCTGCCTCGATTTTACGAGGAGCCCGAGCGTTATTCCTTCGCGGTTGAACTTTCGTTCCTGGCCCAGCGTTACCATCAACTGAAACGCGTCACCGAGCAGGACCTATTCAGCACCTTCTCCATTGCCGATTATTCGCTGGGTAAATCGCTGGTGTTCGCAAGCGTAACCCTGCCGCCGGACGAATACGCCTTGTTCCTGGACCTTTATGGGATCATGTATTCCGACCTGCCCAGGCCGGAGCTGATCGTGTACCTCCATTTGGGCATGGAACGCGTGCGTGAACGGATCCGGACCAGGGGGCGGAGCTACGAACAGCAGATCGGTGTGGATTACCTCATGCAATTGCAGGAAAGATACTTGGACCACCTCCAGAAAAGCAGTGGTTCTCGGGTGCTGGTGGTGGACCTGGGCGAAAAGGACCTGCTCCATGACCCGCTGGCTTACGAGCGCCTCATGGAGCTGATGAAGGCCGATGTGCCCGAGGGTTTTCGCTTCGCGGAGCTATGATCCACACCAAGGACTGTGGACAACTACCCTGAGCGATGTCAAACGTTGCTGAGATGCAAGTGATTATACTTGCAGCCGAAAACAAGTAAATCGCACCGTATTCATGGAAAAGCGTCACCTCAAGGGCATGGCCCTGACGACTGTTGCAGCGCTGGTGCTCAGCGGTTGTGGCGGCTTGGGAAAAATGAACAAGTACGTTGAGAACATCAAGTACACGGTTGATCCCTCGCCCCTGATCGTTCAGGGTGATTCGGTGGCGGTCACCATCAACGGAAACTTCCCCGGCAAGTACTTCTACCGCAAGGCTCAAGTGGAATTGACCCCCACGCTGACCTACACCGGCGGAGAGACCCCCTACAAGATGGTGGGCTTTCAGGGCGATAAGGCCGTGGGTAACTATACGGTCATCCCCTACGAGACCGGCAAATCCTTCAGCTACACCGGCAAGGTGGCCTACACGCCTGCCATGGCAGAAAGCGAGCTGATGGTGAAGATCCTGGGTAAGCAGGGTAAGAAAGAGCTCCCCTTCGACGCTATCAAGATCGCTGACGGTGTGATCACCACGCCGCTGCTGGTCATGAGCGACGATAAGGTCCTGCTCGCGAAGGACGCCTTCGTTCGTATCACCGATCATACGCAGGAGGCCACCATCAACTACTTGGTGAACTCCAGCGTAGTGCGCCCTGGTGAACTGAAGGAGGAGGATGTGAAGGTCATGGCCGACTTTATCAAGGGTTTTGCCGCCAAGGGTAACATCAACCTGCGTGGCTTGTTGGTAGATGCTTGGGCCAGCCCCGAAGGTGAACTGAGCCTGAACGAGAACCTCGCCACCGAGCGCGCTGAGAGCGCTTCCAAGTGGGTCAAGAGCGAGATGCGCCGCAACAAGGTCACGGCTGATTCGGCCGGGACCTTCTACACCCTGACCCCCCGCGGTGAGGACTGGGACGGTTTCAAGAAGGCCATGATGGCCACCACGGAGGTTCCCGACAAGGAACTGGTGATCCGTGTGCTTGAAATGTATCCTGACGTGAACAAGCGTGAGCAGGAGATCAAGAACATGGCTGCCACATACACCGAGATCCGCGACCATATCCTGCCCTCCCTGCGTCGCAGCGAGATGAAGCTGAACTACCAGATCGTCGGTAAGACGGACGAGCAGTTGACGGCCATGAGCAAGAACATGCCCGACAGTCTGACCGTTGAGGAGCTGCTCTTCGCCGCTACCCTCACCAACGACCTCAACGAGAAGTTGCGCATCTACAAGGAAGTGGAGCGCATTTACCCCAACGATCACCGTGGTGTCAACAACGTTGGTTACATCTACATGCTGCAGAACAAGCTCGCCGATGCAGAAGCCCAGTTCCAGCGTGCTAATAGCATCTTGGACAACCCGATAAGCACCAATAACCTCGGTGTAGTGGCTCGCCTGAAGGGCGATCGCAAGAAGGCCATGGAGCTCTACCGCAAGGCTACTGCTGCTGGTCCAGAAGTGAAGTACAACATGGGTATCATCGATATCCAGAACGGCGATTACGGTGCTGCCAATGGCAACATGAGCGGCAACAATACCTTTAATGCCGCCCTCGCTAAGATGCTGGGTGGTGATGCCGCCGGTGCTCAGCGCATTCTTGAGCAGAGCACCGACAAGGACAGCGCCATGGGCCACTACCTGATGGCTATCATCGGTGCCCGTCAGAGCAACGGTGACATGGTCCGCAATCACCTGGCCCTCGCTGTGCAGAAGGATGGCAGCCTGCGTGACAAGGCCATGAAGGACCTCGAGTTCCGCAATTTCAAGGATCA
>CAZQFG010000259.1:0-4040 GCA_964592515.1 uncultured Chryseobacterium sp. | reverse complement strand
TGTCAAAGGGGCATGAAGTGCATGTGGTGGATGATCTCTCTTTCGGACGTCGCCAGCTTGCCCCTGTACCAGACGAGTGTTTCCACTTGGTGG
The DNA here is from genome assembly GCA_964592515.1 of uncultured Chryseobacterium sp. Taxonomy (GTDB): domain Bacteria; phylum Bacteroidota; class Bacteroidia; order Flavobacteriales_F; family PHOS-HE28; genus PHOS-HE28. Next base: position 3,947 of record CAZQFG010000259.1, on the reverse strand, counting down.
ACATCCGCGACCGGGCCGCAGTGCGTACGACCGTGGAACGTATCGCCCCGCAGTGGACCCTGCACCTGGCCGCGGTGCATTTCATTCCGTACTGCAACGCACACCCCATCGAGGCATCGGACATCAACATTTGCGGCACCATCAACGTGCTCGATTCCTGTGGCGCCGTGCCCGGTTGCGAGCAGGTGTTCGTGGCGAGCACCGCGGCGGTTTATCCCATTGCCGACCATGCCGTGGGAGAGGGGCACGACACGGGCCCGATGGACATCTACGGGGTCACCAAACTGGCCACCGAGCGGCTGGCAGGAGAGTTCCAAATGCGCTCCGGCATCCCCACCATCATCGGGCGGTTCTTCAATGCCTTTGGCCCCAACGAGACCAACCCGCACTTGATCCCCGAGATCCAGCGACAGGTATTGGCCGGTGCACGTACGCTGAAGCTCGGTAACCTCGATCCCAAGCGTGATTTCATCCACACCCACGATATGGCCCGTGCCATGGACGCCTTGTTGAACGCAGGTCTGAAAGGGCTTGAGGTCTTCAACATCGGGCGTGGCATTGAGTACAGTGTGCGTGAAGTGGTGGAGGCCTTCGAGCGTCAGCTGGGTGAACCATTGAAGATCGAGGTGGACCCCGCACGTGTGCGCAAGGTGGAACGCATGCACCTGCTGGCCGATGTATCCAAGCTGGAGCGCGTAACCGGTTGGAAGGCGCAGTGGGACCTCGATCAGGGAATTCGTACGCTGCTCGATGAGGATGTCCCGCTCTGAGCTGCACATCGCCCTGTGTACCGATGGTGTGTTCCCGCAGGCCATGGGCGGCATGCAGCGGCATTCAAGGCTCTTGGCAGAGGAATTGGCGCGCACGCCAGGCGTTCGGTTAACGGTCATCCATCCGCATACGGCGCCGATCTTCGACGCTCGGCTGGGCATCACAGAGGTAACGGTTGAGCCGGTCGATGCATCGCGATTCTACCTGCGCGAACTATGGCGTTACAGCGAACGGGTGGCCAACGTGCTTGAGCGTATTGCTCCGGATGTCGTGCTTTCGCAGGGCTTTTCGGTCTGGAGCGGCATCGAGCGGTTCACGAAGAAGCTTATTGTCAATCCGCATGGTCTGGAGATGTTCCAAGGGATAACGCTGCGTGACCAGCTGATCGGTGCGCCGTTCCGGTTCACGCTTCGCCATATCCTTCGGCGCTCGGCGATCTGCATTTCGCTCGGTGGTCGCCTGACACCGATCCTTCAACGGCAGGTGAAAGGTGCGCGCACCCGGGTGGTCACCGTTCCCAATGCCGTACATGTACCGGAAGTAATGCCGGCTTATCCCGTTGATGGTGGTCCGTTGCGCCTGCTGTTCGTGGGCCGATTTGCCTTTAACAAGGGATTGGACCTGCTGATCGATGTGGCGCGTCGGTTGGAACGTGATGGCAAGGGTGAGGTGGTGCACTTCCTGCTTGCTGGCGATGGTCCGCTCATGAAGGAGATCAGGTCCAACGGCGTTCCGGCCAATGTGGAACTGCTGGGCAAGATCGATGATGATGGGCTGTTCAAGGCCTATCACCACAGCCACGCCTTGGTGCTGCCAACGCGTTTTGAGGGTATGCCAACCGTTGTGCTGGAGGCCATGGCACAGGCTCGTCCTGCTATCGTGAGCGATGTGGGCGCCACGGCGGAGCTCATTGATGACTCCACGGGAAGACTATTGCCCAAGGGTGATTCGGATGCGCTCTATCATGCTGTTCTGGAGCTGGCCTCATTGCCTGTGTCAGCGCGTGCGGCGCTTGGTCGCGCGGCCTGGGAGAAGGCCCGTGCGCGCTACACCTGGCCCAACGTGGCCGCCCGCACCTTGGCGCTGGCGAAGGAATTGGACCAACAGTAGTGAAGCGTTCGTGGTGGATCAGCGCGAATAGCAGCAGCGGGAAACGATCGGTAACGTGGTGTCCGTGGCCACCCGCGTACCTGCAGCGGCACAGCTGTTCAGAAGGACCATGCGGATATTCCCATCCTCGTTGGCTGAGTCACGGGTCCATTCCCAGTTGCCCACCATATTGTTCAGTCCAAGTGTGCCAGCGGCCATGCATGCGGCATACAATTCACCCCAACTGCATAACCGGCGGTCCTCGGTCGCACAGGCGAGGCCGGCTTGGAAGTAATTCGAAGCAGGACGTTCATTGGGCTCGATACAGAACTGATCGTTCACGGCCACCATGCCATCCGGACAAGATCGGCGTGCATTGGCCCGGCCGTTCATCACGTGGTATGCGCTTCCATCGTACACCAGCGAAATGATCGTTCCCTCGGGATAGGCATCACCTGCCAATGGCACTCCCGGTCTCACCAGCACGGGCGCGGCAGGTTGGTCGTTCACTTCAAGCGAAACGGAACCGACAGAGATGGAGGGGCTGGTGACCAGCAGTTGTGTTCCGGCAGAAGCGGGTCCCGTCAGCGATGGCAGATCGGCGTGCCAGTTGGTCCCGTTCGTCGTGGTCAGTGCCTTTCTGTGCTGCCCGCCTTGTTCTGTAGCGGTGGAAAGGGCTGCATTGGGAGCAATACTGGCTGGTAGACCTGTCACCTGTCGCTGTTCCGGAGCGGTGCCGGTCAGCTGAACAGGTTGGTCGATGCTTACCTGGGCCAGTGTTGTGAAGGCCATTAACAATGCGATCGATATGCCCAGGATCCTCATCGCTTGTGGTAGCAACAACGTGTTTCGGCCAACCGGACCAGAAGCACGCTTTGTGATCGATGGCTTGTACAGGTGAAGCGCCCCGCTTGGTCCGCAGTGTGTGAATGGTTGGAGGTGTCGTCGATCCACTCCCACTCATTGTACATGCCCGTGAGTTGCGTACCCAGGAGCGTACACGCGGCATGGTATTCGTCCAGTGTGCACAACTTGCCACCACGCCGGGCGCAGCGGTCCATGGCCTGGTAGATGAGCTGGTCGGCCACGCTTGCTTGATCGATGCAATAGTTGCCGTTCACGGACAAACTGCCTGGTGGACATTCCGGTTCCGGCAGGTTCAGCAGGGTATAGCGCCCGGCTGCCACGAGCACTTCGGCAATGCGTCCGGTGGTCATTTGCCCCCAAGTGGGGTTCACGCCATCGGTACGCAATAGGGGCAAGGCCGCTCCACCTTGTATCCGTGCCCACAGTCGGCCGCTCATGTCCTGCGGCACGGCGAAGCGCAACAAAAGACCGTCCCTTACAGGAGCAACGGATGGTGCAGTGCTCAGTTCCAGCGTGTCCGCTATGCGTTGTGCGGAGCACCAGCGCCAGCCATCGCGCACATCGGCTTCCACGGTAACGGCGGCATTGCCTTGCGTTGGAGGTGCAAGACCATCGATCCGCCGTTGTTCCTCTGGTCCGGTCAGCCGCAATGGGACATCCAGTTCCACTTGCGCCAGTGTGGGTCCGGTGCAAACGGCGGCAAGGCAGGCGAGCAGTAGATGCTTCATCGGTTGGTGCAGCATCGATAACGCGCGGTGTTCGTGGGGATGCTCGTGCCCCCGTAGGTGCAGCCTGTGCTTTCAGGGTTCGTGGAGCCATCGCTTCCCTGGCCCACACGTTTGGCATCGGTGGCATTGTTGGCCGCACTGTCCACCCATTCGTAGGAAGGTACAGTGCCCATGAAGTCGGGTATGCTACGGCAGGCGTGCGTCCACTCCGAAAAGGTGCAGAGCCGCGCTCCCATTTGGGTGCAGGTCTGCACGGCATCATAGAAGTTCACGGCTGCGTGCGATGAATCCTCAATACAGAACTCCCGGGCCACAGCCTTGAATCCAGTTCGACAGGGTAGGTAGGTGCTGCCCAACAGGATGAACATATTGCCGTCATAGACCAATCTGGCAGGGACTCCCGGAAAGAGGTCCGCACTGTCCAGTGGAAGTCCACCCTGTTTCGCTATTGGGCGGGGTCCCAGTCCGTTCAGGTCCAATAGGGCCCCCTGA
>CAZQFG010000258.1:0-4084 GCA_964592515.1 uncultured Chryseobacterium sp. | reverse complement strand
CGATGGTGGCGCGGTTGAGCGCGTTGAGCTGGTCGGGGCGGTTGATGGTGATGGTGCGGACGGCGCCTTCGTCGGCGATGAGGAGGTTCTGGTAGCTCATGGATCAACAGGTCGGACGATCGGTTCATCGCCTGACAGGGAAGCAAATGTACCGGCTACTTCCGCAGGGGCAAGGCCACGAAGAAGGTGGTCCCTTCGCCTTCGCGGGTCTCGAACCATACGCTTCCTCCGGCGCTTTCCACGATGCGCTGCACCATGGCAAGGCCCAGGCCCATGCCGCTGCTCTTGGTGGTGAAGTTGGGCCTGAAGATGCGTTCGCGGTCGGCCTCGGCGATGCCACTGCCGTTGTCGTGCACCTCGGCAATGGCCCGTTCGGCGGTCTGTTTGAGCACCACGGTGATCCGCGGTGTGCGGCCTTCGGGAATGGACTGCTCGGCGTTCTTGAGCAGGTTGTTGAACACGCGTAACAGTTGTTCGCGGTCGGCGCGAATGGGCAGCGGTCCAGTGGTGATCCGCTCCAGGGTGAAGTGCTTCTCGGCCGCACCGATCAGCGCCATGGCCCCTTCGGCCACCTCGGCCAGGTCAAGGTCCTGCTCCTGCGCGCGGGGCATTTGAGCGAAGTTGCTGAACTCGCCGGCGATGTTGCTGAGCGCATCGATCTGTTCCACCATGGCGTGGCTGAAGCGTTCCAAGCGTTCGGCGGCATCGGGCGCATCGGGCCGCCAGGTGCGTTGGAAGTGCTGGATGCCGAGCTTCATGGGCGTGAGCGGGTTCTTGATCTCGTGCGCCACCTGCCGGGCCATTTCGCGCCATGCGCTCTCACGCTCGCTGCGGGCCAGCTTCTCGGCGCTCTCGCGCAGCTCGGCCACCTTGCTGTTGTACACTTCCACCAAGCGGCCCACTTCATCATCACCCTTGTAGCGGATGGGTGTATTGGCTCCTTGCAGCGCCACGCGACCCAAGGCGTTGCGCAGGAGATCAAGCGGACGCGTGGTCCAGTTGCTGATGAAAACGGCCACCAGCACACTGAGCGCGAACATGAGCACGAAGAGGTTCACCACCGCCACCAGCACCGAGGAGCGTTCCTCTTCCTGCTGTACCTGATCGGCGAAGGAGGGCAACGCGAGGTAGGCCATCACCAACCCACGCCGATCGCGCAGCGGCATATACGCCGTACGGAACGAGGCCTTGCCGATATGCTCCTGGTGGACGTACGCACTGGTGCCGTTGCGCACCAACTGCACGTAGGCCACGGGGTCCATGCGGCGGCCCAGCAGACCGTTGTTGAACACCTGCGGACGGCTGGTGGCGAGCAGGTCGCCGTGCGTGTTGTACAGCGTGATGTCGGTACGGAACACGTTGCCCGCACGGGCCAGCAAGCGATCGAGGTAGAGGGCATGGCGGTCGGTCAGCTCCCCTTCACCATCCAAGCGCTGTTGCAGATCGGCATGTACGGAGCGCATGCGTTCGAGGATGTCCGCCTCGAAGCGCAGGTTGTACTGGCGCGAGAGCAGCCGCTGCGTGCCGATGCCGAAGAAGACCAATCCGGTGGTGCCGAAGAAGACCAGCGCCAGGCGCACCTTGGTGCCAATACCTGGCACCCACACCTGTTCACGCCGGAGCAGGTGGTAGATGAAGTAGGCCAGCGATAATAGCACGCCGAAGAAAGCGAAGAGGTAGCTGAACGAAGTGGCCTTGTCAAGCGGGCCCGGCATGGGCAGGCCCAACACGTGCAAGGTGCCCTCTGCATCGCCGCGCGCCAGGAACTCCGAGCGCCCTTCCTGGTACCAGAGGAAACCATCGCCGGGCATGGTGCGCTGCCAGTGCAACGGATGGAAGACCGGACCCTGCTGTTCCACCAGCTTGCCACGTTCGTACCGGGCCTTGGTATAGCGTTCACTGCGACGCGCCAATGGGTCATCGCCACTGAGCAGCAGCTCCGGGAACCCCGCGCCCTGCGACACCGGACGCAAATGAAGCTCCACGATCAACTGCCCCGGCGAAAGGCTGTCCACGGGCATTACGGCCACACGGGCATGGTAGTAGGTGGTCTGCCCCGGACGTTCTTCCATGATCAGGTCCGGCATGTCGGCCACACCGGGGCCAATGCCGAACGCGCTGGTATCGGAGAGCATGCTGCTTGGCGGATCGGGGTCGGTGGAGCAGAGCACCTGGCCTGTGGTATCGAAGGCGAACAGGCGCACATCGTAGCGTTCCCAATAGCCACCGAAGTAGGGTTGGCGCACCAAGCGATCAAGATCGCCCGAACTACAGCTCCTATTGCCGGTGAGCAGACCGTACAACGCGGTGTCCTTGCGGATCAGGGGTGCGGTCTCGCGGAACATGTATTCCACCACGGGGTCCTCGCGCGAGGCCAATCGCTCGGCCAGGGCCTGTCGTTCGCGCTGTTCACGCTGATAGGTGTGTCGTGTGAGCAGGTGTGCGGAGGTGCCGGCCAGAACGGCCAGACCGAGCACCACATGCAGGAACCGCGGCCTGTCCATGGCCACGCGCATCAACACCAGCATGGGGATCACCGGCCAGAGGAAAACGATGGTGTCGCGCACGCCGAGCAGGTGATGCACAACAATGGAAGCGGCCAGCATGACCAGGCCCAGGGCCCACGACCGGAGAAGGCCTTGGGTTCGTGCGATGGGCCCAAGTAGTGCATAGGCCACCACGGCCCAGCCACCGAACATGAGCGCCATGCCTGCAACGGCCACCAGACCGTGGATGCCAAGGCTCTGCACGTGATAGAGATCAAGCTCCACACTGCTATCAGCGACCAGACCGATGATCAACTGTGTGATCCACGCGGCATGGAGAAGAACCACTGCCCAGTACAGCACACGCATGGCCCCTCCCGGTGCAGCGCTGTCCCGCACGCATCGCATGAGGAACAAGGCCATGATGAACAGGAACAAGGCGTTAAGCACCAGATCGCCGAGGCTCGGGAACACCATTGAGGTGGCATACACCGCAGGATCGAACAAGGGAATGCGACTGAACGGTCCCACGGGCATGTACCAGAGCATAAAGGCCCTGATCACGATCGCTCCCACTATGAATGACAACAACGCCGGAACCGTAACGCCTTTGGCATGCATGCTCATGCATGCACGCCACAGCGCGGCCAGTGTTAGGAAAGCGGCCAATAGCACCAGGCAGAGCCGAACCCAGATCCAGGTACCAAGCTCCTGCGCACCGTCCATCCAATTCACGGTTAACATCGGTGTGCTTTGTTCATCATGCACCACGATCCCGCTGGGATCATCATCCACCACCTGCAGACCCGGCAACGCTTGAAGCGAAGGGTGGAAGCCTCGAACAAGGAAGCGGTTCTCGATGGGCGGAAGGGACCACACTTGCCGCACACCATGAACCGTGAGATCACCCACCGTCACAGAAGAATGCAGCCAACTTCCATCTCTTAACTGAAGCAGTCCGACCGTATCGTTGGAGAGCGCCGTGATATCCGCGGGCACATGACCAGACCAGCCCACCAGACTGTCCCGAAAAGCCACAACGAACAAGGTAGCCGTTCGCGCATCCACTTGCTCCAAGGCCGCAGCACGCGATGCCATCCAGGCATCGACCCCCAGCTCTGCACAGCGGCGTGCTTCATTGGCCGTGGACTTCTGCAGATCGGTCCGTGCGAGCAGCAGGGCCTTCTCCAAACGATGCGCTTCGCGCTTCAGCACTGCATCCCCATCCGGCTGTTCCACCAGCAGGGAGAGCCCGAACGCGAGCGTTCCCAGCAGCAGATAGAGAAGGGTGCGGCGCATGGTCACCAATGCCTCAAGGCTCGCGCCAAAGTACGGGTCCCGTGGGTGTGGGTGCGCTCAATGGCCGCTCAGCAACTGCACATCGAACAGGTCAGCCAGCTCCAGCTTCAGCCGGTCCTTCACCTCTTCAATGTCCACCAGCCCGCCCAGTTCCTTGGCCATACAGGTAACGCCCTTGTCGGCAATACCGCAGGGGATGATGTTCTCGAAGTAGCTCAGATCGGTGTTCACATTGAAGGCGAAGCCGTGCATGGTGACCCAGCGGCTGGCGCGGATGCCGAAGGCGCAGATCTTCCGGG
>CAZQFG010000257.1:0-4097 GCA_964592515.1 uncultured Chryseobacterium sp. | reverse complement strand
CCGTGGCCGGCTGGGTGCGCACCTTCCGCAACGACCGCTTCATCGCCCTCAACGATGGCAGCACCATCCGCAACCTGCAGTGCGTGATCGACCAGGAGCAGGTGGGGCCGGAGACGCGCGCCCGCTTCACCACCAGCGCGGCCGTGAAGTGTACCGGCGTGATCGTGGAGAGCAAGGGCAGCGGCCAGCGCGTGGAGATGCAGGTGACCGCCGTGGAAGTGCTGGGCGACAGCGATGCGGAGAAGTACCCCATCCAGCCCAAGAAGCACAGCCTGGAGTTCCTGCGCGAGAACGCCCACCTGCGCTTCCGCACCAACACCTACAGCGCCATCTTCCGCATCCGCCACCAGGTGAGCTTCGGCATTCACGAGTACTTCGACAGCCTCGGCTACAACTACTTCCATAGTCCGATCATCACGGCGAGCGATGCCGAAGGGGCGGGGGAGATGTTCCGCGTGAGCACGTTGGACGCGAAGAACCCACCGTTGAACGAGGCTGGTGAAGTGGACTTCAAGGAGGACTTCTTCGGCGCCGAAAGCCGCCTCACCGTGAGCGGTCAGCTGCAAGCCGAACTATCGGCACTGGCACTGGGCAAGGTCTACACCTTCGGACCCACCTTCCGCGCCGAGAACAGCAACACCGCGCGCCACCTCGCCGAGTTCTGGATGATCGAGCCGGAGGCTGCATTCATGGACCTGGCGGGCGACATGGACCTCGCCGAAGGCCTCTGCAAGCACCTCATCGCCCGCGTGCTGCGCACCAGCATGGACGACCTGCAATTCCTGGATGCGCGCTTGAAAGAAGAGGAGGCCACCAAGCCTAAGGAGCAACGCAGCGAACTGGGCCTGATCGAGCGCTTGAATTTCGTACTGGAGAACCCCTTCGAGCGCATCACCTACACGGACGCGATCGAGATCCTCCTGCGCAGCAAGCCCAACCAGAAGAAGCAGTTCCAATTCCCCGTGGAGTGGGGCATCGACCTGCAGAGCGAACACGAGCGCTACCTGGTGGAAAAGCACTTCAAGAAGCCGGTGATCGTCACAGGCTATCCTGGGAAGATCAAGGCCTTCTACATGCGTACCAATGGCCCCAGCGACTTCGGCTACAGCGAAAAAGGCACGACAGTGGCCGCCATGGACGTCCTCTTTCCAGGTATCGGCGAGATCATCGGTGGCAGTCAGCGCGAGGAACGCCTCGATGTGCTGGAGGCGCGCATGAAGGAGATGCACGTTCCCGCCGAAGAACTCTGGTGGTACCTGGATACCCGCCGCTTCGGCACCGTACCCCACGCGGGCTTCGGCATGGGCCTGGAGCGCTTCGTGCTGTTCGTGACGGGCATGGGGAATATCCGGGATGTGATCCCCTTCCCACGGACGCCGAAGAGTGCGGAGTTCTAGTCCAAGCCGAAAAGCCTACCTCTGGAGGTGGGTTCGGTGATACAGCGCACTACCGCCGCCACACGCTTCCGTTCCGCGTGTGGATAGCGCGCAGCTCGCCCCGGCCCTCCGCCGCCTTCAACTGCACCATGGCCGTTTCATGGGTGACACCCAACATGACCGCCGCTTCCTCTGCGCACCAGGAGCTGTGCATGTTGAACAGTTCGCTCAATGAAACAGGCAACGGGACAGCCTGCAAATCGGGCTTCATCGCCTTCACCGCCGCCTCGAACTGTGCGTAGGGACGTGCACCGTAGACCACCTGCCGTTCACCCGCTTCGTTGCTGAAGATGAACGTAGGAAAGCCGCGCACACCGAGCGAGCGTGCCAAGGTCAGGTCGGCCTGAAAGAGCGCGTTCGCTGCGCCATTGAAGTCCGCGTGCAGGCGTACCGTATCCAGTGCTGCGAACACCGCCGCTTCCGCGATCACCGGCCAATTGGTTATGTTCTTCTTTTCCACCAAGACCTGCTCGCGCATGCGGCGCAGGAAGACCAACGCCTTGGCGTGGTCCTGCAGTTCAGCGGCCTTGAAGGCAATGCTGGGAGGATAGCTGCTCGGCAAAGGATCCTCCAACCACACATCGCCGATGATGGGCATGCGGTAGTGCGGGCTCACCTCATCCCAATGGCCCGCTACATCGCTGGGCTTGCTGATGCCGCCGCTGTTGTAAACCTCCCATGAAGGCAGCAGACCACCCATGTGGTATTGGATGTCGATCGCATCGCCGTACTCGGCCTTCAAGCGGCGCAACTGCGGCTCGGCGCCCCAGCAGCTGCTACAGATGGGGTCGGTGAAGTAGAGCAGCGTGATGGGCTTGGTTACTTTGGGCGTTGGTGACATCAGCGCATCCTGCGGATGAGCAGCATCGTGCCCGGGAACGGCACAAACGCCGGTATCAGGGTCGCAGAGCAACGGGTTGGCCATTGACTTGTCGGTGGGTTGTGCGCACGCCGAAAGACCAATGCCGATCAGAAGCGACATGGGGAGGGTCTTGCGGAGCATGCCGGTAGATTTGCGGTACAAAGGTCCCCACGCATGAAGAAGACGGCAAGAGGTAAATCCGAGTTGACCACCCCTGCAGGCCCGGAATGCCCCGCCGAACAAGCCTTGCGCAGCATTGCCGGTAAGTGGAAGCCGCAGATCCTGCGCTTGGCCACTGAAGGCCCTTTGCGTTTCAATGCACTTTCAAGGGCCCTTGCCGATAGCAACCGCCAGGCACTCACCAACGCGTTGCGCGAACTGGAGAGTGATGGGCTGCTGCTACGCACCGTGCTCCGCTTGAAACCCCTGCATGTGGAGTACACTGTAACACCCAAAGGCGAAGGCATCATCACCCTGCTCCGCTCGCTTGAAAGTGAAGGTTGAACGTCAAGCGGAAACAGCCACACCGCGCACAATTCGCCTTAAGCGGTGTTCCTTCCACATCACTCCTACCACGCTCACTTTCCATGACCATCTACCACCTTGCCAACTGCGGCACCTGCCAGCGCATCCTGGGCCAGATCCCGAACCTGAAGAAATTCACCCTGCGCGAGATCAAGAGCGAGCCCATCACCGCCAAGGAACTGGACGCGATGCAGAAGCTGGCCGGCAGCTACGAAGCGTTGTTCAGCAAGATCGCCATGAAGTACCGCAGCATGGGCCTGAACGAGATGAAGCTGACCGAGAAGGACTACCGGAAGTACATCCTGGAGGAGTACACCTTCCTGAAGCGGCCCACGATCGTGGTCGGTGATCAGATCTTCATCGGCAGCGCACCGAAAACGGTGAAGGCGATGTTGGAGGCGTGCGCCGGGGCGAAGTAGCGGTGATGACGGTCGTATCGCCTGGTCATGTGCACGATCGGGAGTGACGGCTTCTGCGGGAAGGTGGAGCCATCGCTGGGCCGCCCCGTATTTTTACCCCCGCAATGTTGAAACAAGGCCTTTATCAGAAGCTCCAGCAAAAGCTCTCCCCGCAGCAGATCCAATTGATGAAACTGCTGCAGGTACCGACGGTGGAACTGGAGCAGCGCATCAAGCAGGAGATCGAGGAGAACCCGGCGTTGGAGGAAGGGGATGACCAGGTGGATGACGATGTACCCACCGAGGAACAGGCCATTGCCGAAAGCTCCGAGATGGAGGGCAACGAGGAGAACGAGCGCGACGATTTCGACCTGAGCGACTACTTCCAGGACGATGACACGCCGGACTACAAGCTGAGCGTGAAGAACACCGGTCCGGATGAGGAGGAGCGTGAGATGCCCCTGGCCGGTGGCACCACCTTCCAGGACAACATGCGGTCGCAGCTGGGCCTGCGTGACATTGACGACCGCACCGAAATGCTGGCCGAACACCTGATCGGCAACCTGGACGAGGACGGCTACCTGCGGCGCGAACTGGACGCCATTGTGAACGACCTGGCCTTCACCCAGAACGTGATGGCCACCAAGGAGGAACTGGAAAAGGCCTTGCACGAGGTGCAGTCGTTGGACCCTGCAGGCGTGGGTGCGCGCGATCTGCGGGAGTGCCTGCTGTTGCAAGTGCGTCGCCTACCCCACAGCCTTGAGCAACGCATCGCCGAGGCCATTCTGGACAAGCACTTCGAGGCCTTCAGTAAAAAGCACTACGAGCGCATCCTCGATCGGCTGGAGATCGATGAGGAGGCGTTGAAAGGCGCCA
>CAZQFG010000256.1:0-4115 GCA_964592515.1 uncultured Chryseobacterium sp. | reverse complement strand
CCCCCCAAGGCGGGTGGTCTGGGCGTGAAGATGATCGAGGGCACGGGCCACTTCCTTCCTGAATCCAAACGCGGTCTGCCCACGCCACAGGTGGCCTTCTTCAAGATCATCGGATTGTCGCGCCTGTTCCCAAGGAGCAGCCTTTTCGGACGCTACCATCTGGGCCACCTGCCCGAGAACGAGGCCGCTCCGATCGAGATCCTTTCGGGCGCCTGCATGTTCCTGCGCAAGAGGACACTGGATGAGGTGGGCCTCCTTGACGAGAGCTTCTTCATGTATGGCGAGGACATCGACCTGAGCTACCGGATAACGCTCGGCGGATATGAGAACTGGTACTACCCCGATGCCCGCATCATTCACTACAAAGGCGAGAGTACGAAGAAGAGCAGCGTGAACTATGTGTTCGTGTTCTATAACGCCATGGCCATTTTCGCACAGAAACACTTCGCCCGAAGCGGGGGAGTGTTCCCTGCACTGATCAAGGGCAGTATTTACCTGAGCGCTGCTGCAGCCATTGCCACACGTTTCCTCAATAGGGCCCTGCTCCCCTTCCTCGACCTGCTCACGGTGGTGCTCGTGCTCGCACTATCCCCTGTTGTGCCACATCGCTGGCCGTTCATTCAGGAACTGGGTACGGACCTACTGATCGGATTGGGCGTTGTGGGGTGGATCGCCCTGTTCGGAGGATACGACCGCCCACTGCGGTTCACCCCACCCGTGAAGGCGCTCGTGGGCTTGCTCGCTTTGGGGGGCGCCATCTGGTGGTCGCTATCTGGTACAGCGGAGGACATTCTGGAGACAGCCCTGCTTTGTACTTGGGCAACCGCCTCCATGTTGTTGGTCCGATCCGCGCTCCACTTGCTCCGGATCAGGGGCTACGGACTGCGCCGAAAAGAGCGCGAACGGATACTTGCCGTGGGGACCAAGGAAGAGGCCAAGCATGCACTGGCACTGCTCTGGCAGACCCACTTCGGACTGGGCTGGTCCAGCACGGTCCGGCCAGGTACGCCCGAAACCACAACGGAAGCCCTGGCACGCACCATCCGTAAACATCGGATAGGTGAAGTGGTGTTCTGCGCCAAGGACCTCTCTTGGGGAGGCATCATCGCCTTGATGGAACAGTTGCGCAATGGCGGAGCCGAATTCAAGATCGCCCAGCCGGCAAGGGAGTTCATCATCGGCCCAAGCAGTATTGAAAGCCTGGCGGACCTGTACGTGCTTCAGGAACATGCCCTTATCACCCCTGCCGGGCGACGTTCGAAGCGGATCCTGGATGTGGTGGTGTCACTGACCATACTGTTGCTTTCACCCTTGGTGGTCCTGTTGTTCGCGAAGGGCGCACAACGATTGCGCGACGCGGTTGACGTGCTCACCGGCGAACGCAGTTGGGTCGGATACCTTGCAACCTCACGTTCTGCGTTGCGATTACCTGCCTTGCGCCGTGGCGTTTTCGACCTGTCCGTTGACCAGCCCCCCGTTCCAACGGAACGGGTTGCGGTGCGTATGAACGCCTTGTACGCCAAGGACTACGATGTCCTCCAGGACCTGCACTTGGTGTGGCGTGGACTCCGCTCAGCGAGTTGATATCGGGTACCCTTGCTTTGTGCGGCATCGTTACCTTTGGCCGGGTCCGCAACGGGCCTGAGCGAACATGTCCCAGATCGAGATCCTGCTGCCCAAAATGGGCGAGAGCGTGGCCGAGGCCACCATCATCAAGTGGTTGAAGAACGAAGGCGACCGCGTAGAGGCCGATGAGCCCATTGTGGAGATCGCCACGGACAAGGTGGACAGCGAGGTTCCCGCACCCGAGGCGGGCATCCTGCTGAAGCGCCTAGTGAACGAGGGCGATGTGGTGAAAGTGGGCCAGGCCATTGCCCAAGTGGGCAGTGCGGCAGGAGCTTCAAGCGCACTTGTTGCTGCGGCGCCTGCAGCCACCGCGCAACCCGTGGCCACTGCACCGGCCACCAATGGGTCACCAGCTCCTGTGGCCCATGCAGCAGCTGCTGCCGGCCCTGTTGAACGCACCGGCCCGAGCGGCAAGTTCTACTCCCCTTTGGTACGCAACATCGCGCAAAGCGAGGGTATCTCATTGCAGGAACTGGAGAGTATTTCAGGCAGCGGTCAAGGTGGACGCGTCACCAAGAAGGACGTTCTGGACTATCTGCCGAACCGCAATACCAAGACTGCTCCGGCGCCGGTGACCGCTGTTCCGTCCGGTGCACCTGCCCCTGTTACTGTCGCGGCCGCTGCACCAGCCCCTGCGCCGGCCCCGACGTTGGTGCCCGCAGCAGGCGACGAGATCATCGAAATGGACCGCATGCGCAAGCTGATCGCCGACCACATGGTGACCAGCAAACGCACCAGCCCGCACGTGACCAGCTTCGTAGAGGCCGATGTGACGAATCTGGTGCTCTGGCGCGAACGTGTGAAGAAAGCCTTTGAACAACGCGAAGGCGAGAAGATCACCTTCACCCCCATCTTCATCATGGCCATTGTGCAGGCCATCAAGGAGATGCCGATGATCAATGTACAAGTGGACGGCTACAACATCATCAAGAAAAAGGACATCAACATCGGCATGGCCGCCGCCATGCCGAACGGCAACCTGATCGTGCCCGTGATCAAGAATGCCGACCAGTTGAACCTGGTGGGGCTCACCAAAAAGGTGAACGACCTGGCCAACCGCGCGCGCAACGGCAAATTGCTTCCCGATGAGATCAGCGGAGGCACATACACCGTGACCAACGTGGGCACCTTCGGTAACGTGCTGGGCACGCCGGTGATCAACCAGCCCCAAGTGGCGATCATGGCCACGGGAGCCATCCGGAAAAAACCTGCTGTGATCGAGACCCCTCAAGGCGACCTCATCGGCATCAGGTACCAGATGTTCCTCTCCCACTCCTATGACCACCGTGTGGTGGATGGGGCGCTCGGTGGCCGTTTCGTAAGGCGCGTTGCGGATATCCTGGAAGGTTGGTCCATCGACCAAGCCTTCTGAGTGATGCCCGCGATCGGAAAATCCTACATTTAGCCACCTTTCGACCTCCGGACCTTGAACCTATTCAACATGAAGTACGGCTACGCATCGGCGTTGCTCACCTGTCTGCTCGTTTGCTCCGCAGGTGTGTTGGCTCAGCCCTCGAACACCTCGTTCAACTGGAAATTCGAGGAAGCCAACAAGTTGATGGAGGAGAAGTTGTTCAACCAAGCGGCCGAGATATGGGCCGAACTGGTCACGGCCGATGGAGAGAATGCCAACCTGAACTACAAGCTGGGGCTCGCCTACTTCAGTTCCTACAATCAAAAGGCCAAGGCACTCCCCTATTTGGAACGGGCCTCCCAATTGCGCCAATCAAAAGGTACGGGCGGATTCAATTCAGCCGGATATGACCCCTTCGAACCGAAAGAGCGGAATGCGCCTGTTGAGGTGGACTATTACCTGGCCCGCTCCTATCACCTGAAGAACGACCTCACCAAGGCCGATACGTATTATCAGAAGTTCCTGGATGAGACCGAAGGCAAACATGCCATGGCCCCGTTGGCGGTGCGCGGAAAGGAACAGGTGGCCAATGCACGTGCCCTGCAGGCCACCCCATTGAATTATTCAATCTTTAACGTAGGTCCGATGATCAATGGAGAGTATCCGGATTTCAGTCCGGTACTTTCTGTCGATGGAAATGCATTGTTCTTCACCTCGCGTCGCATCCGGCCTGACAGTTCCAACCGGGGTATGCTCGACCCACTGGCCGGCATGCCTCATGAGAACATTTATGTGAGCTTCAAGGACCGTGAAGGCAATTGGCAACCGGCCGAATTGCTGAATATCAATCCTCCAGGGGCTGGTCACATGGCCGTGGTGAACGTTTCGGCCGACGGCCAGACACTGGTCATTTACCGTGATGACGGAGGGGATGGAAACCTTTATGAGAGCAAGCTGGTGGGTGAGCTGTGGAGCGACCCGGTATTGATGGGGTCCGACATCAACACAAAGGCTTGGGAGACCCATGGTGCTTTGACGGCCGATGGCAACACGTTCTACTTCGTCAGTGACCGAAAGGGCGGTACCGGTGGCCGGGACATTTATCGAGTGGTCCGCCTTCCGAACGGCCAGTGGA
>CAZQFG010000255.1:0-4133 GCA_964592515.1 uncultured Chryseobacterium sp. | reverse complement strand
CGTCGCTACTATAGTTACAGCGAGTTCCCCATGTTCAATGGCGTGGTCGACCTGAACGTGCTGGTAACGGTGTTCGCCATCATCGGTGCGTTGGCGCAGGTGATCTTCACCTACAACTTCTTCTACAGCATCAAGCGTGGACCCAAGGCCGTGCAGAACCCGTGGAAGAGCAACACGCTGGAGTGGACCACCCCGGTGGAGCACATCCATGGCAACTGGCCCGGCCCGCTGCCCGTGGTGCACCGCTGGCCCTACGACTACAGCAAGCCTGGCAAGGCCGAGGACTGGGTCAGCCAGATCACTCCGCTGGAGCACGACGAGGAGGAGCATTGATCCGATCCTGAAGACCCACTTGGGAATGTCCGCATCTTTGGGTGCGGACATTCCTTTTTCAGCCCACGTGAAGCGCGCACTGCTCCTGCTGTTCCTTGCCTGTTGCTTCGCTGCACAGACGCGGGCGCAGTTGTTGGACAGCATCGCGCTGTTCACCCAGGAGCGGCCCCGCTTGGTGGCCAAGCTCGATATACGTGGCTCGTTCGTGGACAACCGGAACGTGCGGCTGATGGGCGTGAAGCTCGGACTGGAGCACGCTGGCCGTTTCCAATACGGCATTGGCTACACCTTCCTCTATACGCCCGTCTCACGCACCGAAGTAGTGGAAGGCGTGGGGAGCACCACCTTGCGTTTGCGCGTGGGCTACATCTCGCCATACGTGGACTATGCCTTCTACCAGCGGGGAAGGTGGGAGGTGCGCATACCGGTGCAGATCGGTATCGGCGCTGCATCCACAGCTTACACCGATGCCACTGGGGAACGGGTAAAGTACCAGCGCACGGGCCTGCTGCTCTACGAGCCGGCCATGTACGTGCAGTACCGTTTCTGGCGCTATCTCGGGGTGGGAGGCGGCTGGGGCTTCCGGTTGGTCTGGCAGACCGGCGACCGTATTGGCGAGAACCTCAGCGCGCCCATCTACGCCTTCGGATTGCGCGTATTCCTCGGCGACATCTGGCGCGATCTGCGAGGCAAGGGCGAATAGCTGCGGGCGGACCTATTTTTACAGCGAACAGGAACGGCCACGCGGCCGGAATGACCGAATATGGCCGAAGCGTTCGACGTCCGGAATGAACAGCGCTCCGCCTCCGACAAGGAGCTGGAACAGACCCTGCGCCCGAAACAGTTCGGCGAGTTCGCGGGGCAGAAGGCCGTTACCGACAACCTGAAAGTGTTCGTGCAGGCCGCCAAACAACGTGGGGAGGCCCTGGACCACGTGCTCCTGCATGGCCCGCCCGGACTGGGGAAGACCACCTTGGCGAACATCATTGCCGCGGAGATGGGTGTGGGCATCCGCATCACCAGCGGGCCCGTGCTCGATAAGCCCGCGGACCTGGCCGGCCTGCTCACCAACCTGGAGCCGCACGATGTGCTCTTCATCGATGAGATCCACCGCCTTACCCCGGTGATCGAGGAGTACCTCTACAGTGCCATGGAGGACTACCGGATCGACCTGGTGATCGATGCGGGGCCCAATGCACGCACGGTGCAGATCGCGCTGAACCCGTTCACACTTGTGGGTGCCACCACGCGCAGCGGCCTGCTCACGGCGCCGCTGCGTGCGCGCTTCGGCATCAACAGCCGCCTCGACTACTACGACAGCGCAACGCTCAAGGGCATCATCAAGCGCAGTGCGGGCTTGTTGAACGTGCCCATCATCGACGAGGCGGCCGACGAGATCGCGCGACGCAGCAGGGGCACACCGCGGATCGCCAATGCGCTGCTTCGCCGGGTACGCGATTTCGCCCAGATCCAGAGCGATGGCACCATCGAACTGCCCATTGCCCAGCATGCCCTCAAAGCGTTGAACGTGGATGCGCACGGCCTGGATGAGATGGACAACCGCATCCTCGGTGCCATCATCGACAAGTTCAGTGGTGGTCCCGTGGGCCTGAACACTGTGGCCACTGCGGTGGGTGAGGAGGCGGGCACCATCGAAGAGGTCTATGAACCCTTCCTGATCATGGAAGGCTACCTGCAGCGCACGCCGCGCGGGCGACTTGCCACCGAACGCGCCTACCGCCACTTGGGACGCGTGCCCAGCGTGAAGCCGGGAAGCTTGTTCGAGTGATCCGATCACGTTCATAACGAGGTTGTTGAGCGATGGAATGAAGCGGACCCTGCAGATCATGTTCGGTACCGGCATAGTGGTCGGTATTCTGAACATGGTCGTTGGGTGGGCCGTGACCCTCGGATTGATCACCTGGGGTGGTGAACTGCCATGGATCGGCGTGCAGGGTGTGAAGTGTCACGAAGGGCGCGTGTATGTGGGGCTCGAGTATTTCTCTTCGGTACTGGTGTATAATGAGCAGGGAGCTCATGTAAGGACCATACCGCTGCCTACGCACGGTAAACCCTTTCTGTTCTCGGTACACCAGGATGGAAGCATCCACGCGACCCCGCATTACGCAACACGCTCCAGTGTTGGGGACTTCCGTCTTGGAACGAAGCGGTTTGAGCGGGCCCTGGAGTTCTCCTGCGGTGACGAAGACTTCCGGGTACTGCGTCAATCGGTGCTCCGGATGTTGGTCGCAGGGCCGCTACCAGGAGGCTTATTGGGGTTCCTCTGCATCTTGGGCTTGCTCGCAACCAACCCAAACTTGCTTGTTGCCCTGTTCGATCGGTCCAAGTAAAAGGAACGGTACACGGCCGTTCGAGGTGAATGCTATCAGATGATAGCATCACGCGCCCCTAACTTCCCGCCATGTCCGACCCCCGCCAACGCGCGGCCCTCATCAAGGCCAAGGCCCACGAGTTGGGCTTTCTGGCCTGTGGGGTGGCACATGCTGGATTCCTGGAGCGGGAGGCGCCACGCTTGGAGCAGTGGTTGCGCCAAGGGAGGCAGGGCACCATGGGCTATATGGAGCGCAATTTCGATCTGCGTTTGGACCCCACCAAACTGGTACCCGGTGCCAAGAGCGTGATCAGCCTGGCCTACAACTACTTCACGCCGCCGTTGCAAACGGATCCCGATGCTCCGAAGCTGAGCACCTACGCCTATGGCCGCGATTACCACAAGGTGGTGAAGAAGCGCCTGAAGCCCCTGATGGCCTTCATGCAGGAAAAGTTCGGTCAGGTGGACATGCGTGCATTCGTGGACAGTGCGCCGGTGCTTGAGAAGGCCTGGGCTGAACGCGCAGGGATCGGCTGGCGTGGCAAGCACACCAATGTCATCCGCCAGGGCGCAGGCTCCTTCTTCTTCTTATGCGAGCTGATCACCGACCTGGAACTGGAGCCCGATGCGCCCGCCACGGACCATTGTGGCACCTGCAGGCGCTGCATCGACGCATGTCCGACCGATGCCATCACACCGTACGGAGTTGACGGGAGCCGCTGCATCAGCTACCTCACCATCGAACTGAAGGAAGCCATTCCGCAAGAGTTCGCAGAACGCATGGCCGGTTGGACCTTCGGGTGCGATATCTGCCAGCAGGTATGCCCATGGAACCGGTTCAGCACGCCGCACCAAGAGCCCGAGTTCGTGCCAAAGGCGGAACTGATCGGCCTTTCAGCGGATGAATGGCACGGCATGACCGAGGTGGTCTTCGATCGCTTGTTCGAGGGCAGCGCGGTGAAACGCACAAAGTACACTGGTCTGCGGCGCAACCTGGACTTCCTTCGGGGAACCCCGGGGCCGGTAGCGGAGTGACCTCAGCTGCGCATGGTGGTCTGGAACACCTCGATGATCACGTCCTTGTAGACATGACCGAAGGTGGCGAGGCACCACGCCTTCAGCACCAATTGGTCGCGTTGCCCCAACCAATGGCGGGCTTTGATCAGTTCCTTGGTAAAAAGGCGACGGTCAAAGCTGACCTTTTGGAGCACCTGTTTGCTGAGCTCCATCATCTTCCTTCCCTGGTCCATCATCACGGTTCCAACTAAAGAGAGGTTGAAGGTAATATGCGCTACGGGCCTTGGTCAATGCCGAACGGGTGCAGGTTATCCACGATCGGAAGGTCCCGAAGTCCAAAAGTAAACGCCACCGCTACCGGATCGGTACACGGGTGTGATGGAAGGTGCGGTTCAGGGATGGAGGTGCTTATCCACCACCTGCATCACCTCGTAGGTGGCCGTGTTGTATA
>CAZQFG010000254.1:0-4143 GCA_964592515.1 uncultured Chryseobacterium sp. | reverse complement strand
CTATCCGGTAACTGGATGTTGGGGAAGATGAGCTTGAGCGTACCCGTTCCGCGCAGTTCCCAGTTGAAGGCGTGTGTTGCGGCACCCACGATGAGGGTGCTGGGATCGAGGTTGGCAGGGAGGGTGTCGGTGATCACCACGTTAAAGGCCGTGTCCGTACCGGTGTTCTGGAAACGGATGGTGTAGTCGATCCACTCGTCCTCATCGAGGAGCCAAGTCGTGTTGCTTCCCAGCGATGTGGTGGCGAGCTTGTCGTTGGGGTCGTAGGCACCGGTAACGATGCGTGTGACCGTTGCGCTATTGTTGCTCAGGTCCACATCGGTATTGACGCTCGAAACAGCGGCCGTGGCGATCAGCTCGGTGCCAAGCAGGCCCACATCCGGCGGCACCTGCATCCGCACGTTGATGGTGCGCTGCTGAAAGGCATTCATCAAACTGAACGCCGGTGCGGTCCACGTCAGGGTATTGCCAACAACGCTGGAAGGAGCGGGTACCGCGCTGAGGAAGCCGAGCACCGGGTCGACCGTCATAGTGAGCGTGATGGTGCCCGTGGATGCCGGGGAGAGGTTGGTGAGCGACAAGGAATAATTCATCTCGAAACCCGGACGTGCAACGCCCGCGCTCAAGAGCAAGCGCAGGTCCAGCGGGTCGCCGGGGGCGCAGCCCACATTGCGCGTCATGGGTGCACCGCTGCTCACGGTGGCCGTTACCGTGCAGCTCTGCTCCAACACGGGGTGCTGCTCGGTGAAGGTGTATGTCCCGAAGGGCAGGGCAATGCTGAATTGTCCGGTGGCGTTGGTGCTGGTATAGTAGGGCCCTGGGGTGATCTCGATGACCGTGCTGGGTACGTTGTTCTCGCCGCTATTGACCGCACAGTTGCCGTTGGCATCCACGAAGAGCCTTCCGTTCACCAGTCCGCAGGTTGCGCCGATGTCCTCGATCACTACCTGCACCGAGTCGCGGCATGGTGGCAGCGTTCCGTACATCGTGAATTCATCGGTGCTCACCATGGCATAGTAGGTGCCGGGCGCTAGGTTGGTGAAGGTGATCACGCTGGGTGTTTCACTTGCAGTGAAGTAGGTATTGCAAGGTGAGCCCACGAAAGTGCCGTTGGCACGTTTCAGCTTGATCGGCAGAGCGCTGTTCATAGGTGCCGCACCCACGGAAATGGTAGCACTGCCGATGGAGGAGTTGGTGCAGGAGCCCGTTGTGGAAAGCACCTGCATATCCGGAAGGTCCACCAGGGGCGGCAGGTAGATGTCGAAGCTGCCCGGGCATCCGCTGCCATCGGTGTAGTTCACCGTGACCGTTTGGTCCGGTGCTGCTCCCAGGATGGTAATATCGTAGTAGGAGTATTGAGTACAGGCGTCCGGCAGTTCCTGCCAGGTGGCACCATAGCCTACCGGCTCGAAGGTGTATGGCCCGGGACCATGTTGCGTTGCCGTGCCGGGCGGAGGCGGCATGCCGTTCTCGGTACCGGCAAAGAAGATCACCCGCGAGTACGTCCAAGGGCACGAGAGGCCGGGCACCACCGTGGAATTGATGTAACTGTTCACGTTCTCGATCGTGCCGGAACCGGTGGCCACCTCACCCATGGCATCGGTGACCGTTACCTGGTATGTGCCCGCTGCAAGTCCGGCGTTCTGTGGTGTGGTCACGCCGTTGCTCCACGCATAGGTGTAGGGTGCCGTGCCTCCACTGGCCCAAGCGTACATGATACCCAAGGGTTGGCCGCAAATGGCGGATCCGCTCACGGAAACATCCACCGATAAGGCCAACAGCAGGGAGCTACAGATGACCGAAAGAATGGTCGTTGGAAGGCGTAGGTAGCTCATCGCTGTCCGGTTCTTGTGAAGGGCATGGTGAAGATGTTCGCTCCCTGATCGATGCGCAAGAGGTAGAAACCATCAGAGAGTTGGTGGATGTCGAATGTGGTATCACCCTTGGCTCGTGTGCCTCCTTGAAGGATCCGGCCGTCGCTGGAAAGGATGGTCCAGGTGTAGCTGCCGTTCGCCGGTACGCCCCAGCGGATATTGAGGAAGTCGCTCGCGGGATTGGGAAATAGGCCGGGTGTCGATCCTTGCTCTACTACCCCCGTACTGAACTCCGCCACCAGCATGCTCGGCTCGGTGATCACCGGCGGGTTGAAGTCGAAGTAGATGTTGGCGATGTTCTCGATCACGGTGCCGGGCGCGATGGGCAGGTGCGGACGGATGCGGAAGCTGATGAGCCCATGGCTCAGCGACTCGTTCACATTGCTGTCCGGCAGCAGGATATTCGGGAAGATGAACTTGAGCGTGCCCTGCCCTTGCACCTTCCACGTGTGCTGATGCGATGCAGTGACTAACGAGATCGTCGCAGGATCCAAAGTCGAAGGCAGCGTATCGGTGACCACGATATTGAAGGCGGTGTCCGTGCCGGTGTTCTGGAAACGGATCACATAATCGACCCAATCATCCTCGTTGATGAAATAAAGCGATTCGCTCGCCCGCGTGCTGGTGTAGGCGGTCTTGTCGTTGGGGTCGTAGCTGCCGGTGACGGTGATCGTGGCGCTCGTGCTGTTGTTGCTCAGGTCGCCGTCTGTATTGGCGGTACTCACCGTGGCGCTCGCGTCCAGAACGGTGCCGATCAATCCTACATCAGGCGGCACTTGTAGGCGGATCAGGTATTCGCGCTCTTGGAAGATCGCCAATGAGGACTGGCTCCATGTGATGGTGTTTCCCGAAACGCTCGTGGGCGTTGGAGTGGCTCCGTAAAAGCTCACCGCCGGATCGAAGGTGAGCGTGGTGGTAGTTGCCCCGCTGGCCGACGAAGAGAGGTTCTGCACGATCATGCTGTAGCTCATTAAGAAGCCGGGGCGTGCAGGACCGGATGCCAGGCCGATGGCCAGATCGAGCGGGATCGTGGGCTGGTGCCCGATATTCGAGGTGACCGTATTGCCATTCACCGTCGCGCTTGCAGGGCAGCTCTGCGCGATGGCCACGGCGCTCGTGGTCATGGTGTAATTCCCGTTCGGCACCACCACGGAATAGCTGCCTCCGCTGGAAGTGTAGATGGGACCGGGCTGGATCTCCACTATTACGTTCGATGCATTCGCTTCGGCGTCGATGCAATCGCTGTTGTAGTCCATGTAAGTGGATCCTGAAATGGCGCCACAGGTCGGTCCCAGATCGGGGATGGTCACCAGGATACTGTCCGATTTGCAGCCGCCGCCCTGGAGCAGCGAGTACGTGAGACCTAGTCGATGCATCAGGTAGTAATTCCCCGGCGCCAAGCCAACGAACGCATACACATCGGGAGCGACCGATTGGAAATTGTTCGACCATCCCTCGTACTCATTGCTCCCTTCGGATTTCAGTATGTAAAAGGTATCGTTGGTCGGTACAGGTCCTGTGCTGAAGGTGACTTTGCCCGTAGGCACATTGGCACAAGAGCCCTGCACATCCACCACAGCGAAGCTGGGCCACGAAGTGATGGGGTACCCGGCCGTGAAGCTCAATGTACCAGAGCACCCGTTCACATCCCAGAAGGTCACCAGCTGTCCGCTCCCCGGAGCGATCGGTCCAGGATTCAGGTAGTAGTTGCCCGGAGCTGCAGGGGGCGGAACAACATCAATGAACCCTTGTGAAGCGGACCACGGGCTCACATCGGCCGGTACTCCGGTCGGTTGCGGAGGGAAGAAGAACTCATGGTAGTTCTGGCCGGGGCAGTACGCATGCGGGAAGTTGTACGAGATCGCTCCGTAATCCTCGGAGATCACCGTGGCCTGCTCGGTCACTTGCGTGCCCACGAAGTCTGTAACAGTAACGGTGTACGTGCCGGGTGGAACCCCGCTGATGCTTTCCGTTGTCTCACCACCGCCCCAGAGGTAGGTGTAGGGCGGAACCCCGCCGGAGACCGTGGCAAACACGGCTCCATTC
Organism: uncultured Chryseobacterium sp.; assembly: GCA_964592515.1. GTDB lineage: Bacteria > Bacteroidota > Bacteroidia > Flavobacteriales_F > PHOS-HE28 > PHOS-HE28. The sequence goes on along the minus strand of CAZQFG010000254.1, from coordinate 223 downwards.
AGGTAGGAACAGGTCTGGTTCTGCACCCCCAGATTCACGGTCAGAGCCGAGGCATTGGCACACACGGTGGTGAACACTGCGCCGATGAGGAACTTCTTCATGGTCTATTGCTTGATGAACCGGGTTCTATGCACGCTGCCGTCGGCCGAAGCGGCTTCGATGATGTAGGCGCCGATGCCGAGCGTGCTCACATCCAGATCAGCGTTCATGCCGATCGCTGGCA
>CAZQFG010000253.1:0-4149 GCA_964592515.1 uncultured Chryseobacterium sp. | reverse complement strand
AGTACGTGTGGTCGCGAAGCATCCATTTTCGCTGCAAGCACTGTAGCGTAGTCACGTAGCAGGCTGCCTTCAGGCATTTCCGGCCAATCCAGGTAGTGTGCAGTATGGCCGGGCATATCGAGCTTACCGAACAACCGATGATCGGCACCCAGTCCCGGCAGCAGGTAAAGGTCCATGCTCAGAAAAGCGGGCAGCTGCGCACAAAGGACAATGCTGCCTCCATGTGGTCGTGCATGACTACATCCCTGCTCACAAAGGGCACGCGCTCCCTGAACGCCGCCACTAACGACTCAAGCCGTGCAGAGCTGCGTTGCGGCCTTCTGAATTCGAGGGCTTGGGCTGCGGTGAACAGTTCGATGGCGAGCACACGCTCCACATCGTGCACCACCTGCCAGGTCTTGATAGCGGCCGAAGCACCCATGCTCACGTGGTCCTCCTGCCCATTGCTGCTGTCGATGGTATCCACGCTGTTGGGCATGCAGCGTTGCTTGTTGGCGCTCACCAACGAAGCGGCGGTGTATTGCGGTATCATGAAGCCGCTGTTGAGGCCCGGCTCGGCCACCAGGAAGGCGGGCAATCCACGCTGGCCGCTGATGAGCTTGAAGATGCGGCGCTCGCTGATGCTACCGAGCTCGGCCACCGCAATGGCCAAAAAGTCGAGCGCCAGGGCAAGCGGTTGTCCGTGGAAGTTGCCCGCGCTGATGATCAGGTCCTCGTCGTCGAACACGGTGGGATTGTCCGTCACGCTCTCGAGCTCGCGTTCCACCACGCGCTCCACGTAGGCAATGGCGTCGCGGCTGGCACCGTGCACCTGCGGGATGCAGCGGAAGGAATACGGGTCCTGCACATGGGCCTTTTTCCGCTTGACCAGCTCACTGCCCTTCAGCAGGTCGCGGAAATGGCCCGCCACCACTGCCTGCCCGGGATGCGGACGCACGGCATGCACCGATGGGTGGAACGGCTCCAGACGCCCATCGAACGCATCGAGCGAAACAGCACCAATGATGTCCGCCAACTGGGCCAGTCGTGTGGCCTTCAGGGTGAGCAACGCGGCGAATGCGTTCATGAACTGAGTGCCGTTCAGCAGCGCGAGACCCTCCTTCGGACCCAGCTCCAATGGCCTCCATCCCAGCTTCTTCAATGCCTGTGAGCTGTTCATGCGCTTGCCGGCCAACACCACTTCACCGAGGCCCAGCAAGGGCAGGCACAGGTGGGCCAGCGGGGCCAGATCTCCACTGGCGCCCAACGAACCGCGCTCGTACACAACGGGAAGCATGTCGGCATTGTACATGTCCACCATGCGCTGTACCGTGGCGGGCGCAACAGCACTGTGCCCGAAGGCCATGTTCTGCACCTTCAACACCAGCATGGCCCTTACGATCTCCGCCGCCACCGGCTCACCGCTACCGCATGCGTGGCTCATCACCAGGTTCTTCTGCAACTGCGCCAGGTCCTTCTTCGCAATGGACTTGTCGTAGAGCGAACCGAAACCCGTGTTGACGCCATAGATGGGGGCATCGCTCCGCTTCAGTCTATTGCTGAGGTAGGCATGACTGCGCTTGATGGCGGCCACTGCTTCGGTGCTCAGACCAATGGGGGTACCACTATTGAGGATGTGGGCCAGTTCGCTCAGTTCAAGGCCTACGGTGCCGATGGGGTGGCTGTTCATGCTGTGCTGCGTGTTCGTTCCGCTCATGGTTGTCCGATATCCGCATGTTCCAACACCTCGGTCAGAACTACCGTTCGAAAATGTAGATGTGTCCCTTTTGGGGGTGGAGGTAGTAGCACGAGCCCAAGCTCCCTTCCCATAGCTCGTAGTTCGCCGTTGGGTCGAACCATTCCGGTGCATCCTGCAAAGCATGCCATTCCTCTGCCCGAGTGAAGTTCCTGCCCATCACAAAGTCCTTGGCACGCCGGAAACGCAACTCCAGGTAGAGGGTGTATTCCTTGGACCAGTGGGCTGATGACCAGTACTCCCCGTTGAGCACCTCCATACCTTCGTCCGGGTCATGACCTGCCCAATACCGATAGGTCTCGAGCGCGCCCACTGTGTGCCCAAATCCCTCTCCTTCTTCCTCCTCGGGAAGGGGCTCTGCATAGGGTTCATCCTCAGTAGGTCCGGAAGGCGCCGACGCTTGAGACCCGGCCGCACCTTCATCGGACCTGACCACCTCCGGACTGGAGGATGAAGGCGTACATGCGGTACAAACGCCTATCACGATGAGAACGAGCATGATCACCAATGGAACGGTCCATCGGGCTTGCCTGTTGGATAGGGTTTGATAGCCCATGGCCCAAGTTCCCTAAAGCCTATTGCGACAGAAGCTCGATAGCGGCTTCGATGGGCATGGCCGTGCCTTTCTCGTTGGCCCCCATACGCTTCAGGGTCACCACGCCTTGCTGCATCTCGCTCTCACCCACAATGGCCACATAAGGGATGCCCTTCTTCTCGGCGTAGGTGAACTGCTTTGGCAGTTTGGTGGCATCGGGATACAGCTCCGCCGCAATGCCGGCCTCGCGCACCTGGCGCAACAGCTTCAGGCAGTGCAGCGCTTCGGCCTCGCCGAAGTTGGCGAAGAGCAACTGCGTGCTACCACCGAGCTCGGCGGGGAACTTGCCGGTCTCCAGCAGCACATCGTAAATGCGGTCGGCACCGAAGCTGATGCCCACACCGCTCATGCCCTTCAACCCGAAAACGCCGGTGAGGTCATCGTAGCGACCGCCACCGCAGATGCTGCTCTGCAACGAACCTTCGGTCGCCTTCACCTCGAAGATGGCGCCGGTGTAATAATCGAGGCCGCGGGCGAGGGTCGGGTCGAACTCGAGCACCGCGCTCTTCAGTTGACCGACGACTTCGAAAGTGAAGGAAAGGTCCTTCAAGCCTTGCTGTGCGATAGCGGAAGAATCCAACCATTGCTCAAGCTTCGGACGCTGCTCATCCCAACTGCCTTTCAGATCGAATAACGGTGCAATACCTGCGATCGCATTCTCGCTGACACCTTTGGTCCGCATCTCCTCCTCCACCTTCTCGCGACCGATCTTATCGAGCTTGTCGATGGCGGTGACGATGTCGACCACTTTCTCCGGTTGTCCGCTCACCTCCGCAATACCACTGAGCACCTTGCGGTCATTGATCTTCACCACCACCTTCAATCCAAGTAGTGTGAAGACATCATCGAAGAGTTGTACAAGTTCCACCTCATTGAGCAAGCTCGTACTCCCGATCACATCCGCATCACACTGATAGAACTCGCGGTACCTGCCTTTCTGCGGCCGGTCCGCACGCCACACGGGTTGGATCTGGTAGCGCTTGAAAGGGAAGACCAGTTCGTTCTGGTGCTGCACAACGTAGCGGGCGAAGGGTACGGTGAGGTCGTAGCGCAGGGCAATATCAGTACTTCGAACCTCCAACTCCTTACCTAATTCGTCCGCTACTCTCTCCTTCAATGGAGTATCAGCATGACCTAACCAATCCTGCACCGTTAGCCTACGTTGCTTCACCCATTCTTCAGCTGTTGGCCGACCAGCATCAAGCCACTCTTGAAAACTGAGAATAGTCTTGGATTTGCCGACCGATTCACGAATTGCTGCAACTAGCTTTTCTCCTCTTTGCTGTACCTTGAAGATCAACCGGTCCCCCTCTTCACCATACTTACCCGTAAGGGTCTCCAGGTTCTCCATGGCAGGCGTTTCCAGCGGCAGGTAGCCATACTTCTGGAAGACCTTCTCGATGGTGTTGAAGATGTACTTACGACGCAGCATCTCCTGCGGACCGAAGTCGCGGGTGCCTTTGGGGATGGAGGGCTTCATTAAGATTCAAGCTTCAAGTAACAAGTACCAAGGCACAAGGCCATGACACGAGCGTACGGCGGGCGCGAAGGTAACCGGCACCAGACCTAAACGCCTGCGCAGCGCGCCACCCGAACCATCAAAACCTTGAACTGGACCTTTGCGCTTATTCCTTTACCAGGCGCACCGGGGCCAGCGAAGGGTAGCTTGCGATACGGGCGATGTACACCCCGGAAGGCAGGCCGGAAAGGTCCACCGGCACACGCTGGGCCTGCACCGGGGCACGCACTACCACGGCACCACGCATATCCACCAGCTCGATCAGCTCGCCCAAGGCGGCATCGGGTACGAGCACCACCA
>CAZQFG010000252.1:0-4166 GCA_964592515.1 uncultured Chryseobacterium sp. | reverse complement strand
TTCACCACTTCCTGGCCGGATACCACGTAGTCGAACACCGCGTGGCGGCCGTCCAACCAGGGCGTGTCCTTGTGGGTAATGAAGAACTGGCTGCCGTTGGTGTACGGGCCGGCGTTGGCCATGCTCAGCGTACCGGCGCGTGTGTGCTTCAGTTCGGGATGGATCTCGTCCGGGAAAGCGTAACCAGGTCCGCCCATGCCGGTACCCGTGGGGTCGCCGCCCTGGATCATGAAGTCGGCGATCACACGGTGGAACTTGATCCCGTCGTAATAGGGCGTTCCCTCCGGCTTGGCCGTGTTCTTCATCTTGCCCTCGGCCAGTGCCACGAAGTTGGCCACGGTCAGCGGCGCTTTCTCGTACTCGAGCTTAATGACGATAGTGCCCTTGTTCGTCTTGATGTTGGCGTAAAGCCCTTCTTCCTTGGTATCCACGGTTTTTTTGGCGGGTTGTTGTTCGTTGGCAGTGGCAGTGGCGGCCACCGTGGCCGCAGGTGTAGGACCACAGGCTGAAAGTACCACGCCCAGCAGGGCGGAAAGCGAGAACGGGATCAGCATGTTCATGTCGGTTTTTGACGATGGTGCGCAAATGTAGTGTTGGCGTTGTGCCTGCCCAGATCACTGGAGCAGGATGTCCTCGATCGCCTCCAACTTCTCGTCAGTGAAGGCGCCTTGGGTGCGGAACACAATACGTCCGGTGGCGTCCAGCACGAAGATGTAGGGAATGTCCTTGTCGGTCATGCCGAGCTGGGTGCGCAGCATGTCGGCCTCGGCCTTGGCGAAGAGCACCAGGTCCACCACTTCGGGGGTGGCGGTCTTGCGGAACTTCTTCATACTGGGCTCGTAGGCGCTCTTGTTCACCCCAACGAACAACGGCACGAAGTACACCGCCGCATCGTACTGCCCGGCGAAGAGGCCGTGGCCGCGCACGAAGCGCAGGTAGGCGGGTTCGTACCAGTCTTCCAGCAGGGGTTGCGCTTTCTGTCCGTAGGCCATGCCCACAATGGTGTACTTCTTTCCCTTGGCCACCGGCAGGGTCACCGCAGTGCCATTGGCGGTCTCCCCGGCCAGAGTGGGGAACTGGCCCTGGGCCATGGCGGCGAACGCGGAAAGGAACAGGAGGGCGAGAACGGATGTACGCATGGCGGTGGAGCGGTCAAAGATCATACCATCCTCGGGACCGGATGCAGGGCACACGGGGAGCGGAACTCGTAGCCGCACATGCGCCAGGCCGTTGAATGCAAGCCGCAGATGACGCAGATAGGCGCAGATGGAATGCCTCTAGTAGCGAACGACCAACGAACGCTGCGCATCGCATGCGGTATTATCTGCGCTATCTGCGACATCTGCGGCCGATATCTACAATGCAGCAATTACTATCCGCAGATGACGCAGATGGAATACCTGCAGCAGTGAACGACAAACGAACGCTGCGCATCGCATGCGGTATTATCTGCGCTATCTGCGACATCTGCGGCCGATAACTGCTTGCGATCAAGCTGCCCCTGCGGACTTGGAACCCGCAGCCTACCGAATACCGTCCTCGGGGTTCTTCCCTTTGTGCGGGCGGAACCAGTCCTTCATGCGCACGATGTCGGCCTCGGGGTCGCTGGTGAGCGGGAAGGGATCGGTGATGACGACCTCTTTGGCCGGATAATCGAAGGTGCAAAGGATGATGGGCACGCCGGCCTTGGTGGCCATGTGGTGGAAGCCGGTCTTCCAGTTGGGCTGGTAGGTGCGCGTGCCTTCGGGGGTGATGGCGATCTTGGTGATCTCGCCGCGCTGGAACATGGCCACCACGGCATCCACCAGGTTGTTGTGCTTGCTGCGGTCCACCGGGTAGCCGCCCAGGGCGCGGAACACCCAGCCGATGGGCGGTTTGAAGAGCGACTGCTTGGCGAGGTACTTCGCATCGCCCATGTGCGCCAGGCTGCGCACAGCGAGGCCCACGAAGAAGTCCCAATTGCTGGTGTGGGGCGCCACCACCACGATGTAGCGGTCCAGTTTGGTGGTCCGTTCATCGCGGATCCGCCAACCGCAGAGGGTCTGGAAAAAGAACCGGTAAAGGGGTCGCATCACGATCACATCTGTGCCTTGAGCCACTGTTCGGCCTCGGCCTCGGTGGCGAAGATCGCCGTGGGGAACGGAGGTTGGTGATGGTCGTAGTAGAGATCGGCCAATCGCTTGATCCACTCATCGGGCGCCACGGTGGCCTCGGCCAGCGTAACGTGTCGCACACGCTGTGCATGGTCGGTGATGTTCACGCGCACATCGCCGAAGGAATCGGCACCAAGGACCACCATGACCGGTATCGGCTTCCCGTTGGCCATCTTTGCGCGCTGCTCCACGATCTCGTTCACCCCGGCCAGATCCAGCACCACCGCCTCTTTGAAGCGGATGCACAGGATGCCGGAGGCCAGGAACGACAAGGTGGCCAAGCGTGTATCGATCGTCCCTGTTTGAACCATGATGGAGCCGTTTGGTGAATGCAAGATAGCGCGGAACCCGTTCCGTGAGGGGAAGCATGGAACAAGTGCACCGCCCCCTGCGTATGACGGCGCCATGGAGAGCGTGCGCTTCGCGGTGTTGGATGTGGAGATGACCAGCGGTGACCCCACCGAAGGGCGCATCATGGAAGTGGCCGTGCTGGCCTTGGACGGGCACCAGGAGCGCATGCGTTGGGATTCGCTGGTGCAGCCGCGCCGTTCCATCCCACCGTTCATCCGGCGTCTCACAGGCATCCACGACGACATGCTGCGCGATGCGCCCGTGTTCGTGGACGTGGTGAGGACCCTGGAGACCCTGACACAGGACCGCATAGTGGTGGGCCATAACGTGCGCTTCGACATCACGGCCATCGCGCATGAGTTCGCACGAACGGGCCTGGTGCTCGAGCGCGCTACGCTGTGTACCGAGAAGCTCTCACGCCGTTTGGCACCCGGTCTGCCGCACTACAACCTGGGCAGTCTTTGTCGCCATTTCGGCATTCCCTACCAGGCCGCACACCGCGCCATGAACGACGCCGAGGCCACGGCCCGGCTGTTGGGTCGCCTGATGGACGTACATGGCAGCGAGGCCGTGCTGGCCAGCGTGAACTGGGTGCCTACCGCAAAAAGGGCCTGACCGAGCCGCTTACCCCAGCAGGACGTTGGTGCGCCAAAGCACCCACATCACCACGGCACAGGCCATTCCGACCATTCCCAATCGGGTGCCGCGCTTGGTGCGCTGCACGCTTGCAGGTGTATAGCGTAGCAATTGGCGCTCTGCCTGTTGGCCGCCCCAGAGTCCGAAGGCGATGGACAGCGTGGCCAGTACCACGGCCAGTGAGACCAAGTGGCCCAGAAAGGCCATGGGAATGCTCAGCGCTCCGAAGATGAGCACCACCCGGCTTAAGGGCAGGTCCTTGGGGGCTTTTTCCGTGGTCATGGTATGGCGCGCAAGGTATCGTGCAGGGTGATCACCTGGGGGATGACCAGGCGGGTATCGTCGTTGATGATCACGTGATCGGCTACGGCCAGGCGTTGTTCTTCGGTGGCCTGGTTGCGCATGCGGGCCAGCACCTCGGGCTCCCCTGCCCCATCGCGCTGCATGACGCGTTGCATGCGCAGGGCTTCGGGCGCCGACACCACTACGATACGGTCAAAGGCGCTGTGGCCTCCGGTCTCTGCGAGGATCGCAGCCTCCATAACCACGTACGGTGTGTGCTGCTCCGCGGCCCACATGCTGAAGGCCTTTCGCACGGCGGGATGGATGATGGCGTTCAGATCGGCCAAGGCACTGCTATCGTTGAACACGATGTTGGCGATGGCCTTGCGGTCCGGGTTGCCGTTTGCGAACACCGTATCGCCGAAGCGGGCGCGCAGGGCCTGATGCACTTCCGGGTCGTTGGCAAGGAGCTCGCGTCCGGCCTCATCGGCCACGAACAGGGGTACGCCCAACAAGCGAAGGATACGGCCCACGGTGCTCTTACCGCTGCCGATACCTCCCGTAAGGCCGACCTTCAACATGGGTTGATCGGAATGTTCGCCAAGGCCTGCCGACGAGCAATACCGGTAGGCAGGCAAGTGGACGATCAGGCTTTGCCGCCTTGGGCTTGTGCCAGTTGCTCGGTGTTATCCATGGCAATGGCGCTCTTCTCGAAACGGAGCTTCACATTGCTGTCCACCTCCA
>CAZQFG010000251.1:0-4180 GCA_964592515.1 uncultured Chryseobacterium sp. | reverse complement strand
GGACTTGTTGCCCATGAGGCTTTCACCGGAGAGCTTGAGGAGGATGCGCTTATAGGATCGGGCCATGGGCGTGTGCATATCGCTGGGGTGAAAGTAAAAAAAGAGGGAGGCCTCGGCCTCCCTCTTCTATGAACGATGTAGGAACATCAGATCGTCAACGAGTGGCGCTTGAAGCCGGTGACCGTGAGGTCCTTGTCGGCGGTCTTCACGTACTGCTCCACGCTAAGCTTGTTGTCCTTGATGAACTCCTGGGCGAGCAGGGTGCTCTCCTTGAAGAACTTGTTCAGACGGCCCTGGGCGATCTTCTCGGCCATGTCGGCGGGTTTGCCCTCCTGGATGGCGAGCTCCTTGCCGATCTCCAGTTCCTTGTCGATCACGCTTTGCGGGGTGCTGCTCTTGTCCAGTGCGATGGGTCCCATGGCGGCCACTTGCATGGCCACGTCCTTGGCAACACCTTCGAAACCGGGCTTGCTGAGGCCCACGAGGCTGGCCACCTTGTTGCCAGGGTGGTTGTAAGCGAACACGAAGGCGGCGTTCAGCGCGTGGCAGGCGCTCACGTCGATCTTCTCGCCGATCACACCGGTCTGCTCCACGAGCTTCTCGGCAATGGTGAGCCCGTTGCTGTCGTAGGCGGCGGCCTTCAGGGCCTCGATGGTGTCCAGGCCTTTCTCCAGGGCGATGGCGGCGATACGCTCGGCCATGGCGGTGAAGTCGGCGTTCTTGGCCACGAAGTCGGTCTCGCAGTTGGTGCAGACCAGCACGCCGCGGGTACCGTCGGCAGAGGTCTGTGCGATCACGAGGCCCTCGGTGGCATCGCGGTCGGCGCGCTTGGCGGCCACTTTCTGGCCCTGCTTGCGCAGCACGTCGATGGCGGCGTCGAAATCGCCATTGGCCTCGGTCAGGGCCTTCTTGCAATCCATCATGCCCGCGCCCGTGATCTGGCGGAGCTTGTTCACATCAGCGGCAGTAATGGCCATGGTGCTCATGTTGGTGTTTGGTCTTGGGGTCGGGCCGTGGTGGCATTGGCCACCACGGCGCTCACCCGATGTTCATTTCAGTTCTCGGCAGGAGCGGCCTCGTCAGCAGCCTCCACGCCCTCGCCAGCCTCTTCGGCGCCTTCCTCGGACACCTCATCAACGGCGGTCTTGTCGTTCTTGCGCTCTTCCACGCCCTCGTTGATGGCCTGGATCATCACGTCCACGATCAGCTCGATGCTCTTGGTGGCATCGTCGTTGGCGGGGATCGCATAGTCCACCAGCGTGGGATCGCTGTTGGTATCCACCATGGCGAAGGTGGGGATGTTGAGCTTGCGGGCCTCGGCCACCGCGATGTGCTCCTTCACGATGTCCACGATGAACAGCGCGCTGGGCAGACGGGTGAGGTCGGCAATGGAACCGAGGTTCTTCTCCATCTTCTCACGCTGGCGGCTCACCTGGAGACGCTCGCGCTTGCTCATGTTGTCGAAGGTGCCATCGGTCTTCATGCGATCGATGGTGGCCATCTTCTTGATGGTGCGACGGATGGTTCCGAAGTTGGTGAGCATACCACCGCTCCACCGCTCAGTAACGAACGGCATGCCGGTAGGCTTCACCTTCTCGGCCACGATGTCCTTCGCCTGCTTCTTGGTGGCCACGAAGAGCACCTTCTTGCCACCACGAGCAATGTTCTTCATTGCAGCGGCAGCCTCTTCGAGCTTCACCGCGGTCTTGTTCAGGTCGATGATGTGGATACCCTTCTTCTCGTCGAAGATGTAAGGCGCCATCGCCGGGTTCCACTTCCGCTTCAGGTGGCCGAAGTGCACACCGGCATCGAGCAACTGCTTGAATTCCAAACGAGCCATTTCCTTTTGTTTAGTTCACTTTCCTTGTTCCCGTTGATACAGGCATCCCGCTGGTAGCCTCCCGCCTTGAGGGCGGAAGAGTCCAGCGGGATTGGATCCTGAACAAGCGTAGGGACCTTAACGCTTGCTGAACTGGTAACGCTTGCGCGCCTTTTTGCGTCCGAACTTCTTCCGTTCCACCGCGCGGGGGTCACGGGTCATCAGTTCCTCGGCCTTGAGTTTCGGTTTGTGCTCGGCGTCGATCTTCACCAGCGCGCGGGCAATGCCCAAACGCACGGCGTCCACCTGGCCGGTGATACCACCACCATCGACGGTGACGGTGACATCGTATTTGCCCACGGTATCGGTGAGCTTGAAGGGCTGCTGCAGTTTGAACTGCTGCATGGTGATGGGGAAGTATTCGTTCCCATCGCGGCCGTTCACGGTAACGGTACCCTTGCCCTCGGTGAGGACCACCCGGGCCACTGCGGTCTTGCGACGACCGAGGCTGTTGACGTTTGCCATCTTACTTGATGCTGTTCAGGTCGAACTTACGCGGCTTCTGGGCTTCGTGCTTGTGCGTGGAGCCGGCCACCACATGCAGGTTGTTGAAGAGGCGACGGCCCAGGCGGTTCTTGGGGAGCATACCGCGAACGGCGATCTCCACCATGGCCTCGGGCTTGCGGGCCTTCAGGTTACGCGCCACCTCGCGGGTCTGTCCGCCAGGGTACATGCTGTAACGCTGGTACTCCTTGTCGTCCATCTTGGTACCGGTGAGGCGGACCTTGTCGGCATTGATCACCACAACATGGTCACCGCAGTTGACGTGCGGGGTGAAGGTGCCCTTGTGCTTGCCGCGTACGAGCATGGCCACTTTGCTGGCGAGGCGGCCAAGTACTTCGTTCTCAGCATCTACCAGCAGCCATTCTTGCTGCACGGTGGCCGCATTGGCCATGCTGGTGGTGTGTGTCGTCGAAGCCACTGTAGTGTGCTTTATAGAGGGTACTTTCCCGGAAACGGGCTGCGAAGATAGATCCTTTTCCCGGAAACCAACAATGGGGTGTGCATACCGTTGTTCCGGACCGGTCCCGATCAGGCGATCACCCCCAGTTCGCGCCCCACCTTGGCAAAGGCGGCCAGGGCCTTGTCCACATGGGCTTCCGTGTGGGCCGCGCTGAGCTGCACCCGAATGCGGGCCGTGTCCTTGGGCACTACAGGATAAAAGAAGCCGATCACATAAATGCCCTCGGCCAGCAGCTTGTCGGCCATCACCTGGCTCAGCTTGGCATCGCCCAGCATCACGGGCACAATGGCCGCGCCCGCACCCCGGGTCTTGAAGCCCAGCGCCTCAATACCGCTGCGGAAGCGGTCCACGTTGCGCTCCAGGCGGTCGCGCAGCTCGGTGCTGGCGCTCAGCAGGTCGATGACCTTGATGGAGGCGCCAACGATGGCCGGGGCCAACGAATTACTGAACAGATAAGGCCGACTGCGCTGACGCAGCATCTCGATGATCTCCTTGCGGCCGGTGGTGTAACCGCCCATCGCGCCGCCTAGCGCCTTGCCAAGGGTGCCGGTAATGATGTCCACGCGACCCATCACTCCGCAATGCTCCACGCTGCCCCGGCCGGTCTTGCCAATGAATCCGGCCGCATGGCACTCGTCCACCATCACGAGAGCTTCATACTGGTCGGCCAGGTCACAAATGCCCTTCAGGTCGGCCACAATGCCGTCCATGCTAAAAACACCGTCGGTGACAATGATGATGTGGCGGGCACCATCGGCGCGTGCGGCCTTCAACTGCACCTCAAGGTCGGCCATGTCGTTATTGGCATAGCGGTAGCGCTTGCTCTTGGTCAGGCGCACGCCATCGATGATGCTGGCATGATTGAGGGAATCGCTGATGATGGCATCGTCCTCACCGAACAAGGGCTCGAACACACCACCGTTCGCATCGAAGCACGCTGCATACAGGATGGTATCCTCCGTTCCGTGGAAGGCGGCCAGCTTGGCCTCCAACTCCTTATGGATATCCTGCGTGCCACAGATGAAACGCACACTGCTCATGCCGTAGCCATGGGTGTCCAATGTGGCATGCGCGGCCTTTACCACGTCGGGGTGCGAACTGAGGCCCAGGTAGTTATTGGCGCAGAAGTTCAGGACCCGCCTGCCGTTCACCGTGATCTCAGCGCCCTGTTCACTGGTAATGATGCGTTCACGCTTGAACAGCCCTGCCGCTTCGATGCCCGAGAGTTCCTGCTGCAGGTGTGCTTGGAGTTTGCCGTACATATGTTCTTGGTAAGGAGCGGCGAAGGTAGGTGGACGTCATGGCCTGTTCAGCGCACATGAGAATATCCACTGGCT
>CAZQFG010000250.1:0-4189 GCA_964592515.1 uncultured Chryseobacterium sp. | reverse complement strand
TCCACGAGCAGGGACCCCGCGATCGCCCAACAGGTACCTGCCAGCCAAGCGGCCCAGGCCGGCACACGCCGGTCGATCGTCTGTCGCATACCATTCCCATGATCATGCGCTTACAGAACACCCATCCTGCCGCAGTACCTATAGCCATTGCTTACACGCACCACGTGCGACCCAACGGCTGGGGAGTGCTACTGCCACAGTCATCGCACAGCACCTGGCCAGCACAGGCGCGCACGCCACGCCGTCCGCGCATCCGGCCCACACCCGTGGCCTTCCTGTTCGTGCTGCTCTGTAGCGCGCTCTCGGGCACGGCACAGACCTTCCACCTATCGGGCGGTTACAGCGCCTCCAACGTGCAGGATGCCGGCGACCAGGAGTGGGTGGGCCGCGGCGGCTATCAGTTCGGTGCCGATGTGCTCATAGGCCGCCGGGCCTTCTTTAAGCCAGGCCTCCACTTCGTGGTGCGCAACCTGTACTACACCCTGGGCAACACCAGCGACCTGACCACGCAGGAGTATCGCTATACCAGCAACATGCTCAGCGTGCCCCTACTGGTGGGCGTGAACCTGCTGGACCCCACTGAGCGCAACGCCTTCAACGCCTACCTCATGGCGGGTCCCACGGCCCTCATCCAGCTCTCCACCGATCTGGAGGACGATCAGTTCGAAGTGACCACACGCGGTACGCAGTGGTACGTGGGCGGCGGCGGCGGCCTGGGCTACGGACCCGTGTTCGTGGAGGCGGGCTACCATTGGGCCATGAGCAACGTGTTCAAGGGCGATGAGTTCAGCACCAACCCAAAAGTGAACTACGCCTACATCATTGCCGGTGTGCGGCTGCGCTTCGCAGGCAGTAATTAGAAGCCACCTGCGACCATCGCCAACGTCGCCCCCACCAGGGCGGCGTTGCTGTATGTACCCACCGCGCACGGCACGCACAGGCCCTTTTGTGCTTGGCACCACATTTAGTTGTGAACTATCGCACCGATCCTGTAATACCGACCTAGCTTGTCCTCGGTTTGGCACCGCTTCCAAACTTCCGAAGACCTGTAGGTGGTCTTCAACCGAAGGCGAAACACGGACTTAAGTCCTTCGCTGCTCATCTACGATCTCAGATCGTCATTCGTCAAGCGGCTTTCGATCGCGGGTAATGATGCTCCCCGGTCCCTTGAAGTGATCCACGTTCGCGCAGTTGCCCCGGGCCCGGGAACAGTTGCTCGTCCCCACCCCGCTCCACGAGCAGGGACCCCGCGATCGCCCAACAGGTACCTGCCAGCCAAGCGGCCCGACAACCTCGAAAGCCACAACAACCTCTACCATGAATACCGTAAAGACCGCACCCGCTGCCACCCCTTTCACCATCGTTGATAACACGTGGGGCGCCACCAAGACCAAGCTCAAGGGCAAATTCACCCAGCTCACCGACGCCGACCTCCACTTTGTGGCCGGCAAGGAGAGCGAGTTGGTGGCACGCTTGCAGACCAAGCTCCACAAGAGCGAGGCCGAAGTGCAGAAACTGATCAACACGATCTGAGCCTGCCCCACCCCGGTGGGACGAACACCCGCCGAACGTAGACCGGGGGCCTCGCTGGCAAAGTGCTGGCCGGGCCCCCGATCCGGCAGGGTGCTCCCCTCTCCAGATCCACCAACACCTCTTCCCATGGCCGACACTGCTCCCCGCCAACCCGCACAATGCACCACCGACCGGCAGCTTGCCGAAAATGCCCGGCGCTGCGTGACCGACAACTTGGTGGTGCATGTGGACACCATGAACACCGAGGGCACCGTGGCCCTCTGTTCAGTGGAACAGCACAGCCACGGCCTTTTCCGGCGCCACTACCCCATGAACGAACTGGTGTGGCGCGCCGAGCAGGCGCTGAGCCCCCTGATCGGTATGGGAATCGTGCCGCTGATCAGCGTGCGTCACCACGATCTGCACAACACCACCGCCCCGCCACCGCCCACCACGCGCTACCTGCCCTATCTGCTGCAGCTGCTGCGCGCCCGGCTGGGCTTTCCGCAGGCGCACCACGCCGCCGGTGCAGCCACCGAAGTGGCCGATCCCTTCGGTTGGCAACAGGCCCAGGACAAGGCCGCGAAGGCCTGAGCGCCTACCTCTCTCGTTTCCCTACCAACGCCCATCATTCCGACGCTCTATGCGCGGTGGCAAGGACAACCAAAAAGGTTCCTCAATTGCTTCGCTCAAGTGCATGAGCGGTGCGCATCACCCGGCCATGACCGATGTGTCCACTGTTCGTGCAGGATCGCATGGAAGCCAGGTGGTAGCAGTAAGCGCTACACACCGGGATGGCCATTCGGAGCCACCTTCGGCGATCTGAATACAACATTGTCTACTGCACCCCCAGCCGTTGCGTCACCACCCGGCCGGCCCTATCGGTCACCTGCACCAGGTAGGTGCCCGCGGCCAGGCCTTGCACATCCACGTCGGCGCGTTGGCCGCTCACCACGTGATGCTGCACCATGCGGCCATCAACCGCCAGCACGCTGATGGTGTGCAGCGCCGCGCCCGTGGTGGATACTGTAAAGCGCTGGTGCGCCGGGTTGGGGTACAGCGCAATGGCCGCGTGTTCCACTTCCGCAGCACCGGTGCTTATGCTCGCCACCAGCTCGCTGGTGTTGGTGCGTACGGGCGCGTTGAAGTCGAAGTAGATGTCGGCCGCGTTGCTCAGCACGGTGCCGGGCAGCACGGGCAATACCGGGCGGATGCGGAAGCCCACCGCGCCGTGGCTCAGCGGTTCGTTGGTGGTGCTATCGGGCAGCAGGATGTTCGCGAAACGCCACTCCACCACACGGTTTGGCTTGAAGCTTACGGTGAAGGGGTGACTGGCGGCGCCCTGCACGTAGCTCGCCATGTCCAGGTCGGCCTCCAGCGTGTCGGTGATAACCACGGTGAAGGCCGTGTCGGTGCCCGTGTTCTGGAACCGGATCACGTAATCGATCCACTCATCCTGCGCGATCAGGTATTCCGTGGCGCTCTGGCCGCTGCTGGTGAACGCGGTCTTGTCGTAGGAGTAGTAGCTGAAGGTCACGGTGCGCGTGGCCACGAAACCGTTGTTGGTGGTGTTCGCTTCGGCGCCGTTGTTCTGCACGGCGAAGGTGGTGCTCACCACCTGCCCCAGCGTGGCTTGCAGGCTCACCTGCGTGATCAGCTGCACGTTCGCCTGCGCGAAGGCATCCAGCGCGGGCAGGTCCCAGGTAACGGTGGTACCGCTCACCGAGTTGGGCGCGGGCACGGCGCTCACGTAGCTCAGCAAGGGGTGCAGTTCGCAAGTGAGCTGCACGGTACCACTGGGCGCGACACCCGTGTTGGTCACCTGGGCCCACACCAAGTGCGTAAAGCCCGGACGCGCCGCATTGCTCACGGCCGATCCCGCAAGGTCCATCGGGCTGGTGCTGCTGGCGCCGCTGGTCAGCGTGGCCACGCTGCCGTTCACACTGAAGGGTATTGGCTGCGCCTGCGGGCACTGCGGCGTTACCGTGGGGTCCAGCACGGTAAGGGTGTACGCGCCATCGGCCAGACCACCCGCGAAGGTGCCGTCGCTGTTGGTGATCAGCAATTGCGCGCCGGGGTCCACTTGCAGGGTGCGGTAGGGAACGACCGGCTCGCCGACATCCGCCACACAATCGGTGTCACTGTCCACGAAGAGCGTGCCTTCCACGCTGCCGCAGCCCGGTCCAGCTTCCGTTACCGTGAAGTTGTACACGGAAGTGCACGCCGTACTGTAGTAATCGAACACTGCCGTGTATGCCCCAGCAGCAAGGCCTTCTAGAAAATAGTTCCCCGAGCTCAAGTTCGCCGTGGCCACCACGGCACCGGTGCTGTTCGTCACCACCATGTCCGATGGCCATAGATCCATCTGCGACAGTATCGCGCCCCCATCGCTATTGCCGCAGGTGGCCTGTGCCTGCACGCTCACCTGCCAATGGTTCGCTTCGCTGACCACGGGTGGCGTGATGGAAACGCTGTTGCCCGTGCAGCCGAACATGTCCATCACGGTGTAGCTGTAGTTCTGTCCCGCGCAGAAGCCGAAGAATACCGGGTCGCCCTGCGGCGTGGTGGCCAGATAGCTGATACCAGGGTCGCTCCAGCTGAAGTTGTAGGGCGGTGTACCGGGGAACATTTCGGCCGGCATGGCCATGGCCCCGTTGCATTCGCCTTCGCAGCGCAC
>CAZQFG010000249.1:0-4208 GCA_964592515.1 uncultured Chryseobacterium sp. | reverse complement strand
AAAGGTCGGCACGGGCTGGCACTATTTTCGCCGGGCAGCCGCGTTCCATTTACCGGACCAAGCAACGAACAACGACCAGCAACCCATGCGCACCGTCCTTCTCTCCGTGTTCTCCGCCCTTACCGTGCTTACCGC
The DNA here is from genome assembly GCA_964592515.1 of uncultured Chryseobacterium sp. Classification (GTDB taxonomy): domain Bacteria; phylum Bacteroidota; class Bacteroidia; order Flavobacteriales_F; family PHOS-HE28; genus PHOS-HE28. The sequence goes on along the minus strand of CAZQFG010000249.1, from coordinate 4,073 downwards.
CACCGCCCAGTACGGCAGTTTCGATGCCGCCGCGGTGAAGACCGCCAAGGCCACCACCACTATCGTGGTGCTCGATGATGGCGATTCGCCTTACAACCGTACCATCATGGATGCCATGAAGGCGAACTGGAAATTCACCGGGAACCTGGAGTTCGTAAAAGTGAGCGAGCTGGCCGCACAACCGATCACTCCGGACAAGACCTATTTGCTGAAGACCGCCAAAGTGGACCCTGTGAAGTTCGAGGCCACTTTCCTCACCCTGGTGAAGGGCTGGAAACAGAAAAAAGGCGAGACCCTCCAGCAGAAGGACAACGCCTTCACCAGCATACCCTCCGAACACGAGCTGGCCTTCATCATGATGGACCCGAAAGCGATCAATGACAACGAGAACACAGCGATGCTGACGGTGTACGTGAAACACCTGCAAGACTACTTGAAGCAGGTGGAGGGCGGCAAGATCACCGACAAGGCCACGGCAGACCGGCTCTACGCAGGACGCACACGACTGATCCGCGATACGGAACTGCATATCGGGCAGGCCCACCTGGACAAGAGCCTCCCCGACCTGGCCAAGGTGCAAGAGAGCTACACGGCGCCCGTGAAATTGGAACCCGTGAATGTGATGATGCAGGCCGTGGAAGCGCAGGACCGCACGATCACCGTGACCGACGTGCTGCTGACCGGCGACTACAAGACCAAGCATTGCTTCAAGCGCATCTTCAATGCGGGCACGGGCGAGCTGATGTACATGGGCGACGATGCCGCACTGGCCGGCAAGAAGGAAGGCATCCTGGCTCAGGACCTGCTGAACGTGATGCGCGCCCGCTAAGCCGCACAACATGGGCACCCCACTATCGCTGCTGCTTGCCGGGGCGATCGTGGGGTGTTCCCTTATCAGCACGGCACAGACCGAGCAACGCACCAGTCTCTGGTCGCCAGGTGGTGGACTTGGTGTAAGCCTGCAAGGCCCTGTGGGGCTGGAGGCCCATGGCAATTACCTGTGGGTGAATGAACCCAAACCCCACGGCAATTCCTTTTACATGATCGGTCCGGAACTGGCCTTGGGCGTGTACCTCGATGACCGATCGTTCGGAGGGCAACGGCTGGGGTTGCGCCAGATCTGGTGTCCGAACAGCTATGTGGGCCTTTCGGCCATGGTGGGCGTTGAGAACTACACCCGCTCATTTTCACTGGAAGATACCCGTACATTCCTGCAAGGCGGCATCTCATTGATCGGCCTGTTGAGCATTGAATATGGCCGGGGCTTCCCCTTGACGGATGCCCCTGAACTACCGACCACGGACCGTGTGGTCATCCGCATCGACATCAACTACATGCTCGCCTACCTGTTCACCAAAGTGCCCCTATCCTGATCGTGACGGGCGCGATAGTGACCGGAATCAGATGACCCGAACACTGCAACACATCATCCTGCTGGTGCTCTGCCTTGCCCTGGTAGTGGATCAGTTCTTCTTCGCGAAGGAAGAGACCACCACCTATGCCGGTCAGCATGCGTTGCGCGAGGAGCGGCCCAAAGGGCGAGGCCTCTATCGTTGGCGTCGATGGAACGAAAAGCCCGGACCCCGGCTCGGGGCTCAAGTGTATGCGGAGGTCTGGCATGTGGCCGTGCTGGACAACGATCGCTGGTTCCAGTACCATCAACGGGACAATGGACTTCTTACGGATGGGGATACGGTCCGCATTGAAGTATCACCGCTCACCAGTAGGGTGCTGCGGTTCCAACCCATGGGCCGGAGTGCCGCGCGCCTGCGAGAGACCGTGGATGCATACGCCGATATTGCGCCAATACCCGTACTAATGGCCGCATTGCTGCTCTGGTCGTTGCTCCTGCGGCCCGGACCCATCACACGCACCTACCTGCATTGGACGGTGCTGTTGCTGGCTGTCATCTTCCTGCTCAGCGTGTTCGCGATGAGCTGGCCGACCTTGAAGTTGCTTGGATGGGCCTGATACGCGCACTGCTACCTTGTACGCCATGACGGACACACCCGGAGAAGCCGCCCGATCTTTCCTTCACGAACTGGACAGCGTTGGCACATCGCCCTTGCTCGACCCCGCCTACAGGAGAAAAAAGCTGGTGTTCTGGACCATCCGCCAAGCGATCACCGTAGGGTTGGCCATGGCGTTCTGGGACCTCGAATGGGTGCGCTGGTTGTTCGCATTCGCTGTGGTGCTGGCCTTGTTCAACCTGGCCATGCTTTTCTGGGGCGGTGCTTTCCTTCAACGTCGCATGCAACGCGTAAGGGACCGCGTGCTTGAACAAGAGGCCATGATGGATGCCGAGGACAACGTCCGAGAGGACACGGAATAAGTAACCGTGCCGCACAAAGGCACTGGAACACCGAATGCGTTGCGGTAAGAACGACTTGCCCGCAGGACCTGCGGAAGGATACCTTTCGGCCGCTAGACCCGAACGCATGTATCGTCATTCGCTCGTTTTGATCGCCGGTCTGTTCCTCAGTGCTGCCGCGTTCGCCATCCATCTGCCCGGTGGCACCATCACTTGGCGCTGCATTGGTGGCAATTTCCACGAGGTGGAACTACAAGTATGGCGAGAGTGCAGCGGCAACGCCATGCAATCCCAGACCATCAACTTCAGCAATGACTGTGGGGTGGTTTTCAACGTGAGCGACCTGGAGCCCGTAGAGGTGCTCAATGTGAGCCAGGTATGCGCAAGCGAACTGGGGAATACCAACTGCAACGGTGGCGGTGTGGCCGGGATCGAACGCTACACCTACCGCACAACGGTCTTCCTGAGCCCATGTAATGCCTGGACGTTCAGCTGGGACATTTGCTGCCGCAACAATTCGTTGAACATCGAACCCAGTCAGGGACTACATCTGGAAGCCCGGCTGAACAATCTGGCCCAGACCTGCGATGCATCTCCAACGTTCGCGCACAACGGAGTGCCCTTGGTGTGCGTAGGCCAGCCCGTGAACTACGACCCTGGCGCCACCGATCCCGATGGCCACAGGCTCCGCTTCAGCTTGGTGGATGCGCTCCTCTACAACCCCGAAGTAGCGCCCGTGGACTACACCAACGGCTTCACGGGAGCACAACCATACACGGGCATGAGCATCGATACGCTTACCGGACGCATCAGCTTCACACCCGACCTGCAGGGCTACGTGGTGGTGTCCATGCTGGTGGAAGAGTACCGTGCGGACGGGGTGCTTATTGGCAGCGTGATCCGCGACTTCCCGTTCATTGTGCAAGCTTGCTCCACCAACTCACCCACGATCAGCGCTGGCGGGTTTGAGAACGTGACCGGCGCGAGCGCATTGGGCCCCTACGAACTTGAGGCATGCGCGGGATCCACCCTCTGCTGTGCACTGAACTACATCGATACCGATGCGAACACAGTATTGGAACAGATCAACACCATTGCCGCAGCATTGCCCGGCGTTGAGCTCGACACACTGGGTACAATGCCCCTTACACTTGATCTGTGCTGGCAAGTGCCTGCAAACGCGACCGGCATCCGTCGTTTTACCACGCTGGTGCTGGACGATGCCTGCCCCTACCGCGGCCTGCAGACCTACAGTTACATCATCCGTATTGCACCGCCACTGAATGCCGGAGGCGATGGACAGGCTCGCTTCTGCATATTGGCCGAACCGTTCGCACTGAACGATAGCCTCACAGGCACACCGATACCCTTTGGACAATGGTCCGGACCCGATGGTGTAAGTACTGGCATTTTCGTGCCGGGCATCAGCACACCGGGCACCTACACTTATGTGGTTCAGAACAGTGCCGGGTGCACCGACAGCGCAGTGGTTGTCGTGGATCAACTACCAAGCTCCGACCCGCTCTGCATCTTCCTTGGCACATCGTCAACGCACACGTTCGCGTTCAGCGCAGGTCCGAACCCGACATCGGGCACACTGCAGATCGAAGGCGCCCAAGGACTTCGGCGGTTGGAGCTGATGGACGCACAAGGACGCATCACCTGGCTGCACACGCTTAACGCTGAAAGCAGACCGACAATGGAGTTGCCGGGCAACGTGGCAAACGGGGTGTACCTGTTGATCATGAGCGATGCGTTCGGT
>CAZQFG010000248.1:0-4211 GCA_964592515.1 uncultured Chryseobacterium sp. | reverse complement strand
TCAGGTCGATGCCGGGGAAGTAGGTGCGGCCAAGGTTCTGGTGGTCGTCCTTCAGGTCGCGCAGGAAGTTCACCTTTTGGAAGGCGGCGCCCAGTTTCATGGCGGCAGGCTTCAGTTTCTGGTACATCGCCTCATCGCCTTCGCAGAACACACGCAGGCACATCAGTCCCACCACTTCGGCGCTGCCGAGGATGTAGGTCTCGTAGCTGCGCTGGTCGTGTGCGGTGTCCGTCAGGTCCATCGCCATGCTGTCCAGGAAGGTGTCGTAAAGCTCCCGCTCTATGCGGTACTCGTTCACCACGCGTTGGAAGCTGTGCAGGATGGGGTTGAGGCTGATGCCCTCGCTGATGGCGCGGTACGTGTCCTCGCGGAAGCGCTTTAGCAGATCGTCCTTGTCGAAGCCGTGGAAGGTGTCCACGATCTCGTCGGCGAAACGCACGAAGCCATAGATGGCGTGTATGGGCGAATGGAAGCGTTTGTCCAGTGAGCGGATGCCCAGCGAGAACGATGTGCTATAGCTGTAGGTGGTGTGCCTGCTGGCCTTCAGGCAGACCTTATCGTAAAGTCCGATGGTATTCATGCCTTGATGGGTTTGGGCGCGTGTTCCTTCTCGATCAGATCGGCCACCACTTCGCCACTGATGATCGCCGGCGGCACGCCGGGTCCTGGCACGGTAAGCTGGCCGGTGTAATAGAGCCCTTTCACTTTGCGGCTCTTCATGCTGGGCCGCAGCGGACCGGTCTGCATGATGGTGTTGGCCATGCCGTACGCGTTTCCGCGGAAGGCATTGTAGTCCTGCTTGAGGTCGTTGATGCTGTAGCTCCGTTTCACCACCACGTGCGGGCGTGGATCGAAGCCGAGGTGCTTGCCCAAGCGCTCCATCACCACGTTGTAGTAGCGTTCGCGCGTTTCGTCGCGGTCGTCCAGGCCGGGGGCGATGGGGATGAGGATCACCATGTTCTCCTTGCCCTCGGGCGCCACGCTGGGGTCTGTCTTGCTGGCGCAGCTGGTATAGAAGAGCGGTTTGCTGGGCCACGCCGGGTTGTCGTAGATCTCGGCGCTATGGGCGTCCAGCGATTCGTCGAAGAAAAGAGTGTGGTGCTCCAGGTCGGGCAAGCGGCGATCGAAGCCGAGGTAGAACAGCAGGCCGCTGGGCGCCATGGTGCGCTTGCTCCAGTAGTCCTTGTTATAGCCGCGCGCTTCCTCGGGCATCAACTCCTGGTCCACATGGTGGTAATCCGCACCGGCCACCACGATGTCGGCTTTGAGCACACCATCGTTGGTCTCCACGCCTACGGCTTTCCCGTTCTCCACCACAATGCGCTTCACCGGCGTGCCGCATCGGATGGTAGCGCCCTGCTTTTCGGCCACGCGCACGAACGCGTCCACCACTTTACCCATTCCGCCCATGGGGTACCAAGTGCCCAATTCCATGTCGGCGTAGTTCATCAGGCTGTAGAGCGCAGGCGTGTTCTGCGGCGCAGCGCCAAGGAAGAGCACGGGGAACTCCATCAGCAGGCGCAGCTTCTCATCGCTGAAGTGTGCTTGCACATGCTTGCGCAGGCTGCGGAACACTTTGGTCTTCAGCAGGCCGCCGATCAGGCCCGGGTGCATGTACTCACCCCAGCTCAGCGATGGGCGGTACACCAGCTCCCCCATGCCCAGATCGTACTTCAGCTTGGCTTCGGCGAGGAAGCGGTCCAATTGTGCGCCAGCCCCTTTCTCTTTGCTGTCGAAGAAGGCGCGCAGGGCAATAGGGTCGGCCGGGATGGCCCATTTTTCACCGGGACCGAAGACCACGCTGTAAGACGGGTCCAAGCGCTCAAGCTTGTAGTGGTCCTGCACCCGCTCGCCCATGGCGTTGAAGAAGCGCTCGAAGACCTCGGGCATCCAGTAGAAGCTGGGGCCCATGTCGAAGGTGAAGCCTTGTTCGCTCCACGTGCGCGCACGACCGCCGGGCTCGGTGTTCTTCTCGAGCACGGTCACTTTGTAGCCCTTCCTCGCCAGTGAAGCGGCGGCGGTGAGGCCTGCGAAGCCCGAGCCGATGACGATCGCGTGGGACATCAGTTATTGATGTGTTTGTCGCTGAGCATTTCCATCAGGCGCTGGCGTGCCTGAAAGATCCTGCTTTTCACTGTGCCAATGGGGATGCCCATGTGATCCGCGATCTCGTGGTATTTGTAGCCTTCGTGGTGCATGGTGAAGGGCGTGCGGAACGCCGGGTCCAACCGCTCCAAGCTACGGCTGATCTCGCTCATTTTCACAGAGGCTTCTGCACTGGCCGGAGTCTGCACCCTGCGCACCTGGTCGCGCTCGCGATCCACTGTGTCCATCAGGGCCTTCGTCCGCTTGGCGCGGCGATGGTCATTGATGAAGGTGTTCTTCATGATGGTGTACAGCCAAGCCTTGAAGTTGGTATTGTCCTGGAACTTGTCGCGATAGGTCAGCGCGCGCATCAGGCTTTCCTGAAGAAGGTCCAGGGCGTTGTCGCGGTCTTTGGTCAGGCTGAGGGCGAAGTAGTACAACTGCTGTCGCAGTCCGACCAGTTGCTGTTGGAACTCGAGTGTGGACATGACGCAATGTTTAAGGTTATGAACGAAAGACTGAACAAAGGTGCGATAAGTTGTCTGATGTTTCCAATAAAAAGTTGAACAAAATGAATTTCCGTGACGATCGACCTCTCTCCGCGAACGCACTGTATTTTGTCAATTACCAGACAGTCAGGTACTTATCTAAGCACTGCAGCGTCTTATGGAACATATTCCGATAAGGGTTGTTCCTTTTGTTCTTTCACCGGAACCCCATGTTGAGTCCTTTTCGCGTCCTCCAAACCCTCCTGGTCGTGCTCCTTCCGCTGAGCATTCTTGCCCAAGGCCAGGTATCGGGCATTGTTACCGATGCCCGCACACGAGAGCCACTACCCTTCGTGAACGTGTTGCTGGAAGGCACCACCACGGGAGCCACCACCGATGAGAACGGTCGGTTCGTGATCACCGAGGTCACACCCGGTCTATACAATGTCATCGTGTCCTCGGTCGGCTACCAACGTCGCGTGGTGCCCGAGGTGATGGTGGGCACGGCCAAGCCGGTGGAGCTGGCCATCCAGTTGGAGCCGTCCGCTACCGAGTTGAAGGAGGTGGAGATCACCCGCCAGCCGTTCGTGCGCACGCAAGAAAGCCCGCTCAGTGTGCGCACCATCGGATCTGCGGAGATCATGCGCAACCCAGGCGGCAACCGGGATATCAGTAAGGTGATACGTGCACTTCCGGGTGTGGCCAGCACGGCCAGTTTCCGCAACGATATCATCATCCGGGGAGGTGCGCCCAATGAGAACCGCTTCTACCTGGACGGCATCGAAGTGCCCACCATCAATCACTTCAGTACCCAAGGTTCCAGCGGCGGACCAGTGGGCATGATCAACGTGAACTTCATCCGCGAGGTGGATGTGATCACGGGCGCGTTCCCTGCCGCACGGGGCAACACGCTGAGCTCGGTCTTTGAGTTCAAGCAGCCCGAGGGTAATGCAGAGAAGCCGACCTACACCTTCATGCTCGGTAGCAGCGACCTCGGGTTCACCTTCGATGGCCCCACCGGTCGCAATGCCACGACCATCGTATCGGTGCGCCGCTCCTACCTGCAGTTCCTCTTCCAAGCGCTCAAGCTGCCCTTTCTGCCCATCTATAATGATGCGCAGATCAAACACCGGATCCAGCTCGGCAAGAACAGCCGCCTCACCTTCATCGGCCTTGGTGCTTTCGATAACGTGGACCTGAACCCTGCGGCGAATGATGGTGTCACCGATCAGGCCACCTTCGAGCGCAACCGCTACATCCTCGGTAACCTGCCTGATAACGATCAGTGGAACTACACCGTTGGGGCCCGTTACGACAGGTTCGTCAAGAAGGGCTTCCATACCGTGGTGGTCAGCCGCAGCCACTTGTTCAACGAGGCCAGTAAGTATCGGAACAACGACGATTCCGATCCAGCGGCCCTGCTTCTGCGTTATGGCAGCACCGAGGAGGAGAACAAGGTGCGGTACGAGGCCGTGATGAACTACGGGTCCTGGCGTTTTGTGGGCGGGGCTGGCTACGAACATGCCCGATATGGCACCGACACGTACACGCAGCGCGTGATCGCCGGTGTGCCGGTGGTCGTGGACTACGAGAGCAGCCTTAGCATGGACAAGTTCGGTGTGTTCGGCCAGCTCAGTC
>CAZQFG010000247.1:2557-4228 GCA_964592515.1 uncultured Chryseobacterium sp. | reverse complement strand
TTTCCGGCATGACGGCACTGATCCTCAAAGAGCTCCGGGGCTTCCTCGGCTCCCTCATCGGCCACATCGTCATTGTGGTCTTCCTGCTCCTAACGGGCCTGTTCCTGTGGGTGTTCCCGGACAACCTGCTGGACAAAGGCTACGCCGACCTCGGTCCCCTGTTCTTCATTGCGCCCTGGGTGTTCCTATTCCTGGTACCGGCGGTGGCCATGCGCAGTTTCAGTGAAGAGCGGCGCACGGGCACCATCGAGTTCCTGTTGACCAAGCCACTGACCGAGCTGCAGGTGGTGCTGGCCAAATACATCGCGGCGGTCATGCTGGTGCTGCTGGCCCTGCTGCCCACGCTGGTGTACTGGTGGTCGCTGGGCGAACTGGCCATGCCCAAGGGCAATCTGGATACGGGCGGCATCGTGGGCTCGTACATCGGGCTCTTCTTCCTGGCGGCGTGCTTCACGGCCATCGGCATCTTCGCCTCGGCGCTCACCGACAGCCAGATCGTGGCCTTCCTGATCGCGGTGTTCGGCTGCTTCTTCCTCTACCTCGGCTTCGATCTGGTGGCCGACTTCCAGGCCTTCGGATCGTTAGAGGGACCGATCAAATCCATCGGCATCCAGGCACATTACCTCAGCATGAGCCGGGGCGTGCTGGACCTGCGCGACGCCCTGTACTTCCTGGGCGTGATCGTGATCTTCCTGTTGCTCACGCGCACCGCGCTCCAAAGCCGCACGTGGTGATGAGCAGCACTGCAACAACGAAAAAGGCACGCAGTGTGCGCAGCGGCGACCTGCTGGAGCTTGGCATCGGCATCGGTATCGTGCTGCTGGTGCTGTACATCGGCAGCTTCTTCCGCCTGCGCGCCGACCTGACCAGTGAGAAGCGCTACACCCTGACCCCTGCCACCGAAACGCTGGCGGGCGGACTGGAGGACATCGTGTACGTGAAAGTGTACCTGACCGGCGAACTGCCTGCCGACCTGCAACGCCTTTCGCAGGCCACGCGCGACCTGCTGGACGAGCTCCGCGTGCATGCCGGCGACAACATCCAGTACAGCTTCGTTGACCCAAGTGAGAGCACTGATGCGAAGACCCGCAACGAGTTCTACGACCAGCTGCAGAAGGCCGGGCTTACTTACAGCAGCATCCGTGTGCGCGAAAAGGCCGGCTACAGCGAAGTGATCGTGTTCCCCGGCGCGTTGGTGACCTACCGCGACCGCACCGTGCCCGTGCAACTGCTGAAGACCCAATTGCGCACGCCCGATGCGGACATCGTGAACCGCTCCATCAACAACCTGGAGTACGAGCTGGCGAGCGCCATCCGCCAGGCCACCTCGGCACGCCGACCACGGATCGCCCTGCTGGCCGGACATGGCGAGGCCGGAGGCATGGCCGTGATGGACATGACCACCGCGTGGAAAGAGCTGTACGACGTGGAGGAAGTGCGCATTGAAGACCGATTGGACGCCCTGAGCCGCAAGGTGGAAGGCATGAGCTACCGCGTGAACGACTTCGACGCGCTGGTGGTGGCCAAGCCCGACAGCCTCTTCACCGGTCGCGACCGCTATGTGATCGACCAGTTCGTGATGAACGGCGGCAAGGTGCTGTGGTTGGTGGATGCCATGAACGCCAACCTGGACAGCCTGCGCAAGAACCAGTTCTCCATTGCCACGCCGCT
>CAZQFG010000247.1:0-2457 GCA_964592515.1 uncultured Chryseobacterium sp. | reverse complement strand
TGAACGCCAACCTGGACAGCCTGCGCAAGAACCAGTTCTCCATTGCCACGCCGCTCGACCTGGGCATCGACGAGCTGCTGTTCACCTATGGCGTGCGCATCAACAAGGACCTGGTGCTGGACCAGAGCTGTGCGCCGATCGAGATCTACACGCAGCCCTACGGCAACCAGCGCAAACTGGAACGATTCCCATGGTATTTCGAGCCGGTGCTCATCCCGCAGGCACAGCACCCCATCGTCAGCAACATCGATCCGGTACACCTGCGTTTCGCCAGCACGCTGGACACCATTGGCACGGACAGCTTGCGCAAGACCATTCTGCTCACCACCTCGCCCCGCTCGCTGGCACAGCGCAACCCGGTGCGCGTGAGCCTGAACATCGTGGAGATGGACATGGGCTTCGAGAAGCGCAGCACCCCGCACATGCCGGTGGCCGTGCTGTTGGAAGGTCCCTTCACCAGTGCCTACAAGGACCGCCTTCCGCCCAATTTCACGCAGGACCCCACGGTGGGCTACCGCGAACAAGGCAAGCGCACCGCGCAACTGGTGATCAGCGATGGCGATGTGATCGTGAACCGTGTGGACCCCGCGAAAGGCATGTACTACATGCTGGGCTTCGACCGGTACGCCAATGCCAAGCTCTACGGCAACCGCGAACTGCTGATGAACGCGATGAACTACCTGCTGGACGACCAGAGCCTCATCAGCATCCGCTCGCGGCAGATCACCTTGCGCCAACTGGATGCAAGTCGCATTGTGGAGGACCGGCTACACTGGCAACTGGTGAACACGATGGTACCGGTAGCACTGAGCATTGTGATCGGCATCCTGTTCAACCTGGTGCGCCGCCGTCGCGCCAACGCCCCCAAGGCCAACTGACCCATGAACCGTCGCATCCTCCTGCTGATCGTGCTGCTGGCCCTGGGCCTGGCCGCGTTCTGGCTGTACCGCACCAACCGGCCCACCACCTTGGCCAAGCCCCTGAGCGATTTCGTGGTGGAGGACACCGCATCCATCGACCGCATATTCATCGCCGACAAACAGGGCAAGAGCATCGACCTGCGTCGCACCGCACAGGGCTGGACCGTGAACGGCGTGTTCGCGGCGCGCCAGCACGAGGTGGGCGTATTGCTGCGCACCTTCAAGCGCGTGGAAGTGAAAAGCCCTGTGCCCAAGAGCGCCGAGGCGATGGTGTTGAAGGTGATGGGCTCTGCGGCCCGCAAGGTGGAGGTTTATCAAGGCGGCAAGCGTCCGGTGAAGACCTGGATCGTGGGACACGGCACCAAGGACCATTTCGGCACCTACGCCATCCTGGAGAACGAAGAAGGGCGCAGCAGTGTGCCGTTCATCCTCGGCATGACAGGCTTCACGGGGATCCTGAGCACACGGTTCCACACCGAAACGGACCTCTGGCGTGACAATGCGGTGTACCGCTACAAGGACCTTTACGAGCTGGCCGCGGTGGAAGTGGAGCAACCCGAACGCCGTGCCAACCGTTACCGGATAGAGCAAGCGGATAACGGCCGGGTGAGACTGCTGGACGGAGAAGGCCGTGCACTGCCCATGGACACTGTGTTCGTGAAGGGCTCCCTGCTCCCCTTCCAGGAATTCAACTACGAATACATCGACCGCAGCCTGAGGCCCTCTTCGCGCGATTCACTGCTGGTCACGCCACCCAACTTCATTGTGCGCACCACGGACCGCAATGGCAAGGCCGGCACCGTTAAATACTGGCACATGCCCTACACGGGCGAAGAGCCTGAGTTCGGCATGCCCAAGCTGCTGCACGACCGGCTGCGTATGCGCGCCCTGATCCAGGACACCCTGCTGGTGGTGGTGCAGCGGCAATACACCGACCGGATCCTGCAGCCCGTGGAAGCCTTGATGCCGTAAGGCGGCACCGGGTTATACACCGCTGTGGAAAAAGGGGCCTCCGTGTTGAAAACTAGGGCGGATGGCCCGGGGGTGCCCGGCTAACTTCGCGGCTTCATAAACATTGTACACCCCGATGAAATTCATCGTATCAAGCAGCGCCCTCCTGAAGCAAGTGCAACTGCTCCAGGGCGTGCTCGCCAGCAGCAACACCCTTCCCATCCTGGACAATTTCCTGTTCGAGATCGACGGCAAGCAGCTTACTGTCACCGCCAGCGACCTGGAGACCACCATTACCGCCACCATGGCCGTGGAGGCCAAGGACAAGGGCAGCGTGGCCATTCCGGCGCGTATCCTGCTGGACACCTTGAAGGCCTTCTCCGAGCAGCCGCTCACCTTCACCATTGATGGCAAGCACCATGGTGTGGAGATCAGCAGCGAGCAGGGCAAGTACAAGATGACAGGCTTCAATGGGGCCGAGTTCCCCAAGAGCCCGGTGCTGGAGGGCGCAACAGATTTCGCGCTGCCCGCAGGCACGCTGGCCATGGCCATCAAAAAGAACATTTTCGCCACGGGCAACGATGAA
>CAZQFG010000246.1:2264-4231 GCA_964592515.1 uncultured Chryseobacterium sp. | reverse complement strand
TGTACTATTGTTCGACATCAGTGGGGGAGAGCTCATGGTCATCCTCCTGTTCGTGCTGATGTTCTTCGGTGCGAAAGGGATACCGGACATTGCACGTACCCTCGGTCGAACCATGCGCCAGGTGCGCGATGCGAGCAACGAAGTGCAGCGGGAGATCCAACGTGGGGCCAACGATGTGCGCCGTACCGTGGAGGAACAGCGCCGGACACTTCAGGACCAATATGAACGGCAGATGCCGATAGCCGAGGACACGCCTGCTCCCACCTCCACCGGAACTGAACCCTCTGAGAAGCCATGATGGACATCCTGCTCACTCTGGGTGGTCTTGTTGCCTTGGTGATCGGCGCCGAGGTGATGATCCGTGGCGCGGTCGACCTTGCCCTCCGGGCACGCATCTCGCCTTTGGTGGTCGGCCTGACAGTGGTCTCCATGGGAACTTCGGCGCCTGAGTTGCTCGTAAGCCTGATCGCGGCCATGAAAGGGAGTTCCGCCATTGCCATCGGTAATGTGGTTGGGTCCAACATCGTGAACATCAGCTTCATCCTGGGCATCTGTGTGGTCATCTTCCCCATTGAGGTGGACCGAGATGCCCGCCGCATCCACTGGCCGGTGATGATGGCCGTTTCCATCGCCTTCTGGTATCTCCTCGGGGACGATAGGTTCTCTCGCTGGGAAGGCTTGGTCTATTTCCTCTTGTTGGTCGTGTATGTCGGTTGGATGGTTGTTTCCTCGCGCCGCGCTTCGGCCCGGTCGGAGGACTCCGCCAGCGTTACTGCTCGCTACCCGCTATGGCGTTCGCTGCTCATGTTGGCGGTTGGTATTTTGGGGTTGGCCAAAGGGGCGGATTGGTTCGTTGAAGGGGCCGTGGGCATCTCCCGCGGAATGGGGGTCAGCGAGCAGCTCATTGGCGTTACCGTGGTGGCGGTGGGCACGTCGTTGCCCGAACTGGTCACGTCGTTGCTGGCCGCCATGCGCAAGCAGGCCGACATCTCCTTGGGCAATCTCATCGGGTCGAACATCTTCAATCTCCTCGGCATCATCGGCATCTCAGCCATGCTACAGCCCATCGAGCTGGGTCGTTCCGGTTTTGCGCTCGATATCATGGCCATGCTGATTATCTCCCTTGCGCTGTATCCATTGATGCGACTGGGTGACAAGATCGGTCGTTGGCAGGGCGCACTTCTGGTGCTGGCCTATGTGGCCTTTGTGGTGCTGGTGCTCCAGCGCGGCTGATCATATCTTCAATCATCTCTGTTCCAGACCTCGTTCGTGGTGACATGAATGGGCTATTTGTGTTTTTCTTGCTGGGGTGGTCGAAGTTTTCAGGGGGTGTTCGTAAAGAATGATGTGTCATTTTCGGTAACACCCCCATCGTTTGAATACCTTCGCGCCAGAAAAACACACTTTTTCCATGGCTACCCCCCAATTGCGACTGAAGGCCCTTGAGGATGTACTGGACCGCAAGCCCCATTTCGTGGACCCGCCCGGTGCGCGCATCAGCGACTATTTCGGCACCAACGTCTTCAATGAGGACGCCATGCGCATGTCCCTCACCGAGGAGGCCTACTACGCTGTCCGCCAGGCGGTGCAGCATGGCGAGCGCATCGATCGCAAATTGGCCGACCAGGTGGCCAGTGGTATGAAGGAGTGGGCCTCCAGCAAAGGAGCAACGCACTACACCCACTGGTTCCAGCCCCTTACGGGCCTCAGTGCAGAAAAGCACGATGCGTTCTTCGAGCCTGTTGGCAATGGCCGCAGCATTGAACGTTTCGATGGCAGCATGCTGGTCCAGCAGGAGCCCGATGCCAGTAGTTTCCCCAGCGGCGGCATCCGCAACACCTTCGAGGCGCGTGGCTACACCGCCTGGGACCCCAGCAGCCCGGCCTTCGTGATCGGTCGTACGCTGTGCATCCCCACCATCTTCATCAGCTACACCGGCGAGGCGCTCGATTACAAGATGCCGCTGC
>CAZQFG010000246.1:0-2164 GCA_964592515.1 uncultured Chryseobacterium sp. | reverse complement strand
CCCACCATCTTCATCAGCTACACCGGCGAGGCGCTCGATTACAAGATGCCGCTGCTCCGCTCCATCCGGGCCATCGATGAGGCGGCCACCGCCGTGTGCCAGTACTTCGACAAGGATGTGACCAAGGTGATCGGTACCCTGGGCTGGGAGCAGGAGTATTTCCTGATCGACAAGGCCCTGTACTTCGCCCGTCCGGACATCATGATGAGCGGTCGCGCGCTCTTCGGCCACATTCCCGCCAAGGGCCAGCAGTTGGAGGACCACTATTTCGGAAGCATCCCCGATCGCGTGCGTGCTTTCATGCGCGATTTTGAGACCGAGTCGCTCAAACTTGGCATCCCTGTGAAGACCCGCCACAATGAGGTGGCCCCCAACCAGTTCGAGTGTGCCCCGGTGTTCGAGGAGATGAACCTCGCCGTGGACCACAACGTGCTGCTCATGGACATCATGGAGAAGACGGCGCACAAGCACGACTTCCGTGTGCTGTTGCATGAGAAGCCGTATGCCGGCGTGAACGGTAGCGGCAAGCACAACAACTGGAGCCTGGCCACCAACACGGGCAAGAACCTGTTGCGTCCCGCCAAAACGCCGAAGGAGAACCTGCAGTTCCTCACCTTCTTCGTGAACACCATCGCGGCGATCCACCAGTACGCCGATGTGCTGCGCGCCAGCATCGCCAGCGCCGGCAACGATCACCGCTTGGGTGCCAACGAAGCCCCCCCGGCCATCATCTCCGCCTTCATTGGCGAGCACTTGAGCAACCTGCTCGATGGCCTGGAGAAGAACATTAAAGGCGCCATGACGCCTGACCGCAAGACCGAACTGAAGCTGGATATCGGCCGCATTCCATCAGTGATGCTGGACAACACGGATCGCAATCGAACCAGTCCGTTCGCCTTCACTGGCAACAAGTTCGAGTTCCGGGCCGTGGGCAGCAGCGCTAATTGTGCCGGCGCCATGACGGTACTGAACACCATTGTGGCCGCGCAGCTACGCAGCTTCCGCAAGAGCGTGGATGCCTTGATCGACAAGGGCGTGAAGAAGGACGAGGCCATCCTGCGCGTGATCCGCGACCTGATCGCCAGCAGCAAGTCGGTGCGTTTCGAGGGCAACGGCTACGGCGAAGAGTGGGTGAAGGAGGCCGCCCGCCGTGGTCTCAGCAACATCCGCGATACGCCACGCGCGTTGGACGTGTGGGAGCGCAAGGAGACCAAGGCCCTGTTCGCCGAAATGGGTGTGCTGAGCCCGGTGGAAGTGGAGGCTCGCCACGAGATCGAACTGCACAGCTATACGCTGAAGGTGCAGATCGAAAGCCGTGTGGTGGGCGATCTGGCTCAGAACCACATCATTCCCACGGCCATCACCTACCAGAACCGCCTCATCGAGAACGTGCGTGGCCTGCGCGAAGTGCTGGCCCCCGAGAAGGCCAAGAAGGCCACCGCGGTGCAGGTGAAGCTGATCGAGGAGATCAGTGAGCACATTGCCACCATTGTGACCATGGTGGACGACATGATCGAGGCACGCAAGAAGGCCAACAATCTGGAGGACGCTCGCGACAAGGCCATTGCTTACTGCGACAAGGTGAAGCCCTTCCTGGAGAAGATCCGCTACCACGCCGACAAGCTCGAACTGCTGGTGGACGATGAACTATGGCCACTTCCCAAGATGCGCGAGCTCATGTTCACGCGCTGACCGGCTGAATTATGCATCAAAGGGGGAAAGGGTCCGAAAGGGCCCTTTTCCCGTTCATTCAATGTTGGACTTTCGCCATTGGGGGATCTCCTTATCTTCGCCCGGACCACGTTAGTAACCGGAACAGATCTAGATCCAACGAGATGATCACACGGAAGATCCTGGGAAGCCTGCTTGTAAGCCTGTTGTTCACCACTGCGGCCTTTGCCCAGAGCCGCTTGGCCGAAGAGGCCGACCAGGCATTCAGCAAGGGTTTCTACTTCAACGCCATCGAGCTTTACAAGAAAGCCTACACGGTGGAGAAGAAGGCCAGCACCAAGGCCGAGCTCATCTTCAAAGTGGCCGAGAGCTATCGCGCCCTGGGCGATGTGCAGCAGGCGCAGGTGTGGTACGAAAAGGCCAACAAGGCCCAATATGACGACCCCATCTCGTACCTCTACGTGGCCGAAATGCTGAAGCAGCAGGGCAAGTA
>CAZQFG010000245.1:0-4256 GCA_964592515.1 uncultured Chryseobacterium sp. | reverse complement strand
AATAGCGCTCAACGCTCGCATGCTCCGGGCTCTTCGCGAAGTCGATGGTGGCGACGCTGTACTCGCTGAAGGTGCTCGCTTCGGGCAGCTTCGGTGCGCCACCGCTCTTCGCAGCATTATAGAGCGCACTGATCTCGGCCATCATGATGCCGAGGCTCCAGCCATCGCACACCACGTGGTGGCCGCACAACCGAAGCAGGTGCGCATCGCCAGCGACCTTGATCAACTGCGCCCGGAAGAGCGGGCCGTTGCGCAGGTCGAAGGGCGTGGTCATGTCCTTCTGCGCGATGGCGTCGAGCTGTTTGGTGCGCTCTGATCCGCTTAGCGATGACAGGTCCGTGAAGAGCAGTGCAAAGCGCACTTCATCGGTCACCAGCATACGCGTGCCGCTGGCATTAAGCGTGGCGCGCAGCGATTCGTGGCGCTTCACCAGCTCATGCATCGCGCGGTCGATGGCGGCTTGGTCGAGCATTCCTTTCAGTTCGAGGGAAACGCTCTCGTTGTAAGCGCAGCTCGCATCAACGCCCATCTCGGAGGCGGTGAGCACTTCGCGTTGCGCTTCCGTTGTGGGAATGGTGCGCTCGATGGCCGGCCCGGTGAAGGGGTCGAAATCAACGGCTACGAATCGTGGTTCTTGGATGAACTTCTCCATAATGCTCGATCAATTCTCGTCCTGCTCGATCATGAGGTACTTGCCTTGCCTTTTCGGATCGGGCACGAACCACGCGGGTTCGCCCTTCGGCGTGCGGCCCATGCGAGCACCTGGCACCGGCGGCTCCATGGCACTGATCACACGTTCGCTCAGTTTGCGCACATGTCCGCCCAGCACACTGTTCACCACCGGAATGGGGTAGGTGCGTTCCGGCATGAAGCCGCTCTCGCGCAGCTCCTTGCAGGTCTTCTCCACCGCGCTGATGATGAACTCGATGTCGGCCGTTGTGTGCGCGGTGGTGATGAAGTGCGGGAAGTCCAGCACGTGCACGCCGTGGTAGCGCATCAGCATGAAGAAGAGCTCGGTGTAGTTGACGCTCTCGTCGTACTTCGTCTTGAAAGCGCTGCCGAAGTTCACCCAGCGGTAGGGCAGCTGGTACTGATCGAAGAGGCCGTTCACGCGAGCGACCATGTCCTCCGTCATGGTGTTGAGGCGCTCTTGCAAGGCTGGTCCTTCATTCTTCATGTAGACCAGCGAGGCCTTCATCGCGGCCATCGTCAGCGGATGGCGAACGAAGGTGCCAGCGAAGTAGGTCACGCCTGCGGGAGGCACGCTATCGTCGCCGTACTGCCAGTGGCCGCCGTCGAGGGCGTCCATCCATTCGCTCTTGCCGATCATGGCGCCCACGGGCATGCCACCGCCGATCACTTTGCCGTAAGTGCCGATGTCGGCCTGGATGCCGAACAGTCCTTGCGTTCCGTTCTGGTGCGTGCGGAAACCGGTGATCACCTCATCGAAGATCAGGGCGGTGCCGTTCTCCTGCGTGATGCGGCGCACCTCGCGGAGGAAGTCCACGGGGCGGAACTCCATGCGACGGCTCTGCACCGGTTCCACGAGCACGGCCGCTGCTTCGTGGCAACGCTGCTTGATGATCTCGAGGCTCTCGGGCGTGCCGTAGTCGAGCACGAGCATGTTCTCTACGGCCTGCGGCATGATGCCGGGCGCACCGGGGTAGCTCTTCTTGCTCTTGCTTCCGCGGATGATCACTTCATCGTTGATGCCGTGGTAGCTGCCGCTGAAGGAGATGATCAGGCTTCGGCCGGTGACCGTGCGGGCCATGCGCATCGCGCCCAGCACGGCTTCGGATCCGGTGTTGCAAACGGCTGCGCGTTCAGCACCAGTGAGTTCGCATAACAGCTTCGATACTTCCGCCGCGAGCGGGTGCATCGGGCCGATCTCCACACTGGTGTCGATCTGCTTGTGGCAGGCCTCCTTGATGAAGTCGGGCATATAGCCGAACATCGATGAACCGAATCCACTGAGGATGTCCACGTACTCGTTGCCGTCGATATCCCATAGGTGGCAGCCGCTGCTCTTGTCCACCACCACTTGGTAGATGAGCTCCTTCGTCTGCGGCTTGAAACCGGTGACCACGCGCGGGTCGGCCATCGGTTTGCGGTTCTCCTGGGTGAAGGCCTTGCTCTTCGCGGTCTTCGCCACGTAGCGCTTCACGAAGGCATCGAACCACGCGCGCTGTTGTGGCGTCATGTCGTCGACCTTCTCCTTGCTGATGCGCGCTTGTGCACCGAAGACCTTCTTCAGCTCTGGGGCATCTTCCAAAGCATTCAAGGCAGGCGCTGCGGCGGCTGCGGGTCGGCCATGGTCGACCCCTGTGGCCGCGCCACCGCCGTTCCAATGGGGCAGGATATGGTCCGCCAGCTTGTCCAGGTTCGGCAGCTCCTCATTCAATTGACGGAACGAGATCTTCACGCCGAACTTCTTGCTCAACGATGTCGCCACCTGCGTCAGGAACAACGAATCGAGGCCCATTTCCAGGAAGGTCTCCTCGTTGCTGGCTTCGGCTAATTCAAGGCCTGAGCTCTCCTCCAGCAAATGCTTGATCTGTGCGATCAGCGATTCCTTGGGGGAAAGGTTCGCGTCGCCACTGTTCGGAACAGGGGCTTCGATCGTGGTGCTTGCAATGGCACGACCGCCATCGGCCACCATCGCCACGGGATCCACCCAGTGACGGATGCGTTCGAAGGCGTAGGTCGGCATCGAGATGCGGTGCCTTTCCTCCCGCTCGTAGAACTTGCTCCAGTCGATCAGTACACCACTTTGCCACAGGCCACCCACGGCTTTCAGCAGTTGCATGAGCTCATTGCCGTTGCCTGCATTATCACCCAGCGAGGGTACGGCTGCTTGTTTCTTGTTGTCGGTGCTTTGCTGGCGCGCGAGCGTGGTCGCCGTTGTGCGAGGCCCCACTTCAAGCATCACGCGATCGGCATCCGTCCATGCGAACTTCACGGCTTGTGCGAAACGCACCGTGGCACGCAGGTGATCGCTCCAATACTTCGATGAAGTGGCCTCGTCGTCCTTCAGCCATTCGGCGGTGACGGTGCTGACGATCGGGATGCGCGGTGCGCTCAGCTTCACGCTCTCCACCAACTTCTTGTAAGGCTCCACGATGGCATCCATCATGGGGCTGTGGAAGGCGTGGCTGGTCACGAGCAGTTTGCAGGTGATGCCATCCTGCACCAGTTCGGCCTGCAGTTTCGCGATCGCCTCGTGCGGACCACTGGCCACGCACAACTGCGGACCGTTGTTCGCCGCGATGCTGCATCCAGCGGGGAGTTTCTTCATCACATCCTCTTCCGCCGCTCGCACGCTGAGCATGCTGCCACCGGGCAGGTCCTGCATCATGCGCCCTCGGTTTGCCACCAGCTTCACGGCATCCTCCAGCGAGAACACACCGGCCAGGCAGCCTGCGGCGAACTCGCCGATGCTGTGGCCCATCATGGCGTCGGGCGTGATGCCCCAGTGCATCCACAGCTTCGCAAGGCTGTAGTGCATGGTGAAGAGCGAGGCCTGCGTGTAGACCGTCTGCTTCAGTTGCTCAGCGGCCTTCTCCTCTTCGCCGGCCTTCGGGAAGATGATGGACTTGAGATCGGTGCCGAACTCCTTGCTGAAGAGTTCGCAGCATCGGTCGAAGTGTTGTTTGAAGACGGGTTCGCTCGCGGAGAGGTCGCGGCCCATGTTCACGTATTGCGAACCTTGGCCGGGGAACATGAAGACCACGCCGGGCGCGGCCTCGTGCAATTCGCGTGTACCGATCAGGTTAGTGTCCTTGTTGGCGATGGCCTCGATTACTTCAGCATGGCTGCCACCCACGATAAGGCGGCGGTGCTTGAAATGGCGGCGGCCTACTTGCAGCGTGTATGCTGCATCCGCCAAGGAAGCCTTCGGGTGCGTTTCGAGCCATGAACGGAGGTTGTCCGTCATGGCATCGAGACTGGTCTTGCTTTTGGCGCTCAGCATGAACAGTTGCTTGCTCCTCGATGCGCTGGAAGCAACGGCCATCGGTGGCTCCGCGAGGATCACGTGTGCGTTCGTTCCGCCCACACCGAAGCTGGATACACCAGCGATGCGTGGCGTACCCGGCACACGCGACCAAGCCTCGCTTTCAGTCAGGACCCTGAAGGGTGAGTTCGCGAAGTCGATCGCGGGGTTCGGGGTCTCGAAGCCTACGTTCGCCGGGATCACTTCCTCACGAAGCGCTAGCGCGGTCTTGATCACCCCAGCGGCACCAGCAGCGGGTGTCAAG
>CAZQFG010000244.1:0-4367 GCA_964592515.1 uncultured Chryseobacterium sp. | reverse complement strand
TTCTACAAAGGCTGATCACATCCATCGCGTGCGAGTGGGCTAGGACGGAGTTCCGCGTTCTCCCGAGGCCTCGGGAGCGTGAGCTGGTCTTTGTGTTCCCCTCCACGCCCCTTAGCGCTCATTACGCCTCTGCAGTGAACCCGCATTTCCTCCCCTCCCTCCGCGCCTCCGCGTGAGCCCCGCATTCTCCTCCGCGCCCCTTTGCGCGCTTTGCGACTTTGCGGTGAATAAGCATTTAACTCCTCGCCCCTTTGTCCGCCGAACGGCAGATCTCTGCGGTGAACCAGCCTTCCTCTCTGTGCCCCTTTGCGCGCTTTGCGTCTTTGCGGTGAATAAGCATTTCACTCCCCGAACCATTTCCCACTTCCCCTGTTAGCTTTGCATCGTCGCACACTGGGGTGCCCTCCGATAGGCGGGCTGAGATCATACCCATCGAACCTGCGCAGGTAATGCTGCGAAGGGAGCAGAACAAGGCCACCACTGCGGTGCACCTCCGTGAAGCGACCAACGAACACGGAGCCACATGTACTATCGTTCTGCGCTTTTCCTCGGCCTTCTGCTGCCGACCGTTCTTTTTGCACAGGTCCGCCTCACCGGCACCGTTACTGCCACTGATACCGGCCCGCTCGACGCCGTGAGCGTGGTGGCAGGGGAGGATCAACGTTTTGGCACCTGGACCGATCGCGAGGGGCGCTTCGTGCTTGCCGGTCTGCGCCAAGGCCCGCTGCGACTGCGCCTTTCGTACGTGGGCTACCACCCGGTGGACACCCTGTTGGAACTGACCAACGACCAAATGGACCTGAAGCTTTTGATGCGTCCAATGGCCGTGCTGATGCGCGAGGCCGAGGTGAGCGCTCTGCGTGCCGGTGAACGTGCGCCCTTCGCACAGAGCAAGGTGACGCGTGAAGAGCTCCAGCGGATCAATACGGGCGTTGACCTCCCGGTCCTGCTGGACCTTCAACCCAGTGTGGTCACTACCACCGATGCGGGCACGGGCATCGGCTACACCGGTCTGCGCATCCGTGGCAGTGATGCCACGCGCATCAATGTCACACTGAACGGTGTGCCCATCAACGATCCCGAGAGCCAGGCCGTGTTCTGGGTGAACATGCCCGACCTGGCGAGTGGTCTAGAGGATATTGAAGTGCAACGAGGCGTGGGCACCAGCACCAACGGACCTGGGGCCTTCGGGGCAAGCATCAACATGCGCAGTAGCACCATCCGCGAGAAGGCTTTCGGTGAACTGGGCGTGTTCATGGGGTCATACAGCACCCGGCGCCAATTCGCGCGCTTCGGCACCGGACTGCTGGGTGTGGGCGAAGGTGGCAAGCTGGGTTCCTTCAGCATCGATGGTCGCCTCAGTAACATCACCAGCGATGGCTACATCGACCGCGCCACGGCCGATCTGAAGAGCTATCAATTGCAGGCCGCTTGGTTGGGGCGCACACGATCACTGCGCTTCTTCACCATGAGCGGGCACGAGGTCACCTACCAGGCCTGGGAAGGTGTGCCGCGCGAGGTCATCGACACCAACCGCACCTACAATCCGTACACCTACGACAACCAGGTGGACGACTATCGCCAGACCCACTACCAGCTGCTTTTCGATCAGCAGGTGGGTGCGCACGGCACCTTCAACCTTACGTTGTTCCGTGTGCTTGGCAGTGGTTTCTACGAGCAGTATCGCGAAAATGATGACCTACAGCGCTACGGCATCGGTCCCATTGCGGTGGGCGATACCGTCATCACCGAGGGCGATGTCATCCGTCGGCGATGGCTTGATAACACGATGGACGGCGCGAACGCCACCTATGAGCAACGGTTCGGGTCACACCGGCTGGCCATCGGAGGTAGCTACAGCAAGTACGATGGCGACCACTTCGGCGAGGTCATTTGGGCGCAGTGGGCGGGCGATAGCGACATCCGGCAGCGCTACTACGATAACAATGGCACCAAGACGGACGCCAATGCTTTCGCCAAGTTCACCTATGCGATCAACGAGCGCATCGATCTCTTCGGCGATGCACAGGTGCGGTCCGTCGCGCACGAGTTCCTCGGGTATAACAACGCGTTGGAAAATGTGACACAGGATGCCTCGTGGACCTTCTTCAATCCCAAGGCGGGCGCACAATGGAAGGTGCATGAAGGTGGTCGCCTCTATGCCAGCATCGCCCTTGCCAATCGGGAGCCCAACCGCAGCGATCTGATCGAGAGCAGCCCGCAAAGCCGTCCACGTCCCGAGCGCATGATCGACTACGAGCTGGGTTATGAGCGGCGCAGTGGGCGCCTGGCGTTCGGCATCAATGGCTACTACATGGACTACTCGGACCAATTGGTGCTCACCGGTGAACTGAATGATGTAGGCTATGCACTGCGCACCAACGTGGCCAGAAGCTATAGGGCAGGTGTGGAGCTTACCGGTGCAGTGCAGTTCGCGCGCCGCTTCACCTGGCGCCCCAACGCCACCTTCAGCAGCAACCGCATTACCGCTTTCACCGAATACGTGGACGATTGGGACAACGGTGGCCAGCAGACCAACGCGTTGGGCACTACGGACATCGCCTTCTCGCCGAACGTCATTGTTGGCAGTGAACTGGTCTGCCGTATTTGGGAACGCCCCGAACAAGGGCATGCCGAAGTGGCCCTGGTGACCAAGTACGTGGGCGAACAGTACTTGGACAACACGTCGAGCGCAGATCGCATGCTCGATGCCTATGTGGTGAACGACCTGCGCTTGAACGTGACGCTGCAGGGCAAGGGAGAACGTTCCTTGGGCCTCAACCTCACCGTGCGCAACCTCTTCAGCGAGCTGTACGAGAACAATGGCTGGGTGTACAGCTATGTCTTCGATGGCCGTCGCCAGGACATGGTCGCACTGTTCCCGCAGGCGCCATTGAACGTGCTGGGCGGTGTGGTGCTGCGGTTCTGAGGGGGGGCTGTAACTAATGTTATGGGGCAGGCATGCGTGCGGTCGGCTAACTTGGCCGAACAACCGCCTTTGTCATGACCATTCGTTGGCCCCTTTCCCTGCTGGTATTCGTGCTCGCAGGTTCCCTCACTGCCCAGAACACCTACGATGCCAAGATCCTGGACTATGCCGGATTGAAGTATCCCTGTGAAGGAGCCTCGGCCCCGGTGCTGAAGATCCAGAATGTGGGCACTGCCACCATGGGGACCTGTGTGGTGGAGACCTGGAAGAACGGGCTCATGGTGAATTCGTTCAATTGGATCCTTGCCGTGCCTGCGTTGACCGGGCAAGTGCGTCAACCCGTGCTGCCAGTTGTGCCCGATGTACAACCCGGAGATGATCTGGAGTTCCGCATCATCAGCGTGAACGAGCAGCCCGACCAGGATGCCACCGGCAACATCCTCCAGCTCGATCTGGACACCGAAGTGAAGTACGCGGATGATGGTGGTCTGACCGTTGAAGTGATCACGGGAGATGTGACGGGTGAGGTGTATTGGAAGATCATCAATTCCGCAGGGCAGACCGTGGGCAGTGGTGGTCCTTATAGCGAGGCGAACACCACGATCACTGTGCCGGTGTCCTTGGACGGTTCGTCCTGCTTTCAGTTCGAGAGCTTTGATGCCACGCGTGGAGGTGCAAGCGACGTGCAGGTGCGCGTGCTTCACGGGAGCGATACGCTGATCGTGGCCGCATCCGCCGATCTGATCGGACTTTACACGGAAGGCATCCGCACGGGCAATGGTGAGGGGTGCACCGAGCCCGTTGTACTGGAGCTTACCACCGACGATCTCGGTGCACAAGTGTCGTACGAGATCGTACAACGGGGTTCTGATGCCGTGGTCTGTTCCGGAGCTGGCTTTCCCAACGAGGTCACGACCACTGAGACCTGCTGTTTGTTCACCGGGTGCTTCGTGCTGCGCGTGTTCGATAGCGGTGGCGATGGCATCAGCGGTGGTGGATACATCCTCCGTACGCAGGGCGACAACCAGCGGATCATCGACAACCGCGACAACTTCAACAGCGGTTCTGTGAGCGCGGTGATCAACAACGGCGGCTTCTGCCTGCCCTTGGGCACCGACAAGCTGATCTTCACCAGCTGCGATAAGATGGACTGGGTGAACAACCAGTTCATTGTGGCGGCCGAGAACCCTGCGGTGAGCGCCCAGTTCGGTGTGAACAACGCGAACAGCGGTTACCAGTTCTGGTTCTTCGATCCGAACGGCACCTATGGTTATGCGAAGTTCCGCAGCCATGCCACGAGCGACGGCTTCGGCACGGGTGCCACGCGTGCCTGCCACGCCCGCATCAACAACTGGAGCCCCGACCAGATCCCGGCGAACGTGATGATGAACGTGAAGGTGCGTGGCCGTGTGGCTGGCAACAACCTGCCTTGGGGCCC
>CAZQFG010000243.1:3810-4376 GCA_964592515.1 uncultured Chryseobacterium sp. | reverse complement strand
CTCAACAAGCTCCAACGCCCAGCCATTCCATATGTACACGGAATCGGGCACCTACGAGGTCTGCCTCACGGCCATCAGCATCTACGAGACCCCGAACGGGCCCTTCACTTGCGTGGACACACATTGTGCGGCCGTGACCGTCGGTGGTGCCACCTGCACTGGTTTCGAGGTGGCCATGACCTGGGAGCCGCTGCCCAATAACGCGATCATCTTCAGCGCCACCAGCAACACGCCCGGCACCAACTTCATCTGGTACTTCGGCGATGGTACACAAGCCTTCGGCGCAACAGCCGATCACGTCTACGCGGCGCCAGGGACTTATGCCGTTTGTGTTGCTGGTTGGTATTGGAATGAAGCCCTTCAGGACTCTTGCTGGACGGAGGATTGTGACCAATTGGTGGTGGCAGGAGGCGGTGTTGATTGCGAGCAACTGCAAGCCGGCTTCACATCGTTCCCGATCGAGGACGGTATCCAGTTCAGCAACGCCACAACAGGCACGGGCTTCCAGACAACCTGGCTTTGGGACTTCGGCGATGGCTCAACAAGCTCCAACGCCCAGCCATTCC
>CAZQFG010000243.1:0-3710 GCA_964592515.1 uncultured Chryseobacterium sp. | reverse complement strand
CCCTTCAGGATTCGTGCTGGACCGAGGACTGCGATCAAGTGGTGGTGGGCGGGGGTGTTAATTGTGACCAACTCCAGGCCGGCTTCAGTTCGTTCCCCATTGAGGGCGGTATCCAGTTCAGCAACGCCACCACTGGCACCGGTTTCCAGACCACCTGGCTTTGGGACTTCGGCGATGGCTCAACAAGCTCCAACGCCCAGCCATTCCATGTATACTCAGGCTCGGGCACATATGAGGTCTGCCTCACGGCCATCAGCATCTACGAGACACCCAACGGACCTTTCACCTGCACCGATACACAATGTGCGGCCGTGACCGTCGGTGGCGCTACCTGCGCTGGGTTCGAGGTGGCCATGGTCTGGGAGAACCTGCCAAACAACACCGCTACGTTCGTCGCCACGAGCAACACGCCCGGCACCAATTTCATCTGGTACTTCGGCGATGGCACTGAAGCCTATGGCCCTACCGCCAACCACATGTATGCAGCGCCTGGCACATACGCCGTTTGTGTTACCGGTTGGTACTGGAACGAGGCCCTTCAGGATTCGTGCTGGACCGAGGACTGCGATCAAGTGGTGGTGGGCGGGGGCACGCCATGCACTGGGCTTGAGGCTTGTTTCAGTGCACTTCCTTTCGAGAACGGGGCCTACTTTTTCCAGAACTGCTCCACGGACCAAGGCGCGGCTCAATTCCTCTGGAACTTCGGTGATGGCAGCACGGCAAGCAGCATCAATGCCGATCACTTCTTCGCACCAGGCACCTACGGGGTGTGTTTATATGCCGATTGGGGCGAATGCGTGGACACCACCTGCACCACCATCACTGTGGGTGGCGGTCCGGCATGCGATCCGACCTTCGATTGTTCCTTCGCCTCAACGACCCAGGGAACGGCTGTGATCCTTAGTGCATCCACCACCCTTCCGGCCGATGGTCTGATCTGGTACTTCGGCGATGGCACGGAGGGCAGCGGCGCCGTTGTGACGCACTTGTACGAACCGCCCGGACCTTACACGGTCTGCCTTGCCGCGTGGTATTGGAACGAAGCCACACAGGATAGTTGTTGGGCCGAGCACTGCCAACCCATCGACCCGTTCGGATCTGTGGGCATGAGCGACCACGAGGGCATGGATGCCGTGCGGATCTTCCCGGTCCCGGCGAGCGACCATGTCGTGATATCCGGCCTTTTCTCGCAGACCACCATTACCCTTTTCGCAAGCGACGGGCGCCAAGTACTCAATGCGGTCGCTGCTCAAAGCACCTTCACGCTACCCGTTGGTGATCTTGCTTCCGGCAGTTACGTGCTCCGTTTGGAAAGCGCAGAACGTGCGGCAGTGCGGCGGGTGGTGGTGGAATGATCGGCGACAACCAGTGTAAAACCGGGCCAGCTATTCGCTGCTCGTCCCGGCCTCATCACCAGCATCATAACGGAAAAGGTAACCCGGCGATCCTCCGTAGGTGGCCATCTCGGCCTTGGTGGCCGCAGCAAATCGGAAGCGCGGTTGCTTTATGCCGGCGACGATCAAGTACAGTGTGACCTTCTCTTGACGCTTACGTTCCAGTTGCTGCCACGAGCGCATTACCGCATCGGGACCGATAGCGTGTCGGCAACGCTCTGGCATCGCCAGGTCGTTCGTGCCCGGTGAGCGCCCTTCCAGCCAACGCACGAAGCTGCTGTCCTGTGCGGTCAATTGGCCGATCTGCACACTATCCGCAGCAGTTAGGTTCTCGCGCTGAGGGAACAGGAACTGACCCTTCGCCATGAAAACCGCCAGTTGTCCCGATTCCGCCAAACTATCGACCAAGGGAACCAGCTCAACCACAAGTTCCGGCTTCGCAGCAAGTGCCTTGGTCAGTTCATTCAAACCGTGCAACTGCTGTTTGCCAAGATCGGCCTGCAACTCCTGGAAACGCACTTGTTCCAGGTCACGTTCATCCACCCCCTCGAACAACCTGGCGAGCATCTTTGCTGGTGCCGTAACGGCTTTCACCACAAGGTTCTTCAACACCTGCCACACGATCGGCCACACCTTGAACTGAGGGTCGTTCAGGTCGCCCTTCACTGGTACATCCAGCTTGATCACGCCCTTTGCATCCTTCAACAGACCCGCTGCCAAGCGCAATGGCAACACATAGATGTCGGGCGCGTGCTGGTCCATGCGCTTGCCGAATTTCAGGCGGTCGATGTAGAGCTGGTTCCTGGAATCGATCTGCCCATTCCGGATGCTGGTCCAGCTCTCGTATCGCACCATACCGTCTACTGCCGGATGTGCCGCATACCAATGCACGTAGGGGTCCAGGTGGTTCATCATCAGGCTGTCCACCAACAAGTGCAGGTCCACGTTGCGCAGGTCCTTGGGATCGAAGGCCGCACTGGCCAGCACCTTGCCAACATGGTTCAACGTGGCCGTAGCGGTCACTGGGGCCGATCCGCTCTCCGTTG
The DNA here is from genome assembly GCA_964592515.1 of uncultured Chryseobacterium sp. GTDB lineage: Bacteria > Bacteroidota > Bacteroidia > Flavobacteriales_F > PHOS-HE28 > PHOS-HE28. The sequence continues at coordinate 1,270 of CAZQFG010000243.1, read as the reverse complement.
TGAAACGCTGCGCGCGCATTTCGATATCCGTGATCTCGTAACTCAACGGCCGGGGAATGGAGTGGTCCTCGAAAAGCACACGCCCGTTGCGTATGTCAATACTTTCCGCGGAGTAATCACCGGAAGTGACCGTGCTTCCGAGATAGCTGATGTAATCCGCGAGAAGCACGAAGTAGTTGCTCTCGCTGGCGTCAAGGACCTCGGCACCGGTGCTGCCCGCAGTGGTGTCCGGCACTAGCTTGATCAGGCGCGTCCAGTTGTCGGTGCTGTCGGCCAGCAATGCGAAGTGAAGGTCAGCACCATCCACCTTCATGGCACCGAGCTCGAAGTGGTCGCCGACCAGTGTATCCAACGATGCCTGCGCACGAGCAACACCAAGCAAGTGCTCCTGCTGGGCATCACGAAGTTCGAATTCACGAAGGTCCATGTGTGCGCTAAGGGCCAGATCGCTGCTATCGGCATAGCTCTGACGCACATGCAGGCCAACATCCAACTTCCCCGCGAGGTGGCCAGCATCAAAGAAGTCCTGCAGGTAAGGCAAAGAGCCGGCCAGGTCGAAGTCGCGTAAGAGGGCGTCCACCGCATAAAGCGCGCTGTCCGTGTCGATCATGAAGCCACCATCGAGCCGTGTACCATCTGGCATTCCCATACCAACGGTGAAGTCCATACGGGCACTTGCGCTGGTAATGATCGTGCTGGTGACGTTCACGTCTATCAGCTGCACCGGCGCGCGCAACAGGTCGCTCTCATAATCCACTCGGCCGTTGGTGAGGGCAACGTCCACTACGGAGAACGAGACCGCACTGGTATCGGCTTCCTGCGCATCAGCCTTTTCGTCCACACCCAAGGCGAGCAGATCGCTGAAGTTGAACTGGTCGCCACGTTGTGCCACATGTAAATAGGGTTCGCGTAGTTCTGCCTCCCTGAAATTCCACTGGTCGTTCATCAGCCCATCGACCACGCTTCCCTTCACGCCCAATTTCCCAAAGCGAACGAACACTTGTTCGCTCTTTGGTTCATAGCAAACGAAGTCCGTAACAGCATACACCCCCGTGAACGGATTGAGCACAATGCGTCCAATGGAGACCTTTCGGTTGATCCAAGCCTCGCTGTTCCGCTCGATGTAGCGCTTGAGCAAATAGGGGAACAAAAGCGCCGCCGTGAGCAAGACAACGAGCAACAACAAGCTCGCTATAAGGGACCATCTGCGCAGGCGTTTCATGGAATTCCGTTCAAGGGCGTAAGGTATTTGAGCCGGGTACAAAAGAAA
>CAZQFG010000242.1:0-4434 GCA_964592515.1 uncultured Chryseobacterium sp. | reverse complement strand
CGACAGCGACTACTTCGACGCCAAGCAGCAATTCATGCTGAACCTGCGCGTGCAGGACATCGATGGGCTGCTGCAGAAGCTCGAGGCCGCCGGCGTGCGCATCGACCCCAAGCGCATGGACGAGGACTACGGCCGCTTCGCGTGGGTGTATGACCCGGAGGGGAACAAGATCGAACTGTGGGAGCCGAAGTAGGCCATGCTTAACTTCGTGGGCATGAAGGAGATCATCTTCGTTGTGGAAGAGTCGCCGGAAGGTGGCTACGAGGCCCGCGCGCTGGAACACTCCATCTTCACGGACGGAGATGACCTGGAGCAGCTGAAAGCGAACGTGAAGGATGCCGTGGCCACGCACTTCGACACAGCGATCATTCAGGAGGTGATCAAGCTGGAGAGCTGAGCCCCATGCAACTGACGGACGCCACCCGCGAACAACTTCGCCGCTTCTTCGCCGCGTACCCGGTGGACCGCGCCTACGTGTTCGGTTCGTTCGCCCGGGGTGAAGCCCGGCCGGACAGCGACCTCGATATCCTGGTGGACCTGGACCGCTCGAAGCCGTTCGGGCTCGGATTCGTGGACATGCAACTGAAACTGGAGGAGCTCCTTGGCCGCAAAGTGGATGTGGTCACACGCCGGGCCTTGTCCAAGTACATCGAGCCGTACGTGACGAAGGACCTTCAACTGATCTATGCGCGAGGCGAGGCGTGACCGGCTGCGGCTTCAGCACATGCTGGATGCCTGCGACGCGGTGACCGAGTTCATGACGGGTCGCACCGAAGATGACCTGGTCACGGACAAGATGCTGGTTTCCGCCGTGACGCGCCAGATCGAGATCATCGGGGAAGCAGCCAACATGCTCACCATTGAACTGCGCGACGCGCATCCAGAGGTGCCCTGGAAGCAGATCATCGGCATGCGGCACAAGATCATCCACGAGTATTTCGCCGTGCAGACAGACACCGTGTGGGATGTTGTGAGGAGTGATGTGCCTGTGCTCCGAACCCAGCTGGCAGCCATCCTTGCAACATTGCCGGAAGTGGGCTTCTGATCCGTATCCAAGGAGATCCTCGTGACCGTCTCCGCCTCCATCACCATCAACGCCACCAAGGCCGCGGCCTGGGCCGCCACCACGGACATCGCACGCTTTGCCGAGCTGCTCAGCGGCGTGGAGAGTATCGAGTTGCTGGAGAGGCCGGCGACCGGTCTCGTGGGACTGAAATGGAAGGAGACGCGCGTGCTGTTCAGCAAGCCGGCCACCGTGGAGAAGTGGATCACCGAGGCGAAGGAGAACGAGTTCTACACGACCCGCGCAGAACAGGACGGCTTCGTGTTCATCACCACGAACCGCGTTTCGGGTAGCGATGGTCAGGTTGTGCTCACCGGCATCCACGAGACTGCTCCCCAAGGCTTCGCAGCGATGGTGAAGGCGCTGCCCATGGTCTTCTTCAAGGGTGTGATCAGGAAAGCGATCATGCAGGACCTGAAGGATATCAAGGCCTTGGTTGAACAGACCTGGCAAGGGAGCTTTGCCATGGAGACCGAACCAATGTTGCCGACGCGCCCATGCAGCTTCTGTCTGTGCTTGCAGGGCGGTAGTGTCTTTGCGGACTTCGACACGGACGCTGACGGACTTGTTTCCCTTCTCCGGATCTCTTTCGATGGCCTTGGCGCTAATAGGGTTGAAGGGTCCATGCCCAAGATGAGCTCCGAAGACTCGCGTTCTCTTCTTGATGCGATCGCTCGTAGCGAACTGGGGAGCGCTAAGGTCGAAGGGGTCTTGCGCAGGTACTTTCGAGCGAACAAGGATGCCATCGGGGGCGACGCTCTCGTTCAACACGACCTGCTCTAGCAGCTGACCATGAAGCCCATCGACCTCAACGCCCTGCCCTACAAGTTCCGATTCAACGGGGCCTCGCTGTTGATCTCGAAGGCGAACAGGCTGTGCGACATGACCTCCCCCACAAGACCGGATCGGAAGACGCTCCTCGCGGCAATGGCGTACTATGACTTGGCATTGGCCCTCATGAAGCCGTACGACCCGAATTACTCGACCGTGGTGAACTGGAAATGCAACGTTCTGCAGGAATTGGGGCAGTTCGAAGAGGCCGTCTCCTGGTACGAGGAGATCATCCGCATTTCGGATGAAACGGACGGCAAAGGCATGCGAAATGCGACCGCGAGCCTCGCGGAAGAGATGATCCGCAGGTGCCAGGGACGTGGAAATGCCCAGTTGGACGCTCCTTCCGGCGACGAGGGTGATTTCGATGAGCCTCCGTATTGCATGTTCGCAACGGAGTTCTGCGCATTGCTTACCGAACAGAAGTTCAAGAAGGCCCATGCACTTCTGGCACCTGCGCTCAAGGAGATCTTCCCTGCGGAGAAGCTCAAGGAAGACTGGGGGCGAATGGTCCGCGGGGCGCGATCCCCTGAAGTAAGTGTAGCGCTCGAACAACACATGCTCGACTGGTCAACGCGTAAGGCGGCGGAGATCGGCTGGTGCTACTTCTCCGTATCGACCGATAAGGTCAATGAAGCGGTGGCTGTTGTTGTCGGCCGCACGCCACAGAACAGCTATTGGATCACCGACCTGGAGCTTGGCAGACCATAGTCGCATGCGCCCCCTCCGCTTCTCCATCAACGTCACCCTCGACGGCTGCTACGACCACACCGTCGGCGTTGTGGATGAGGACCTGCACCGCAACGCCATGGACTACATCGCGGGGTGCGACGAATTGCTATTCGGGCGGGTGACCTACGAGATGATGCGGACCGCGTGGCGCCTGCCAGTGTCATGGCCCATGCCGGAGTGGATGTTGCCCTTCGCACGGACGATCGACGCGGCGAAGAAGCATGTGGTCTCCAGCACGCTGAAGGCCGTCGATTGGAACGCGGAGCTCGTGCACAGCGACCTGCGCACGTATGTGGAGCGATTGAAGCAGCAGCCCGGCAAGGGCATCGGCGTGGGCGGCGTGCAGCTCGCCATGGCCTTGACTGAACTGGGCCTGATCGATGAGTACCAGATCGTGGTGCATCCGCGCATCGTCGGTCGCGGGCCCACCTTGTTCGCGGGGCTGAGCAAGATGGTCGATCTCGAGCTCGTGGGCCGGGAGGAGTTCGGCTCGGGCGCGGTGGCGCTGCGGTATGCGGTGAGCCAGTAGGGACCGGAGTTCGGTGTTCGTTCTACACCGCCTACCTTGGACGGATGGGGGATCAACGGCCGCTCCGATCGGCACCCTGGGTGAAGGTCATGCTCCTAGGAGCGCTTTTCATGCTAGCCTCCTCGATCGCGCCCGCCCAGATCGTTAAGGACCGGTTCGTTCATCGCGAAGTCCTTTTCCCTTCAGGCCAATGGAGCTTGGACACTGCTGCGCAGCGTACGATCGAAGAAGTCTGCGTGGATATCCGCGATCGCGACAATTACCGGATCACACTCTCGGGGAACACGGATTCCGTGGGCGGTCATGCGAGCAACCAGGCGCTCTCCATCAAGCGGGCCCAGGCGGTGCGGTCCTTTCTTCTCGGGTGTGGCGCTGTGGACAGCCTCATGACCGTGGAGGGGTTCTCGTACGACCAGCCCCGCACCGACAACCGGACCGAAGAGAACAAGCAACGGAACAGGCGCACCCGGATCAAGCTCCGGCTCATCTACTTCGCGGTGTCTGCCCTAGAGCCCATTGAAGGCCTCCGCCCTGGTTCCACCTTCGACCTCAAGGTGCTGTTCGAATTCAATACGGCAAAATTCGGCAAAGGCGCAACCCAGAACCTCGAGAAGCTCGCCGTCCTGCTGAAGTCCTACCCCGAATTGCGCTTCGAGATCCTTGGCTGGACGGCCATCTACCAGACCGATAACGATCTCTCAGGACTGCGGGCGCGTGCGGTGTACGACTACCTCCTCGCGCAAGGCATAGCGGCCGATCGCATGCGCTGGAAGGGGATGGGAGGTGCAGGATGCCCTGAAAGCAAGCTGGAGCAATGCCGGCGCGTGGAGGTCGCCATCATGCGCAATCCTTATTTCAAGCCAGTGGGGCGGTGCTGAAGACGCGATCGCACGTATCGCTTCAGCCTACTTCACCGCCTTAGGACCTTCTCCATCGCCCGCCCCTTCGCCAGCTCATCCACCAGCTTGTCCAGGTAGCGGATCTGCTGCATGAAGGGATCCTCAATGTCCTCCACGCGATAGCCGCAAATAACGCCGGTGATCTTGGCGGCGTTCGGGTTCATGCGCGGGGCCTCAGCGAAGAAGGTGCGGAAGTCGGTCTTGTCGGCGATGATCTGCTGAAGCGCCTGCTCATCGTAGCCCGTGAGCCAGGTGATCACCTGATGCAGCTCCTCCTTCGTGCGGCCCTTCTTCTCCACCTTGGTGACGTAGTGAGGATACACGCTGGCGAAGGCCATACGGAAGACGCGTTCGTTGTTCATGGCGATCGGCTTGGCTCA
>CAZQFG010000241.1:0-4491 GCA_964592515.1 uncultured Chryseobacterium sp. | reverse complement strand
CGTAGGGATTCGAACCCCAAACCTTCTGATCCGTAGTCAGATGCTCTATCCAATTGAGCTACGGGTCCTCTGAAAAACGGCTGCGAAGATAGGGAAAGGATCCACGTAACGAAGAAGAAAAGTTGAAGCGTGGCGCAAGTCGCTCAGATCCACCCGTTCAGGCGGTAGTAGACAATGGCCACCCACTCGCGCAGCACGGTCACCTCCAGCTTCAGGTAGTTCCACCAGGTGTAGCGCAGGCCGGGGGCATCGCTCACGTCGGGCACCCAACCTTTGCCACCGATCTCCCGGTGGCCATAGGCGAACGCATGGTACATGGCATGGTCCCACGCAGGCACGCCGCACGCTACTGCCGACCCGGCTTTCCGGAAGGTGAGCACGCTGCGGTACATGTTCTCGGGAGCAGTGACCAAGGCCAGCCGGTCCTGTTGGCCAGGGAGCAACCGTGCCACGGCCAGTGCCTGCGCCCGGGTGTTGTCACCCTCGTTCACCGGCACGATGCGTGAACGGTGCACGCCACGGAGCACCAGTTCGTCGACCATGGCCTCCAGCGCTGTCTGTTCACCGGGATGCACCACGGCCAGCGTGGCATTCGGCCATTCCAAGGCCACCTCGGCAGCGCGGTGCAGGCGCAACAACTCTGGGCCCGAAGGCATGCCACTTCCTCCAAGGACCACAATAAGATCCGGTGCCGAGGCGCACTCCCCTGCCGCGGTGCCCAGCCAGCGGTGCGCATCAAAGGGCACACGGGTGAACGCGAGCAGGGCCAGCACCAGGAACAAAGCTCCCGCGACCTTCAGCAGCCTGCGGAGCGCAGCGCTCAATGCCTGCCACAGGCCGCAGAGCAGCATGCCCAAGGTGTTCGGCAGATCGGCAAGGCGCGACATGCCACGAAGATCGGTGGAAGGAAAGGAACCGGCCGCGCCCGCTTACGGCTTGTAATACTTCAGCGCCTCGGGCATGTACTGCTCCAGGTCGCGCATGCGGGTCTCGTCGCTGGGGTGCGTGCTCAGCAGTTCGGGCGGTGCCTGCCCTCCGCCCTGGCTCATGCGCTGCCAGAACTTGGGAGCCTCGCGCGGGTCGTAACCGGCCATGGCCATGAACACCAGGCCCATCTTGTCGGCCTCGGTCTCATGCTTGCGGCTGTAGGCCAGCATGCCCAAGGCACTGCCCATGCCCACACTTTGCAGGAAGATGTCGCGCGCTGCACCAGGGTTCTGGGCCGTGAGCACCTCCAGCGTCATGCTGCCGAACTGAGCGGCCATGGCCTGGCTCATGCGCTCGTTGCCGTGGCGCGCTATGGCGTGTGCGATCTCGTGGCCCATCACCACGGCCAGGCCCGCGTCGTTCTGCGTGACCGGCAGGATACCGGTGTACACCACCACTTTACCGCCGGGCATGCACCAAGCGTTCACGGTGTTGTCGTTCACCACATTGAACTCCCACGTGAACCCGGCCACCCTATCACCGGCACTGTTGTCATTGAGGAAGGTGGTGGCGGCATCGGCCAGCTTGCGACCGATGGCACGCACCTGGCGTACGCGTTGGTCACTGTCAGGCAGCGGGGGATTGGCGCTCAGGAACTCGCCGTATTGCGTGGCGGCCATGGCCATGATCTCCGGCTCGCCCACCAGGTTCATCTGCCGCCTTCCTGTGAGAGGCACTTTGGCGCAGGCCTGCACAAGCACAACAGCGGCCAGCAGGGCAGCGCTCTTCACAAGGGTCCGTTTCATCGTATGTCGGCGGAAAGTCCGCGTTCCTGGAGGGCCGTGCACCGCGGCTCCAATTGATCGAAGGTTCCGCGCTTCACGCTGCATTTGCCGTTGTAATGCACGATCCATGCGCATTGCTCGGCCTGGATGGGGTCGTGGTCGCAGATGTCCACCAGGCTTTCGATCACGTGATCGAAGGTGTTCACGTCATCGTTGTGGAGAATGATCTCCTTCACCGGACCTGTCTCGCAGAGCACTTCTTCGAGCAGGGCCTCCTCGGGGCTGAAATGTGCGCGCATGATGGCACAAAACTAAGCGGTACCGATCCGTGCCGTGTATCTCGGGGCCAACAGAACTCAGCTTCGCGGGTCCCTCACCTACGGCTTGGCCAGGATCTCCGGGCCGAACTTCTCCAACAGGGCGGTGGCCTCGCGCATGGGGATGCGCTTGCCGTTGAGGTAGGCGGTGATGAAGGCATCCTTCACCCCGAGCACCACGGCCTCATCCTTGCGCACACGGGCACTTTCCACATCGAGGTAGAGACCGGTGGTGTAGCGCACTTTCTGCGTTTCGGTGAGCTCGCTGTTGAGCGGGGTGATGTTGAAGAGCTTGTCCAGCGGAACGGGCCTGCTGTACACACCCACCTGCACCGTGAAGAAAAGGCCCTTCACGGTCTCCACTTGGCGGGCGGGTGCGGCCCCCGGTACGTTGTAGTAACTGGTGGCCTCAGGCGCTGGAGCGAAAGTGGCCACGATCTCCTGCGCGGTGGCCGGGTAGCGGGCCAATACCTGTGCGGCTTCCTCGGCCGGGGTGGGCGGCAAGGGCGGCGTGGGCGGCTGAATGACCACCGGGGCGGGCTGTTGTGCAGCGGGCTCCAACACGGTGTTGGCGGGTGCCGGAGCGCGCTCGGCCACAAGCGGTGCGGCGGCCTGTTCGGCACGGGCAGCGCGCATGGCCTCTCCCAACGGAATTCGTTGACCATCGCGGTAGGCCACCACGAATGCGTCGCGGTAACCGCGGTCGCGCACCTGGTCCTTGGCTCGCGCGGCCTGCTCGAAACCGGTGAACAGGCCAGCGGTGTAGCGTACCAGTCCATTGCCCACGGTCTCGCCCATCACCGGCGTCATGTCGCTGAAGGCCTCTTGTGGCACCGCATTGCGGAAGGCCCCGATCTGCACCTTGAACACAATGCCCTTGGGCAGTTCCATGTCCATGGGGATGGCTTCTTCGCGACGCTCGGTGGCCGGACGCAGCTCGAACATGTCGGTAACCAGCTCATCAGGCATGCGCAGGGTCGAAGGGCGTTCGTCGGCAGGGACCGCAGGTCGCTCCGGACGGACCGCTGTTGCGGGCGCCGGTCGCTCGCCCCCCTGCGTTCCGGTTGACGGTGTTGGCACCTCGGTTCGGGCCAGGACAGGATCGGGTGTCGGGGTACGATCCGCTGCTGCTGTAGGTACAGGTTCCGTTGCACGAACAGGTGCTGCGGCAGCAGCGACCGGTGCACCCGTTGCGGCGCCGGTGGCCGGCGCGCGGGCGCTGGCCAACATCGGTTCGGTGCGGCGTGTGCGCATCTCCAAGGCCATGATGTTGGTGGACCGATCGGCATTGATGCCTTGGAGCATCACACCGGCCTGTGCTTCGTTGATGGCCGCAGCGCCACGCAGGCGGGAGGCCACATTGTCCAGCGAATCGGCGCGGGCCGAAAGCGCGTCGGCACGAGCGTTCAGCACGTTCATGCGTTCCACGGCCACGGCTGCGGGAATGCGGCCGTTCGTGGCATCCTGTTCCGCGGTCCTCGCTTCAGCGCGCAGCACGTTGCTGACCTCGCGGTTGCCCGTAGCGGCGCGGGCCGCATCATCTGCAGCATTGTACTGCTCCAGTGCCTGGGCCTTGGCTTGGAAGTAACGGCTGTGGTCGGTGTCATCCTGCACCATCAACTGCTCTTCGGGCGTGAGGTAATAGAACTTCATCAAGCGTTCCCTCATCACACGGGATGCCTCCGCCTGCCGGGCGCTCAACTCCAGTTCACGCGCCTTGTCCGCACTGGCCACCGAAGCGGACTGCAGTGAATCCGCGCCGATGTGCGAACGCACGGCGAGCTTCTCCAAACGCTCGCGGTCGCGCTTGCGGGCTGTGGTCGCGCTATCCGAGTAGGCAGTGGCCATATCCTGCAGTCGCAGGGCGTCCTGCTGTTGTTCGGCAGCGGTGCGACGCGCACTTTCGGCCTTGATGGTGAGCAATTGCGGGTCCATGGAGGGGTCTGCCGCCTCAAGGCTGGTGAGGCTGCCCGCTTCACTGGACAGGAATCGTTCATAGCGCGCGGCAGGCGAACGCTGATCGGCCGACAAACGCTGCTCGGCAGCAGCGGCCATGCGCTCAGCATCGATGCGGGCCTGGTCCAACGATGCGCTCGCGGGTGTGGTCGTCGTTGCTGGCACTGCTGCTGGTGCGGCCCCTTCTCCGCTTTCCGGCGCACGTTGAGCGACCACCTCGGGCTGCGCGGGTGTCGTAACCGGGTTGGCACTTCCATCATTGCCAACACCTGTGGCCACGATGGTGGGAACAACGTTCTGAGCGTTGCCTCCGACCGGCTCCGAAGGTGGCGGAGTAACCTCTACGGTGGTGGTAGGTGGTTCCACGAACGTCCGCTGTGCCACTTCCGGTGCATTGGCAGCCGCTTCGGTGGCCGGGCGACCGAACATGCGCTGCGCTATGGCGTCGTACGCCAGGGTCTCGCCGCGCTGGTGCGCATCGCTCAACAAGTAGTTGCGCACAGTGA
>CAZQFG010000240.1:0-4503 GCA_964592515.1 uncultured Chryseobacterium sp. | reverse complement strand
GGGCACGGAGCAGGAAGAAACTGGCAATGGAAAGAACAACCCCGTGGTGCGCGGAACTACCGCAGTGCTCCGTCGTTCCGGAACGGTCACCGCGTACTGCGAAATGGCCGACGGCACCAAGGGCCCTGTGGTCACTGCGCGCTTCATGCAGATGGATGGCGACCGCACGATCACCTTGGAGACCGCCTATGCCAACCAATACGCTGCCGGTGGCCCCCAGGCCTTGGTAGATGGATTGCGCGGTGGCACCGACTTCCGCAGTGGCGAATGGCAGGGCTTCGATGGCAAGGATGTGCTGGCCACGATCGACCTGGGCAAGGTGGTGAAGGTGAAGCGCATCGGCGTTGGTGCGTTGCAGGACCAGAAGAGCTGGATCTGGCTGCCCGGCGAGGTGGAGATCGTGACCAGCGTGAACATGCGCCAATGGAGCAGCCAAACGATCACGCACGATGTGGAACGCGAACGGCAAGGTTCCTTCAAAGAGGACCTGTGGACCTCGCTGTTGAACAAGCGTGTGCGCTACATCAAAGTGATCGCCCGCAATGCCGGGCCCTGCCCCGAATGGCACCCTGGCAAAGGCGGCATCAGCTGGATCTTCCTGGACGAGGTGCTGGTGGAGCAGGATTAACCCTTCGAGAACAGAACACATGGGACCCGGCTTCGGCCGGGTCCTTTTCGTTCTTGTGGTTCCATGCAGCGTGGGACTGTCCCTCTTTCCGGGCCTTCCCCATTGAACGGTGGGCCGATCAGATGTGTGTTGGACGGACCTCTTGAAGGTGTTTCCGTTCTCCCGCGGGCTGCGCATGCCATGTGGCCTCTCCGGTCTGTGCGTGCACGCTGGATCAACGGTGGCACCTGAAAGCGCACAATACGGTCACGGATGATCGGATCCGTTCATCCGGCCTGCGATATTGGGCCACGGAGCCAGGTCCGGTAGGCTCCGTAAGTAGGTAGGCAGCGCCTTAGATCGCTGGTTGGAACGGTCATGCGGAACACCCCACAACAAAAAGGCCCCGGCATGTGCCGGGGCCTTTCGGTCTTAACGTCTGTTCGATCAGCGGCTCACCTGCACACGCTGGGTCTTCACCCAGTTGTCGGTGGTCAGTTCAACCATGTACTGGCCTGTTTGCAAGCGGCCCATGTCCAAGGTGTTCGTGCCTGCCTTCACGTTCAGCGGCTGCTCGATCACCACGCGACCGCTCATATCCAGAACGCGCACCCGCACATTGCCGGTCTGCTCAGCACCCAGTTGGATGTAGAGCGTGCCTTCGGTGGGGTTCGGGTACACCGCGAAGCCGTCCTGATCCAGTTCACTCAGGCCCACGGCGCCGCAACCAACCGCCCAGGTCATGGGGATGGTGGCCTCGCCGGTGGCGCAGCTACCAGCATCGTTGGACTGGATGCGCAGGGTGATGGCATTGTCGACGTTCTGCGAGTTCACTGCGAACCCGGCCAGGTTACCACCGTTCGTGCCTTGGTAGATCACGTTGGCGGTCTCATCGTAACCGTTGTACACCACGATCCGGTCACCGGTCAGCAACTGTCCTGACAGGAAGTTGATCGTGGTGGGCACGTTCAGCTCGGACTGGAAGGTGTACCAGCGGTCCGTGTTGTTGCCGTAGCAGTGGGTGTACGAATCCACACCGCAGGAACGGATCACACAGCTATCGCTCGAGAACGTGAGAGAGTCCGTGAAGAAGGTGCACTCCGGAGAAGCCTGGTCCGTGAGACCGAAAACCACGTTGTCGTTCTGGTCGTAGGGACCGAAGGTGTACACGCCAACGGCGGTCACGGTCTGTGTGGCACCGGAAACGGTCTCTTCGATAACCAGTCCTTCCTGGCTGGGCGCCTGGGTCACGATCACCTCGGTGGTGTACGAGCGGGCGAAGCAATCAGGCACCAGATTGTACGATACGCCGGGGGCTTGGCAACCGATGCACTGCACCGTCCATTCCCACGGATCGTAAGCAGAGCCGCCTCCGCATGAGCCGGAACCATCAGAGGTCAGGGTCATGTACAGGTTGCCCGTGGTGGTGGTCACGTCCACACCGTAGTACGGCGAGGTGGTGCTCAGCACGGCGCTGCCTGTGGGGCCAAGGTTGTATTGCTGGAAGTTGCTGTGCGTGAACAGCACGGTTCCAGACTCATCAGCCCCATCGTAGATCGTCACCACATCCCAGGAGCTGCTTTCGATCGTTCCGCGGTTGAAGATCAAGCGGATGGTACCCGCGGTCGGAGTGGCATAGGCCCAAGCACGGTCCTCCAGGTTGTTGTAGCAATAGGTCTCCACCAGCGGTGTGGAACCACAGAGCAACAGCGGGCAGATGGGGTTCACCAGCACCGCGGAGCTCAGGTTGCACAGGCTGTTCGCATCGTTCACCAAGGTGAGTTGCGTCTGTGTGCCGCTCACGAAGGGACCGATCTGGTAGTTGCCTGGTTCCGTAATGAAGGTGGAGGCGAGACCGGCCGTGTTGGTGATCTCCACTTCGGGGTCGGTTCCCAGTGTGGTCACGTCCACCGCAATGAAGTACTGGAAGTTGTCGCAGTCCTGTACGATGGTGAAGGTGGCCGCAGGCGGGTTGCAATCCAGGCAGCTCAGGGTCCAATCCAATTGGATGTTCGAACCGCTCTGGCACGACACGGAACCATCCGTGGTCACGCGCACGGTGAGGCGGTGCTCTGGATTGGTGCTTGCGAAGAACTGGCCCGTGAGGTCACCGGTGATACCGCCAGCAGGGGTCAATTCCGGTGCGTTGATATCGGCACCATCGTACACGAACAGGCGGTCGCAGCAGGTCTCCAGCGAACCGCTGTTGAAAATGAGCGCCAGCGGGAACGTGCCCGTGCCCTGATAGTAGTAGATGGCGTTCTCGTTCTCGCCATGGCAGAAGGTCTCGTTGAACTCCGTGCCACATTCCACCAGCGTGGGGCATGTGCCGGTATCCGTGAAGTTGCCCAGCGAGATGTTGCACAGCGAGTTGCTCTCGTGCTCCACCACGATGTTCACCACATCGTTCACCGTGAAGGGACCGAGCGTGGTAACACCAGCAGCGACACCGGTCAGCACTTCAGCAGCACCTCCGTTCACCGTATAAACGATGTTCACAGTGGAACCATCACCCGTGGACGATACATCCACCGGAAGGCTGAACTGGTTGTTGGCGCAATCATCCACGACCGTGGCGGTAACCAAGGGAATGTTGCAATCCAGACAGACCACTTCCCAGTCCCATGCATCGAAGTTGGTCGACGGGAAGTCCCCTCCGCATTGTCCGCTGCCATCAGAGGACAAGGTCATGAACAGGTTGCCGGTGGTGGAGTACACCTCCACAGCGTAGTAGTTGGTGAGGGTGTTGTTGATGGCACTGCCAACAGGACCCAGGTTGTAGGTGGTGAAGTTGGTGTGCTCGAAAAGCAAGGCACCAGAGGCATCGGGGCCATCATAGATGCGCAGTTGGTCCCAGGTATTGCTCTCGATGGTTCCACGGTTGAACCTCAGGCGCAGCGTACCTGTACCGATGGCCTCGTAACCCCAGGTACGGTCCTCATTGGGTTCGTAGCAGTAGGTCTCAGCAAGGGCCGGTGCGCCGCAGGTGATCAGGTTGGGGCAATTGCCCTCATCGGTAAAGGTGCCCAGAGCGATATTGCACTCTGGATCGAACTCGTGCTGCACCAGAATGGAGACCTGGTCGTTCACCGTGAAGGGACCTAACACGGTGCTGCCAGCACCAACGCCTGCCACCGATTCAGCAGCACCACCGTTCACGGAATACACCAAGGTCACGGAGCTGCCATCACCGGTGCTGGTGACTTCCACGGGAATACTGAACTGATTGTTCGGACAGTCATCCACCGACACGGCAGAGACCTGTGGTATCTGGCAATTCAGGCAGGTCACGGTCCAGTTCCACTCGGTGGTCTGACCCGAGGCACAGCTACCGAATCCGTCAGAGATCAGCACCATGTGCAGGAATCCGGATGTACCATACACCTGTGTTCCCGAAAGATCGAAGTCCACTCCGGCCGTATGTTGGAACAACACCGGTCCCGTAGCATCCTGGCCATCATAGATCACCAATTGATCGGAAAAACTGTTCTGGATGGAACCTGAAACGAAGGCCAGTAACAACGTGCCCGGGCTGGTTGCCTGAAAGGTCCATTCCTTCGTTTCGTTGATATCGTAGCAGTAATTGTAGAAATTCGGACCAAGTCCGCAGAAGATCGGTTGCGGACAGGTGAACGGCGACTGGATGCTGCCGAAGTTCACATTGCAGAGGAAGTCGGACTCATGTTGGACAGAAACGTCCACAATATCCCCATTGAAGAAAGGGCCTAGGTCATAAAGTCCGGGGCCTACACTGGGAATGGTCTCCACCGTACCGAAAAGATCGTACACGATGTTCACAGCAGCACCGTCACCCACGGAGATCACCTCTACAGAGACCGTGAAGGTTCCCTGATCGCAATCCTCGGTAACGGTGTAGGTCGCCTCCGGGGGCGTAC
>CAZQFG010000239.1:0-4537 GCA_964592515.1 uncultured Chryseobacterium sp. | reverse complement strand
CGCTCGCCGCCGCACACTTCTTCTACTACGCCGGTTGGGCCGACAAGCTGCACTACGCCTTCCCCGGCAAACAGACCTCACCGCTCGGCGTCGCCGGACAGGTCATCCCCTGGAACTTCCCGCTGCTCATGGCCGCGTGGAAGCTCGCCCCCGCGCTCGCCTGCGGCAACACGGTGGTGCTGAAACCCGCCGAGACCACCCCGCTCACCGCGCTCAAGCTCGCCGAACTGCTGCAGGAGGCCGAGCTCCCCGATGGCGTCGTCAACATCGTCACCGGTGCGGGTGCCACGGGCGCGGCGGTGGTCAACCACCCCGATGTGAACAAGGTCGCTTTCACCGGCAGCACCGGCGTGGGCAAGCTCATCCAGCGCGCCACGGCGGGCAGCGGCAAGCAGCTCACCCTCGAGCTCGGGGGCAAGGCAGCCAACATCATCTTCGCCGATGCCACCATCGACCAGGCCGTCGAAGGCATCATCAACGGCATCTACTTCAACCAGGGCCACGTGTGCTGCGCCGGCAGCCGCCTCTTCGTGGAGGAGGCCGTGTACGACGAGGTCATCCGCAAGCTCAAGCACCGCATGCGCTCGCTCGTCGTGGGCGATCCGCTCGACAAGAACACCGACATCGGTGCCATCAACAGCAAGGAGCAGCTCGGCACCATCAACAAGTACCTCAAGCTCGGCCAGAGCGAGGGCGCCGAGATGTACCAAAGCCCCTGCGACCTCCCCAACAGGGGCTTCTGGTGCCGCCCCACGCTCTTCCTCAACGTGGCGCAGAGCGCTCGCATCGCGCAGGAGGAGATCTTCGGCCCCGTGCTCGCCGTGCAGACCTTCCGCACCGTGGACGAGGTGATCCAGAAAGCCAACAACACGCCCTACGGCCTCAGCGCCGGCGTGTGGACGGACAAGGGCAGCAAGATCTTCAACCTCACCAGCAAATTGCGCGCGGGCGTCATCTGGGCCAACACCTACAACAAGTTCGACCCCACCTCACCCTTCGGCGGCTACAAGGAAAGCGGGTATGGACGGGAAGGTGGGTTGCACGGGTTAAGCGCGTACCTCAACCTCAATTGACAATTGTGGTTGAGGGGGCGTTCCGGCGCTCAAATGCAGCGCCGTCGGGCCATCCGCTACAACTCCGCGCCCTGATTACAGGGCTTGCGGGGTTTCCGCTTCTGTCCCTAACGCACAGCACGCGCACGCCCAGCCGCACAAGAGCCTACATTTGCCCCTCGCCATGCGCCGCTTGATATTCATTGTCACCCTTGCACTTTATGGCTTCAGCGCCATGGATATGCATGAATGGGTGCGAGTGCCGCAAGTTGCCCTGCATTTTCTGGAGCACCACAGCGATCTGGGCCACCACGACGGCCGCGATACCGATCATCACGATCAGCCGAACGACCATACTCCCTTCGACGGTGGTTGCACCGAAGTGTTCTGCGCGTGCGGTGGGGTGGTGGCGCTTCTTCCTGCCTATTCAATGCCCTGCCTCTTGCTGGTGCCATTTACCGCTATGCTCGGTACGGGGGTGCAACCCATGGCTTCGGGTGCCTTCACGGGCAACGTCTGGAACCCTCCCAAAGCTTAAGGCATCGCTTCACGCGGTGATCCCCGCCTGTTCCGCCTGTGCGGATCGGGCTTGCCTGCTTCCTGCGGGCGCTTCCCCTTTCGTTCCACTTCGAAGACATTCACCATGATCGATAGGATCATCCAGTTCTCCATCCACAACAAGGCCATCATCGGGCTCTTCACGCTCGTGCTGGTGCTCTACGGGGCTTACTCGCTCACGCAACTGCCCATCGATGCGGTGCCCGACATCACCAACAACCAGGTGCAGGTCATCACCACCACGCCTACGCTGGCCGCGCAGGAGGTGGAGCAGTTCGTTTCGGCGCCGATCGAACGCGCCATGGCCAGCTTGCCCGATCTGGTGGAGATCCGCTCCATCAGCCGTTTCGGGCTCAGCCTCGTCACCATCGTGTTCGATGAGGACGTAGACGTGTACTTCGCGCGCACGTTGGTGGACCAGCGCCTGGGTGAGGCCGCCGACCTGATCCCGCCCGGCGTGGGCACGCCCACCATGGCCCCTGTGAGCACCGGGTTGGGCGAGGTGTACCAGTACGTTTTGCACCCGAAGGAGGGGTATAAAGGCAAGTTCTCGCCGAGCGAGCTGCGCACCATCCAGGATTGGATCGTGACGCGGCAGTTGCTCGGTACGCCCGGCGTGGCGGAAGTGAACAGCTTCGGGGGCGAGGTGAAGCAGTACGAGGTGAGCGTGCATCCACAGCGTTTGCAGAGCATGGGTGTCACCATCACCGAACTCTTGTCGGCGCTGGAAAGCAACAACGAGAACACCGGCGGCGCCTACATCGAGAAGCGGCCGAACAGCTACAGCATCCGAGGAGAAGGCCTGCTCACCTCGCTGGAAGACATCCGCAAGGTGGTGATCAAGACACCCGAAGGGGGTGTGCCCCTGTTGGTGGGCGATGTCGCAGAAGTTGGTTTCGGTGGCGCGCCGCGCTATGGCGCCATGACGCGCAATGGTGAAGGCGAAGTGGTGGGCGGAACGGTGATGATGTTGAAGGGCGGGAACAGTGCGCAGGTGGTGGAAGCCATCGAAGCGCGCATGCCCAATGTGCAGCAAGCCTTGCCCGAAGGCCTGATGATCGAACCCTACCTCGTGCGCAGCGACCTGGTGAAACGCGCCATCGGCACGGTGAAGACCAACTTGATCGAGGGCGCGTTGATCGTGATCTTCGTGCTGGTGCTCTTCCTGGGCAACTGGCGCGCGGGCCTCATCGTGGCCTCGGTGATCCCGCTGTGCATGCTCTTCGCCATCATCCTCATGAACGCCTTCGGCGTGAGCGGCAATTTGATGTCGCTCGGTGCCATCGATTTCGGATTGATCGTGGATGGCGCGGTGATCATCGTGGAAGCCACATTGCACCATCTGCATTCGCGCTTCAAAGGGCGTGTGCTCAGCCGCGAGGAGATGGACCGCGAGGTGTTCGTGAGCGCCAGCAAGATCCGCAGCAGCGCGGCCTTCGGCGAGATCATCATCCTCATCGTGTACATCCCCATCCTCACGCTCGTTGGCATCGAGGGCAAGATGTTCCGGCCCATGGCCATCACCGTCAGCTTCGCCATCCTGGGAGCCTTGCTGCTCTCGCTCACCTACGTGCCCATGATGAGCGCGCTCTTCCTGCCGCGCAACACGGCGCACAAACGCAACTTCAGCGATCGCATGATGGACCGCTTCCAGAAATGGTACGATCCCATCATCGGCTTCGCGCTGCGCAACAGGTTGAAGACCATTGGCGTGGCCGTTGCACTCTTCATCGGTTCGGTCTTTCTCTTCGCGCGCATGGGCGGCGAGTTCATCCCTACGCTGGAAGAAGGCGACTTCGCTTTCCACAGCATCCTGCCGCAGGGCGCATCGCTCAGCCAGAGCATCGCCAACAACGCCAAGGTGGAGAACATCCTGCTCCAGTTCCCCGAAGTGGAACAGGTGGTGGGCCGCACCGGCAGCGCCGAGATCCCCACCGACCCCATGCCGCCCGAAGCCACCGACCTTATGATCATATTGAAAGACAAGGACGAGTGGACCACCGCACATGATCGCGAGAGTTTGCAGGACACCATGCTGCAAGCCCTGAAACAGGTGCCCGGCGTGTTCTACGAAGCCACGCAACCCATCCAGATGCGATTCAACGAACTGATGACCGGCATACGGCAGGACGTGGCCGTGAAGATCTACGGCGAGAACATGGATACGCTGGCGGTGATCGCGGAGAAGATCGCGGGCATCGTGGGCGAAGTGCAGGGCGCGGGCGAACCGCAGGTGGAAAAGGTGGTGGGGCTTCCGCAGATCACCGTCACCTACGACCGTGCGCGCGTGGCGCAGTACGGCCTCAACATCCGCGAGCTGAACCGCACGGTGCGCACGGCCTTCGCCGGCGAAGCCACCGGTGCCATCTACGAGAACGAGCGCCGCTTCGACCTGGTCGTCCGCCTGGCGCAGCAGCAACGGCAGAGCATCGATGACGTGCGATCGCTCTTCGTGGCCCTGCCCGGCGGCGGCCAGATCCAATTGCAGCAGGTGGCCAACGTGGCGCTGGTGCCCGGCCCCGCGCAGATCAGCCGCGAGGATGCCAAGCGCCGCATCGCCGTGGGTGTGAACATCCGCGGCCGCGACGTGGAGAGCTTCGTGGAGGAACTGAAAGGCCGCATCGATGGCGAAGTGCGGATGCCCGCCGCGTACTACTACACCTTCGGCGGTACGTTCGAGAACCTGCAAGCGGCGAGCAAGCGACTGATGGTGGCCGTGCCCATCGCGCTGGCCCTCATCTTCCTGCTGCTCTTCTTCACCTTCAACAGCGTGAAGCGCGCGCTGCTGATCTACACCGCGATCCCCATGAGCGCCATTGGTGGCGTGCTGGCCTTGATGGCGCGCGACATGCCCTTCAGCATCAGCGCGGGCGTGGGTTTCATCGCGCTCTTCGGGGTGGCGGTGCTCAACGGCATCGTGCTCATCG
>CAZQFG010000238.1:0-4539 GCA_964592515.1 uncultured Chryseobacterium sp. | reverse complement strand
AGCGACACGGGTCAGGGCGCAGCCGCCAGCTAGTCATTCGTGCGGGAGGGCAGAAATTGGAGATCGTTCATCACGATCTCCGTTACATAGCGCTTGCCGCCCTCCTTCGTCTCGTAGCTGCGGTGCACCAGCCGGCCCTCGAGGGCCACGGGAGCTCCCTTACGCAGCAAGCGCTCCACCATTTCAGCGGTGCGCCCCCAGGCCACCACGGTGTGCCATTGGGTATCGGTAACGCGCTCGCCACTGGCGTTGCGGTAGCTGTCGTTGGTGGCTACCGAGATGCGGGCCACCTTGCGCCCCTTGGCGATCTCGCGCACTTCCGGATCAAAACCAAGGTTTCCGATCAGGCTCACTTTGTTCTTCAGCGTGTTCATGGTACTGTGTGTTTGTTGGTTTGCTTCTCGTTACCGGCCCCGGTGCTGTTCCGAAGACCGAGGCAAAAGTCCCCGGGGTGGAAAGCGTTAGTCGGTCAACTGTCATTTGTAGGCGATTGCAGCCGTTTGCTGTCGTTTGTTTTACGGGGTGCGGCCCGGATCGAATCGTTCTGAACGCCTTGACCAGCGCGGCTTTGTACTAACTTGGATGTCGCCTGGACGCGCTGGGCAGCGTTTTTAAGGCGGTCAACGTCTGAACTACTGGAAAGGCCTTCCGAATTGGACCAGCTCACGGAACGCGATCTCATTCAGGGTTGCCTGGATGAGGACCGTCGTTGTCAGGAGACCCTGTACACGCGGTATGCCCGGCGTATGTATGCCGTGTGCCTGCGCTATGCCCGCCACGAACTGGAGGCCCAGGACCTCATGCAGGAAGGGTTCATCCGGGTCTTCGACAAGATCGGCAGCTTCCGTATGCAGGGATCATTGGAGGGTTGGGTGCGAAGGATCATGGTACACACGGCGATCAACCACTACCGGAAAAAGGCCTTTCAGTCGGAACGCTTCGGCCTGGAACACTTCCCGGAAGAACCCGTGGAGGCTGTTGCGTTCGATCGCTTGGGCGAGCAGGAACTGCTGCAACTGGTGGCCGAATTGCCCGATGGCTACCGGACCGTGTTCAACCTCTACGCGATCGACGGTTTCGATCACGCTGAAATAGCCACCATGCTAGGCTGTGGCGAAAGCACCTCCCGAAGCCAGTTGGCCAAGGCCCGACGCATGTTGCAACAACGATTGTCCACCATTTCACGACCCGCTCATGCAGGCAAAGCATCCCATTGACGAACTGTTCCACGGCGCGTTGGCGCAGGCAGAGGTGCCCCCGCCCGCTGGCCTGTTCGAAGGCGTAATAGCAGCCCGTGCCCAGCGGAAGCGTGGTGGTGCGTGGTGGTGGAAAGCGGGCGCCCTCCTGCTGATCGGAGGTGCGCTCGGCAGTGCCCTCGTGCTCCAGCAGAACCGCAACATGCCCGGACAACCGGTGGCACAAGAGCTCACCTCCCGAGAGAACACGGAAACCGCGCCGGCAACAACCGCCGAAGACTTGAACTCCTCGGACAAGCCCGCCTTGACACAAGAACAGGCCAAAGGCGCGAACGGATCGCCTGGCAATGAGATCACCGCCACCATCGCCATTCCCGCTGATACGGACCCACAGAGTGAAGGACCGAAACCGAATGGGAAAAGCACGCATGTTACGGTCCCGACAACCGCGAATAACATCCCGAATAAGCTGGGTGTCGCCCCGGCGAGCGCGCCCCGGAAAACACCTACAGAGATGCCCGTGCCATGGTCAGCCATCGATGAAGGCCCAACGACCATGGACCTGCGTCGCGTAGCGTTGCCATCCCTGGCTACTGGCGCTCCTGTTCCGGCCGCTCATCCACAGGCCTTTGTTCTACCGCACGGCGAATGGTGGGTGGGCGCTCGTGCAGCAGCGTTGAACGAGACCCGCGCATGGTCAGGGAGCAACACCCGCTTGGTGGAGGCACTCAACGCTTCGGAGGCCAGTGCCACCTATTGGTCCTTGGGTATTGTTGGAGGACGCACATGGCGATCCGGACTGAACCTGGGCACCGGACTGCTGTACGAGCGCTCCGAACGGGCGTTCAGCACCACCTACAGGACCCTGGTCGAAGAGCAGGAGATCACATCCTACTTCGTTACCCTGAACGAAGAGGTCTTCGTTAGCAACGTGGACACGCTTATCACTACGAGTTACAGTGAGAGCAACGTGTCGGGCATCTACCGTCGGGCATTGGTGCGGGTACCATTGGAGCTTGGTTGGCGGTTCGACCTGAAGCGATGGGGCATCATGCCTAAGGCGGGTCTTCTGCTTGAACTGAACCTGCAACGGCAAGGGCTTTCACTGGACCAAGCGAACAGCGACGGCCCGCTGATGGCCGTGCAGTTGGACCCGGAGGCCATGCGCCAACGTCATCCGGACCTGCTCATGGCCATGGTGGGCGCCGAACTGTCCTTTATGGTCAGCGAACGTTGGCGCATGAGCGCCGCCCCGGTGATCATGTGGACCGCAGCCCCGTTGGGGCCCCAAGGCGCACAACCCAGAAGCGTTCCTCAAAGAAGCGGCCTTGAGTTCGGCCTTACCTATACATTCCCCGGCCTCCGATGAGATCACTTACTTCTGCGTTCGTTACACTGCTTCTTTGGTCGCCCATGGTCCCTGCCGTGGCTCAGACCACCCTTTCCGACCGGGAAGTACGAGGCGGGGCCTTGATGCAAGGTTGCGATACTTCATTGCACGTGGACATTAATTCCACGCTCATCGCGCCTTACACCTACCTCCTTGCCGGAGAAGTAAACCCCGGGAGCACCATGGTACAGGACAAAGTGTGGCATTGCTACAACGGGTCCTTCTATGAGCAGCCCGGCGACTATTGCGAGGTGACCTTCCCTGGACAAGCGGAATATCCGGTTTGCCTCACCGTCAACGCGTTCGACCTTGTGACGTCGATGCCCTGTAGTACGTCGGTCTGTAAGTTCATTGAGGCGTTGCCAGATATGAGTTGCGCAGACTTGGACGCCGACTTCACGATCGTGGGGGCCAATGGGCAGACCATCACCCTGGCCAGCACATCCTTCATGAACGGAGTTCCGCTTCAAGTGCTCTGGAGCTATCCGGACCAAGCCACATCGACCACCCCCGAAAGCACGCACACGTATGAGGGGCCAGGCCCGCACAAGGTGTGCATGACCGTTGTGGGCCCGCCTCCGGTGTATTGCACTTCCACGGTCTGCAAATGGCTCTATTTGGGGCCGGGCAATGTTCCGTGTGAGCTGTTGTTGGACCAAGGCTTCGTGCTGCTCCAGGAGGGCGACGTGGTCGGCGTGTTGGACACCTCCATCACCTCAGGAATGGCTCGGGCCGTTTCGTGGGACTTTGGCGATGGCAGCACCTCCGCCGGCCGCTTGGCCATACATCGCTATCCCGGGCCGGGGGTTTATTCCGTTTGCAGCACCATAGAGCTCTGGGGTCCTTTGGTGAGCGACACCTGCGTATCCATGGAGTGCACCTGGGTGGAGACCAACGCCCTGGTGACCGTTCCAGAGTTGAATGCGGACAGCGATCTGCGGGTTTGGCCTGTGCCATTCCAAGGAACATTGTCAGTGCAAGTGCCTTGGAAGGAGCCTTCGTTGCTGCGATTGTTCGACCTTCAAGGCAGGAACATCAGCCAGTGGGCCATAGGCAACAGTAGTGTACGTGAACTTGACCTGAGCGCTCTTCCAGCCGGGAGTTACCTGATGGAGTGCGCATCCCAAGGCCGCGTGCTGCGCCGCTCGGTGATCAAGCAATAAGTGCGTGCCTGCGGAGGAGGCCCCTCGCCCCGCTCCACAGGCAGCGCCATGGCGTTCAGGCTGCTGAAGAGCGCTCGGCCAGCAACTGGTATTCCGCAAGTACCACTTCGGTGGCGTAGCGGGGCTCGCCATCCTTCTCGTATTTGCGGTGCACCAAGCGACCCTCTACCATTAGGCCTGATCCCTTCTTCACCCGGGCACTCAGGGTCTCGGCCTGCTTGCCCCATGCCACTATGGTGTGCCACTGGGTGTCGTCCTTCCATTCTCCATCCGAACCCTTGAAGCGTTCAGTGGTGGCGAGGCTCAGCCGCAGGCGCTGCAAGCCTTTGCCCACCTCCTTCAGTTCTGGATCGCGACCCAGATTCCCGATCAATTGAACCTTGTTCCTCATCGTGCTCATCATTGTACGTGTTTGTTGGTTTTTGTTGGCTCGATGGCCATGGTCGGCCAATTCGATGGCAAAGGAGGTGGGCTTGATATCCGGCATTCGTGCGACTGTCATTTGCAGGCGTTTATTACCGTTTGTTGTACGGCTTGGGGTTCTCATCGGAGGATGCTAATCTCCCATTGGTGAACCATGATCTCCAGCAATGGATCCCGCTATCTTTAGCCGCGTTTTCTGAACGGAACCCACTCAAGGAACCTGAACCTGCATGAGCACTTCGAAGAACAAGATCCTGGTACCGACGGACTTCACCAAGGTGGCCGATGTGGCCATCAACCATGCCATGAAGCTGGCTGAACACGCCAGCGCAGAGGTCTACCTACTGCACGTGGTACCCAAGCAGGC
>CAZQFG010000237.1:0-4554 GCA_964592515.1 uncultured Chryseobacterium sp. | reverse complement strand
AAATCGCTGTCGGTGGCAACGGGGATCCAGGAGCGGAGCGCGGGGTCGTTGGCGGGCAGGTGCATCTTGGGGAAATGGGGCTGAAGGCGCCGCGAAAGTACCGCCCACCGGATATTACGTCGGAACCGATGTCCTCACCTCATTCCTTGATCCATTTGCCGCTGCTAAGCACCAGGCCATCCGCATCGACCACCGTGTACACGTAAAGTCCGGAGGTCAAATAGGACATGTCGACGCTTGTGGTCCTTGTGTAAATGGTCTCGGACCTGACGTGCCTGCCACTGATCTCGGTGATCCGTAGTGTCAACGGCCGTTGTTCAGGCCCATCAACGGTCAGCGTCAGGGTAGTGTTACCTGGATTGGGATGCACACTGACCACGTACTTGTTCGAATGCTCCGCAAGTCCTGTCGCGCACGCGGTCGGGGGAAACTTCTGGATCCAGCCATCAAAGAAGGGTTGAGGTGCATTCAGGTCCATGCGACCACCCATGAGAAGGAAGCCTCCGTCAGCAGTGGGTTTGATCCGGTCCAGAAAGTAATAAGCGTTCTCGGCAAAGCCTTCCACGACACCGGAGCAAAGGAGGTTCAACGCCGTGTCGAGCTTGAAGTACTCGATCCGGTTCGGGAAGGTGGGCATGAACGGCGATGGCGGTCCAATAAAGAAGTTCGCCATCCTTGCGAACAACACTTCGTCATCACCGACCATGGCCGAGCCGCCATATCGGCCTGGGAAGTTGTAGTCGAATTCGCTGTAGGGCAGGAAGTGGTCAAGGTATCGTCCTTGTTGGTCGAGCTTTTGAATGACCGCATGCTGTCCGGATGCCGCACTCCCGCTCACGATCAATCGTCCAGAGGAAAGCGGATGTACGTGCAAGGCCGCCTTCACGACAGCGTTGGAAAGTACCGTGTCCAAGCTGCCATCGTACGGCCCAGCAAGGAAGCGCCCCTGCACTTCGAGTGCAGGTCCATGGAGCTTGTAGTAGGTCGCCTTCTCCTCTACGAAGTTGAAGGGAGAACCTTCACAGGCGATCAACAAGGTATCACCGTCCAATATGGTCACATGACGAGCTGCGAACAGAAAGTCACCCTGTAGCGTCCGGCTCGTGAGCGAGTCGGCATTAGACGATATACGGTAGATGATGGTCCTGTCCTCAGCTGCAAGCGCACCAAGGGTTCTTCCATAGGCTGCAATGACCACGCTCCCATCCTGCTCAATGCAGGCATTGTCGACGCCTGCGAATTCCGCGTTAGGGAATATTAAACGGTTTGAGTCAAGTGGCACACCTTCGCCGTTGAAAATGTAGTCGAAGCACCAAAATTGTCCTGAACTGCTTTTCAACGTGCCCAAAGCATGATACCTCGCGTTCACCGGATCATGCAGCAGGACGGAAACATCTGCAGAAGCAGCGCTGGGCCATAGCTGTCTGTCGGATACAAGAGTTCCGGAGGGCCCGAGCCTACTTACATGCGCTTCTGAGCTTGTCCCAAGCGAACCCCAGAAGTGAAGGTGAGTAGTGAGATATCCTTCATCAACAGGTTGGCAATCCGTTATCCGAATATTCTGGCCTTGGTTCGGGATGATCGTTGACCAGGATCCCTGTGCTGTGGCGCACAACGAATAGACTAACGCAAGACTGACCATCAACTTCCTCCTCGCGTTCATATCCGTGGTCATTTGCTCGGACGAAGTGTTAGATGGATCTCTTTGTTAGGATGAAACGCAGTATGCGTGGCAATGGTCATGTTGCATGACAAGCGCACCTCAGGTGCATACCGCAAAGGTGCGAACACCTTCGCTCACGGACAGACCACCAGCAGATCGTTGGTCGGCAGCAATTCGCCACAACGTCTGGGGTCGAGCATGTCCGGGCTTACCAGGGTGATGTCCGCGGGCAGGCAGTCCGAGCCGATGTGGCGCACCACACGAAGTGGTGCCGTTAGTCGCAGGGTATTGCCCGATGTGGTGGTGGCCTGCACGCTGGCCAGGTAAAAACCGCTGGGGGCCGCGGTGCCATCGGCCATTCGGCCATCCCACGCACCGAGGCCCGTGTGGTTGAACACCGGCCGCAACCGCGCATCGCGTATGCCATATTGCACGGAGGTCACGTTGTATACCACCGGGATGAACTGGTCGTTGATGCCATCCCAATTGGTGGTGATCACGTTGGGTACCATCAGGCAGGCGCTGTCCACGCTCACATGCCAGGCATGGTCGGCCGCCATCGGGGGTGTGCGCTCCGGGCGGCAACCGACAAGGCCGATCACCAGCACGAACAGGGCAGGAAGAGCGCAATTGACCCGCAACATGTTCCCGAAACTACGCGGAAAGGCCCTTACTGTGCGGGCGTAACCTTCGCCTTTCCGCCGCCGAAGCCGAACTGCCCGCCCAGCACCAGCGCGTTCTGCACGAACCAGAAGTGCTGGCTGGCCTTGTCCTCGGTGGTGCCGGTGGTGAGCACGTGCGGCAGGTCGATCCAACCCCCGCGCAGGGTGTTGCGGATGAAGAGGTGGCGCAGGAAGGTGAAGTGCAGGCCCAACTGGGCGCCCACGCCCACACCGGCCACGTTGAAGCGGTTGTTGATGCCCTCGCCGAAGAGGCGCACATCGGAGCGGGGGATCACCGGACCGGCGTGCAGTCCCTCGAACACGCGCAGCCGGAAACGCCCGTCGCTGGTGGACCACAGCGCATCGTAATGGTCCACATCAATGCAGAGCAGGTTGAGGCCGTCGGTGTGCTCGTAGGTCAGGAAGTCCTTGGTCAGCTTCACATCGTTGCTGCCTTCCTGCGTGGCGTACTGCGGCGAACGGCTGTCGTTCACGTAGCCGTCCATGCGCACGGTCTGGTCGGCCTGCATCACGTACTTCATGTGGTCGAGGCCCAGCGACACGCTCCAGTTGTCCTTGAAGTACCAGCCCAGTCGGTAGTTGTACTGCGGTATCCAAATGGTCTGGGGCGAGAAGTAGACCGATGCCGAGAAGTCGGTGGGACGGTCCTTGGCCGTTACATGGCGCAGCGTGAAGTCGTAGTCGGTGCCTTTCAGGTGGATGTCGCTCCAGCTGTACCACGCACGGTTGTAGCCCCAGTAGGCGAAGAAGCGGCCCTTGTCGTGCTGGGCGTTCACGTGGCCAGCGAGGGAGGTGATGACGAGCAGGAGGAGCAGCGTGCGGCGCATGGTTCAGGTCCAGCTGAAATCGGTGGTGCGGGGCAGGTGGTCCAGCGCATCCGTAGCCATGGCCGGCGGCGTGGTCAGCTTGCGCAGTCGGGTATCGATCCACGCGCCCTCAATGATCAGTGTGGCGCAATAGGTGCCATCGGCCTTGCTGAAGGTGTGGGCGAAGGAGAAGCGGCCGTGATCGCGTGACAGGGAGCGCACGGCAAGATCAAGGAACACTTCGTCGTGCAGCGCGATCTCGCGGCGGAAGGTGCATTCCTCGCGGAAGATCACCGGACCGATGTGCTGATCTTTCATCAGGCCCATGGTGATTCCGATGCTTGCCAGGGCCTCCATGCGTTGCTGGGCGCACAGGTCGTAATACACGCTGTGGCGCAGGTGGAAGTTGGCATCGATGTCGGCCCAGCGCAGCTGCACGCGGGTCCGGAAAGGGGAGTGGCCGTCCATGGGTGCGCAAAGGTACCGTTCATGGCCGGTGGGGTCAGTGTGGCAGGCGGTCCTTCAAGGCACCATAGGCCCAGGTGCCTGCAATGGCGCTGGCAATGGTCACCAGGAACACCGGGTACCCGGCGCCCACCAGCGTGTACATGGGACCGGGACAGGCACCGGTGAGCGCCCAGCCCAGCCCGAAGATGGTGCCACCGATGATGTAGCGCGGCCACGTGCGCTGCTTGTCCTGGAACATTATGGTGTTGCCGTACAGGTCCTTCATGCGCCAGTGCTTGATGATGGCCGTGCCGATGGCGCCCAGCACCACCGCGCTGCCGATCACCCCGTACATGTGGAAGCTCTCGAAGCGGAACATCTCCTGGATGCGGTACCAGCTGATCACTTCCGCCTTGGTGAACATGATGCCGAACACCACGCCGAGCCCGATGAACTTGAGGTATTTCATCATTCTATAGGGCGAGTATGTACGGCAGCAACAGCCAAGTGACCGTCAGCCCGCCAATGAAGAAGCCGATCACCGCCACCAACGAAGGCAGTTGCAGGTTGCTGAGCCCGCTGATGGCGTGGCCGCTGGTGCAACCTCCGGCGTAGCGCGAGCCGAAGCCCACCAGGAATCCGCCGACCACCATCATCACGAGGCCACGCACCGTGAGCAGTTGTTCCCAACTGAAAAGCTCGGTGGGCGCCATGCCCGTGGCCCAGCTATGTAATCCGTTCGCGGCAGCCCACTCGGTGAATGCGGGTGCCAGTGCGGGTGGTGTGGGCGAGGAGAGCCAGGTGCTGGCGATGAGACCGCCGATGAACGCTCCCAGCACGAACAATAGGTTCCATAGTTGGGTGCGCCAGTCGAAGCGGAAGAAGGGGATGCGTTTTCCCGCGCCCAGCATGCTGCACGCGGCGTGCAAGGTGGCGCTGATGCCGAAGCTCTTGC
>CAZQFG010000236.1:0-4562 GCA_964592515.1 uncultured Chryseobacterium sp. | reverse complement strand
AGTACTTCGCCACGGTCACCTTTAACTTGCTGTTGTAGTAGAGGTCGCGCGTTTGCTGCACCAACCCTTTGCCGAAGGTGCGCTCACCCACGATCACGGCACGGTCCAGGTCCTGCAGGGCACCGCTCACGATCTCGCTGGCCGATGCCGAACCACGGTCCACCAGCACCACCAGCGGGATCTCCGCATCCAGCGGTTCGCTCAGGGTCTTGTAGGTCTTGTCCCATTCGGCAATGCGACCCTTGGTCTCCACCACTAATTGGTTCTTGGGCACAAAGAGGTTCACGATGTTCACGGCTTCGCGCAGGAGTCCTCCGCCATTGCCGCGCAGGTCGAGCACGATCTTCTTCGCACCCTGGTCCTTCAGCTCCTTCACCGCATTGCGCACCTCCTGTCCTGCGGTCTGCGTGAAACTGTTCAGCTTCAGGTAGCCTACCCCATTGGCCGCATCGATCATGCCCTTGTAAGGCACATCGGGTATCTTGATCTCTTCCCGCACCAGACTGTGCGTGGTCTCCACGCCGTTGCGACTGGTGATCACTTTAACCGTGCTTCCGGCCTGACCCTTGAGCAATTTGCTCACCTCATCGGTCTCCATGGAAGTGATCTTCCGGCCATCCACTTCCACGATCACATCACCGGCCCAGATACCGGCCTTCTGTGCGGGGTAGTTCTCGTAAGGTTCGCTCACCACCACGGTCTCGCCCTTGCGCTTGATCAACGCCCCGATGCCACCGTACTGCCCGGTGGTCATGAAGCGGTAATCCTCCATGTCGCTCTCCGGGATGTACTGGGTGTACGGATCAAGCGAGGAGAGCATGGCATCGATGCCCGTCTTCATCAACTGCCCGGGCCGTGTATCATCCACGTAGTAGATGTTCAGCTCCTTGTACAGTTCGGTGAAGATCTCCAGGTTCTTGCTGATCTCGAAGTAGTTGTCGCCGGCCGCGATGGTAACGGCACCACCGGCAACAACAGAAACGCCCAGGATCCAATTGCGCCAACGGGGACCGCGGCGTGCTGTTGACTTATCCATGCTGATGAGTGTCTTCCGGAACGGGGTCGTAGCCATGCCCGCCCCACGGGTTACAAGATAGGAAGCGCTTAAGGGTGAGCCAGCCGCCTTTGAACGCACCGTGGCGTCGGAGGGCGGTGAGGCCATATTCGGAACAGGTGGGTGTGTAGCGGCATGCACCGGGCAATAGCGGCGAAATGGTGTATTGGTACAAGCGCACCAATATGATCAACGGCCATGCCAGGATCCTAGAAGCCATGCTTTTCCATCCAACGGTCGAGGCACCGGGTTATTTTCAACCGGGTCTCGGCCAGGTCCACTGTACTTCGTCCTTGGTAGATGAACAACCAGGCGCATTGGCGGTCGGTGGCGGCGATCCGTTCCAGGTATCCGGCCTTGTGCAGGCGGTACACTTCACGCATCAGGCGTTTCATGCGGTTGCGGTCAACGGCATGGCGCAGGTAGCGGCGCGGCACCGAAAAGGCCACCTGCGCGCGGGCAACCGTGGGCAGTTCCATCACCTTGCCGACCAATCGAAAGGGCGCCTCGTTGACGGCCTTTCCCGTGCTGAACACTTCCTGAATGCGCAACCTGCCACAGAGGTGCTCATGCTTGCGGAAGGTGTAGCGGGTCATGCGCCTGAATATCCGATCGAGGTACGACAGCGGATCGAAGGTCCACGAAGGCCGGTCCGCAAAGGCACGGTCACTTCTTCTTCGCCTGCTGCTTGATGAACAGCTCCATGGCCCCGGTCATGCTGGGCGCCTCGGGCAAGGGGGCCTGCAGGTCGAGCCGGAAGCCATTGTCCACCACGGCCTTCGCGGTGGTGGATCCGAAGGCGGCAATGAACACGCCGTTCTGCTTGAACTTCGGGAAGTTCTTCTTCAGGCTCTCGATGCCGCCGGGGCTGAAGAACACCAGCATGTCATAGTTCAGGGCCTTGATATCGCTGAGATCGCTGGCCACCGTGCGGTAGAACACAGCGTTGGTATACTTCACACCGGCCTTGTCCAACGATGCGGGGATCTCGCCCTTCTGGATATCGCTGCAGGGCACCAGGTACCTCTCCTCCTTGTGCTTCTTGATCACGTCCACCAGATCGGCGAAGGATTGTTTGCCGATGAAGACCTTCCGCTTGCGGTACACGATGTACTTCTGCACATAGTAGGCCACGCTCTCGCTCACGCAGAAATACTTCATGGTCTCCGGCACGGTAAGGCGCAATTCCTTGCACATGCGGAAGAAGTGGTCCACGGCATTGCGGCTGGTGAGCACAATGGCGGTGTGGTCCAGGATATTGATGCGTTCCTGGCGGAAGTCCTGTCCGGGAACGGCCTCCACCTGAATGAACGGACGGAAATCGATCTTCAACGCGTATTTCCTGGCCAGCTCGTGATAGGGCGATTTCTCGTCCGTGGGCGCAGGTTGCGAAACAAGAATGGTCTTGATCTTCAAGGCCGATCGGCTTAGGGTTGAAGAGTTCCGGTGAGCGCTTGCCGAAGGGCACCGATCGCTAGCAGGACAGGCAGGATCTCGGCGGCGCAAAAGTATACAATTATGTACCTGACGGGGACCCCCTCACCCACCCCGATCCAAGTGCCTCGCACCCAGCGATAGAGCAGCATGAAACCCACAACGGCCAGCCCCAATGGGGCCATGTATGAGCGGTATTCGGCGCGGTAGGCCATGAGCACGGCCACCGGCAAAAGCACCAGCCCGGCCAGTATGAACAACAGCAGACCGGTGTAAAGGTGCTCAGCCACGCCACGGTCCACGCGGAACAGCCCGGCCACCGCACGCAGCAGCAACAGTTGAAAGAGCACCGCCCCGGCCACCAGACCGAGCAGGGGCAGAAAGCCCAGTCCTTGCGCCAGACCCCGCCAATGCAGGTACT
The DNA here is from genome assembly GCA_964592515.1 of uncultured Chryseobacterium sp. Classification (GTDB taxonomy): domain Bacteria; phylum Bacteroidota; class Bacteroidia; order Flavobacteriales_F; family PHOS-HE28; genus PHOS-HE28. The sequence goes on along the minus strand of CAZQFG010000236.1, from coordinate 1,653 downwards.
GCCACCCGAACAGGCTGATGACGCACAGGGCCAAGAAGAGCATGGACAGGAAACCGCGCTCCTGCAGATCGAACTCCTCGCGCATGGCCTGCTTGCCCAACCGCATGCGGAACATGGCCTGCCCGAACAGCCGCCACTTGCGCGACGAACCCGCGTTGATCAACGCCAGCAGGACGAACAAGCCCAGCAGCAGGGCTGTTACCCATTCGGCGTTCAAAGGATCCGACACGCGCAGATGGTCAGTGGCTTCTGCCGTTCCCATGGCCGCAAAAGTAGATGCCCGGCCTCCGCGCCACCGGGCCTTGTTAATTTCGCCCCCCCTTGCGGTCCGCACCAGCGCGGACCATACGCACCATGAGCACCACCACAGCACCGAAGAAAGCCGCCACTGACCAGTTCCAGAGCCACGACCATTACCTGGTGGATGAGCTCTTCACCGAAGAACACAAGCTGATCCGCGAAACGGCGCGCAAGCATGTGAGCACGCACCTCAAGCCCATCATCGAGGAACGTTTCGAGAACGCCACCTTCAGCAAGGACATCATTCCCGGCCTGGCGGAGATCGGTGCGTTCGGACCCTTTGTGCCCGAGGAGTATGGCGGACCCGGCCTTGACCAGATCAGCTATGGCCTGATCATGCAGGAGATCGAGCGCTGCGACAGCGGCCTCCGTAGCCTGTGCAGCGTGCAGGGTTCGCTCGCCATGTACCCCATTTGGAAATACGGTAGCGAGGAGCAGAAGAAGAAGTGGCTGCCCGACATGGTGCAGGGCAAGAAGATCGGCTGCTTCGGCCTCACCGAGCCCGACTTCGGCAGCAACCCCAGCGGCATGGTCACCACCTTCAAGGACATGGGCGACCACTATTTGCTGAACGGCGCCAAGATGTGGATCAGCAACGCACCCTTTGCCGACTTGGCCGTGGTATGGGCCAAGGCCGAGAACACCGAAGGTCGCATCCACGGCCTCATCGTGGAGCGCGGCATGGAAGGCTTCACCACTCCCACCACGCACGGCAAGCTGAGCCTGCGCGCAAGCCCCACCGGCGAACTGGTGTTCGACAACGTGAAAGTGCCCAAGGGCAACCTGCTGCCCGGCAAGACCGGCCTGGGTGCCCCCATGGGCTGCCTGGACAGCGCTCGCTACGGCATTGCTTGGGGCACATTGGGCGTGGCCATGGAGTGCTACGATACCGCCCTGCGTTACAGCAAGCAGCGCATCCAGTTCGGCAAGCCCATCGGTGCGTTCCAGCTCACGCAGAAGAAGCTCGCCGAAATGATCACCGAGATCACCAAGGCACAGCTGCTCACTTGGCGTTTGGGAACGCTGCGTAACGAAGGCCGTGCCACCACGCAGCAGATCAGTATCGCCAAGCGCAACAACGTGGCCCTGGCCCTGAACGTGGCCCGCGAGGCCCGCCAGATCCTCGGCGGCATGGGCATCACCAATGAGTACCCCATCATGCGCCACATGATGAACCTGGAGAGCGTGGTGACCTACGAGGGAACCCACGACATCCACTTGCTGATCACCGGGGCGGATGTGACCGGCTTACAGGCATTCAAGTAGCACCCCCTAACACAAGGCATAAAAGCTGAAGAGGGGTCCCCGTTCGGGGGCCCCTCTTCAGTTGGGATCTGCCGGTCCTATTGCTCC
>CAZQFG010000235.1:0-4576 GCA_964592515.1 uncultured Chryseobacterium sp. | reverse complement strand
GGCGATCTGCTCACCCTGAGCCTGAGCGCTGTGGAGGAAGGTGTGAACACCGTTATCGTGGACATCTTCGACCTCGCCGGTGCTGTGGTAAGCAACCGTACCATGGCTGTGAACGATGGCATGGTGTACCAAGTGCTCGATCTGAAGGAGATGGCCAGCGGCCTCTACATGGTGAACATCACCGCAGGTGGCCAGCGCTACACGGAAAGACTGGTGATCGCCAAGTGATCGGCTGAGCGCTGATCAGACCAAAGGCAAGCGCCCCGGTCCCGATAGCTCGGGGCCGGGGCGTTGTCATTGTCAGTTCACAGTTCGGTCCTTGGACCATGGGAAACACCTGCGATCGTCGATACTGGGCGGGTTTCACCGCGGTACTAACTAAAGTTGACGATCGCTCCGGGCATTGGTAGGGTACGATCCACCACTTTCGCTGCAAATGCTCCCTGCCATGGCCAGACGTTCTTCTTCACTTCTCGCACTGCTCCTGTTGTTGCTGATCTCCAGCGGGCTTCATGCACAATCGTCATGGGTGCCCGGAGAGGTGCTGGTGCGGTTGAAGCAGGCCAGCGATACGGCCCTCGTGCGGGCCCAATGGCGGGAGCGCGCTCCCCAAGGACCCGCGATCGCCCGCATCGAGGTGCTGGGCGAGGGCTCCCGCTATGCCGAGCTGCGATTCACCGGGTCGGCCCCGTCCGGCGAGCCGGAACTGCAACGCCTGGTGGCTGACCTGCCAGCGGTGGAGAGCACTTCGCTGAACTACCTCGTGCAACGCCGCGTGCAGCCCAATGATCCGCAGTACGGCAGCCAATGGCATCTGGCCGATATGAACGTGGAAGCGGCTTGGGACTTCAGCACAGGTGGCTCCACGGCCACGGGGCAGCGAATTGCCGTTGGTATCGTGGACAGTGGTGTGCAAGGGAACCACCCCGATCTGGTGGACAACCTGGCCTTCGATGAAGTTGGAACCGACGAGCATGGCACCCAGGTGGCCGGCGTGGTGGGTGCGGTGGGCAACAACGGCATCGGTGTGAGCGGCGTGAACTGGGATGTGGACCTGGTGAGCCCGGGCACGGTGAACGACCTAAGTGATGTGTTCACGCAGTTCCAGTTCTGCCTCAACCAGCGTGAGTTGTTCAACCAGAGCGGTGGCACGCAGGGCCGGCTGATCGTGGCGGTCACCGTTTCATGGGGTAATCCGGGAGAGGTTTGTGATTTCAGTGGACCGTTCTTCGACGACCTCGGCGCTGCGGGTATCCTGATGGTGACCAGTGGCCCCAACGACCCCACGGACATCGACGTGGTGCCTGACTTCCCGGCCACTTGCCCGAACGACAACAACATCGTGGTGACGAGCTACGGGGATCTGAACCAAGTGCCCTTCGCCGTGGGGGACAACACCGTGCACCTGCTGGCGCCGGGCCTGGGCATCCTCACCACCGACATCGGTGGCGGCTATGCTGCTGTTGATGGCAACTCCTTCGCCATCCCCAACGTGGCCGGTGCGGTGGCGCTGCTATACAGCAACGACTGCTCCACCTTCGCCCAGGCGATCCTTACCGATCCGCAGGGCACTGCGCTTCAGGTGAAGCAGGCCATCCTCAGCACCGTCTCGTCCTTCCCGGGCGGTGATGCCATCACCATCACCGGCGGCAAGCTCAATGTCGGGGCGGCCTATTCGTTACTGCGCGATCAATGCTGCGTGGAACTGACCGTTGCGCTCAACAGCCCTGCCGGGCCGGACGCCCAGTATGTGCTCACGAACGGACAGGGCATCGCTCTGTCCCAAGGCATCGGCGATGTCATCACCTTCTGTGCAGCCGATGGGTGCTTCAGCGCTTCGGTGCTCGATGGTGATGGCCAGCCTGTGGAGGGGAACTTCACCGTGAGCCTTGGTGCCGTCCCGATCGCCACAGGCGCCATTGTCAATGGTGCGATGAGCTTCACGCTCGGCACTCCGGTCCAAGGTTGCACCAACCCCGCCGCGTTCAATTACGATCCCAATGCCGATTGCGACGATGGCAGTTGCTGCACGGAGGGAGTGGTGCAGGTGGCCATCCTCACCGATGCCCTGGGCCTGAGCGGGACCGTCGACGTCACAGTGATCTTGGGGGGCACGGTCATTCACGACGGCCCCTTGCCCATCGAGGACCTTTCGGGCCCTGGTGTATCCGGTGCCCAGGTCACGTTCTGCGAAGCGCCCGGCTGCCTCAGCGTCACCGTGGGCGCTTCCAATGTGCCCTTGGCCGAGGTATCCCTCATTTCCTTCCTTAGTGATCAAGGGTTACAGCAGGATGCGTTCCTTACCCAAGAGGGCTTCTTCGGCCCGGTGGGCGAGCTGGTGGAGACCTGCGATGGGCTGGACAACGACTGCGACGGCACGGCGGATGAGGACTTCTTCTGGTATCCCGATGCCGACGGCGATGGCTGGGGGGCGAACGTCACAGCGGTGGTCTCCTGCACACTAGTCGCTGGATCGGTGCAACAGACCGGCGACTGCGATGACGCCAACGACCAGATCAACCCCGGCATGCCCGATGGTTGCGACTCGCCCGATGGCATCGACAACAACTGCAACGGACAGGCAGAGGATGATGCCGGTATCTGGTTCACGGATGCCGATGGCGATGGCTGGGGCAATGCCGGTGCCTTTGTACTGGCCTGCGTTCAACCGCCCGGCACCTCCCTCCTGGACGGGGATTGCGATGACGCGAACGATGCGGTATTCCCCGGTGCAACGGAAGATTGCGACGGACTGGACAACGATTGTGATGGGGTGGTGGACGAGGGTTCCGTTTGGTACACCGATGCCGACGGCGATGGACTGGGTGATACCACCACGGGACAGGTCTCCTGTACTCCTCCTCCCGGAGCTGTGCAGACCCCCGGCGATTGTGACGATACGGACCCGGCCCTCCGCGGAGGTATCACGCTGGGTATCCTCACCGAGAACCCGGAAGAGGGTGGGACCGCCCATTACGTGATCACCCAAGGTGCGACCGTGATCGAGGGCGACCTGGACCTGCCCTTGGAAGCGCAAGGTGTGGGAGAGCTCGACGTATGCCTGCCCGATGGCTGCTTCAACATCACCATCACACCGAACGATGTGCAGCTCTTCGCAGAGAGTTTCGTCCGCTTGCTGCCAGGCGGTGATTACATACCCTTCCCGACCGTTGATGGCTACTTCGGCAGTGTGGGCACACCTGCCCCGGAGCTCTGCGATGGCCTGGACAACGATTGCGATGGACTTGCGGACGAGGATTTCCGCTGGTACGTTGATGCTGATGGCGATGGCTTCGGTGATGAGTCCACGATGCAGGTGAGCTGCACGCCGATCCCCGACCGGGTACAGGTGGGTGGCGATTGCAACGATGCCGATCCGAACCTGACCGTGATCGGCGCGACCTGCGATGATGGCGATCCCAACACCGTGAACGACATCGTGCGCCCGGGTTGCAGCTGCCTCGGCTTCCAGCCCGGCGCCTGTCCGCCCGGTGAGATCGCCGACTGCAACGGTAACTGCGCACCGGCCGAATGGGTGGGGGATGGGTTCTGCGATGACGGGTCCTTCGAATGGAACGGCAACCTGATCTCCTTCAATTGCCCCGAGTTCGGGAACGATGGTGGTGACTGCGGCCAGCCCTGTACCACGGAGGTCTGCGATGGTGTGGACAACGACTGCGATGGGCAGGTGGATGAGGGCTGCGGTAACTGTGATGCGGCCGACCGCGCGTGGATCCTCGCCAACCAGGCCACCATTGATGCCATCATCTCGGCAAGCTTCAATAGCTGCGTGGGCAGCAGTGATCAACTGGCCTGCTTCACCGACGCCTTGGTGCAGGGCACGCCCCTGCCCGAGGGATGCGCTGCCTGCGTCGCACAGCGCTACGTGTGCATCCTCAGCAATTGTGTCACCCAGTGCATCGGCGGGTTCGGGACGGCATCGTGCCAAGATTGCGTGAACGCCAGTTGCAACGCCGCCTACTTCGCGTGCGCCGGCTTCACCGACAACGATGGTGATGGATTCGTGGTCGAACAGGATTGCGATGACAGCAACCCCAACAGCTATCCGGGCGCAGCGGAGATCTGCGACACCATCGACAACGATTGCGATGGGCTGATCGATGAGACGCCCACCATCTATTTCGTGGACAATGACAACGATGGGTACGGCGATGACAACAACACCGTGGAAGCGGGCTGCGACACTCCGAACGGTGCCAGTGCCGTTGGTGGTGATTGCGACGATAGCGACCCCGACATCTTCCCCGGCGCGCCCGAACTATGCAACGGCATCGATGATGACTGCGATGGCGAGGTGGATGACTTCGCAGGCACCGCCTACTACGCGGATGCCGATGGCGATGGCTGTGGCGACATCAGCAGCGAGCAGTATTCCTGCACGCCGATCCCCGGCCTGATCACACAGGGCGGCGACTGCGACGACACCGATGACACTGTCAATCCCGGCGCCGCCGACCCCTGCGACGCCATCGACCAGGACTGCAGCGGAGGGCCATTCCTCACCAACTGGTATCTGGACCACGATGGCGACGGCTTCGGCGACGATGCCACAACG
>CAZQFG010000234.1:0-4590 GCA_964592515.1 uncultured Chryseobacterium sp. | reverse complement strand
CGCGAAACGGACCCCCGTTCAAGTGTTCGGCAGCCTTGGCGTTGTACTCATTTTCGTCGAGCGGCAAAACGTCCACCAATTCAACCAAACCTATCAGCGCGCCCGTGGTCATGGTGGCGGTATCCACCACTTTTCCTTTGGTCTTTGCCCACTCTGCGCGGGCCTGGTCGATCATGTCCTCCAGATCGTCCTTGGCATCATTGGCCTTGCCTGCCATGCGCTCGCGGGTCTCCTTACCGGAGCGCGGGGCGAAGAGGACCCCGATGGCGGCACCAATGGCGGCACCGGCCAAGAAACCGAGTATGCCGTAGTTGCGTTCGTTGCTCATGGCCTTGCTTTTCCGAAAGGTACGACCGGCTGCAGCCGTCCATGGCTGATGATCATCAGCCGTGGACTACGAGAGCCACTTCCGCTCCATCACGAAGGTGCCGAAAGGCAGCACGCTTGCGGCCCCCAGGCCCACGATCCGCTCAATGTCCCATTTCAGTTGCGTGAACAAGGGTACGGCCGCCACCCAGTAGCCCACGAACAGCGCGCCATGTGCCCAGCCCACGTACTTCACGGCAAGGGGCATATCGGCCATGTATTTCAAGGGCATGGCAATGAACAGGAGCACCAGGAAGCTGATGCCCTCGAGGCGGGCGATGGTGCGGAAGCGGGAGAGGATGGGGGAGGTGGCGTTCATGCGGGTACAAAGGTCGGCACGACGCCTCAACGACGTGTCTCCCGGCCAGGTCGCGGCAGGGCGGTCTCGTCGATCAGGGGTAGATCAAGTGCTTGTGCGATCTGATGCCCCAGCGTTAGCGCAGGATCTCGTTCGTAGAACTCCTTGACAAAGAGCTCTGGAATGACCTCGGTTGCATGAATGGTGACATTGAACACCCAGAAGCTGGTGCGATTGTACATGATACCCGCCCTCGCCGGATCATGGGTATAGCTCTCCCGGGTCCTTTTCACGCGAACGTGTTGGAGCCCGCGCATGGGTACCCACGGTCCAAGGCGGAACAGGACGAAGTCCCGATAGGGTTTGAAGCGTTGGCCTACCGGGTCGATCAGGGTGCCCTTGCGGACCATGAAGATGACCAGCCCGAAGAGGAACACGAGCAGAGCAGGGATCGTGAGCCACCAGGCTTCAATTACCGCGGCCACAACGAAGACCAGTCCAATGAGCATGAAAGGGATCCCGAGATAGCTCGTCCACCCTTCGAAGGTCGCGCCCTGTTTCACATCGATCATTGGAGCAAGGAAGTTCGGTCCATGCAGATGCAATGGTCAGCACGTAGCGGTCGGGAGGCGTCTGAGTTACTCCTCTTTACACGCTTGTTCGAGAGGTGCCGGTAACGACCGTTCGATCGGACCTGATCGGCGATGTACACTAATCGAACGACCATTTCATCAGCCCATTTTCAATCGTCCGGTCATGGCCAGGTATCCACCGATCCCCCCGCCAATGAGCCCAAGCAGGATGAACCCCATGGCATAGGCCACAAGGGTGCGGAGCGTGGCCGATGCAATTCCATTTTTTTGCCCGAACAGTTGCACGAACGCCCATAGGAACAGGCCGAACGATGCCACATTGATCACCATGCCCGTGCCGAGCATCAGTTGTTTCCCCGGCGATAGCATGAGCACCGGGAACAGGACGATGTTCAGCATGAGCCGCTGAGCAGCGAGGAAGGAATTGATAATGATGTGTTCCACCAGGTTGTAACCCTGTTTGCGGAACCAGACCCAGGTGCTGAACGACATCACGGGCAAAAGAGCGAGCTCAAGCCACACATAATGGCTGTTGATCCAATCCATCACCTGCTTCATGCCCTGCTGTTTCACCGGCGTGTCCGCCAGCGAGGCGGGGAGTTCCAGGTTAAGCCCGAGGATGCCCAGGATACCTGCACAGAACGCGAGCAACGGCAGCGGCCTGAAATGCCGTACCCGTTCACCAGAGATGTATGTGCCGATCGCTTTCCCGGGACGGGTGAATAGTTGTTGTGCGGTGTAGAGGAATCCCCTGTCCCAGGCAAAGATGCCGACAGGCAATTCCTGCAATACATAGCGCCAGGTGAACTTGGGGACATGGGCCGACTGGCCGCACTTGGAACAGTACGCATCGCGCAGTTCCGTGCCGCAGTTCAGGCAATTGGGGGCGGAATGGATGGGCATGGGTACCTGGCCGGGCATCAGGCCCCGCCAATTTAGTGCACCCAGGGATCACCTTTCATCCATCCCGCGGAACCCGGCGTGGATCATCTCCACGGCATCCGTTGGCAGGCGTACGAGGCGTGTTCGGTCCTTCCCGTCGCCATCCTGCCACCGAAGAACGGTCCCTTGTCCTTCCGATGCGGCACTGCTCAGCTTGCTCCATGGGATGCGGTAGGCAGGAGCAAGGTCGTGACGAAGCGTATGATACAGCACCAGTACACCCAGCCCTGCCAGCCCTGCGGTGAGCAGGAGGCCTTCAGGACCTCGGGAGGGGAGGTGCAGCAGATCGAAGAACGCTCGTGCACCGATCAGCAGGAACCCGAAGATCACGTGCAAGGTGCGGCGGGGGGTGTGGCTGCCGCTCAGCTCCTTCGTCCCCAACGCTTCCTGCCAATTGCCCGAGCGGGTGAAGTACAGCGCTTCGCCATCGATGTTCAGGTAACCGCGCTCGAGCTCGAAGTGGCGGCGCTCCATGGCAGATGATCAGCCCTTCATAGGCACCTTCACGGCCGTGAACATGCGCTCTTTCACGCTGTAGCTGTGGCCTTTGCTGATGATGTGCACCTTCATCCCTTCGATGCTGAAAGGGTGTCCTTCCTCCACATCGGCAAAGTCGCTGTAGGTAATGTCGTGCCCATCGAAGATCATCACCTGGCCGCTGCCGATGGTCTCCAGCCGTTCGCCGTCGGTGATCACCACGCCGGTATCCTCGCCGAGACCGATTCCGATGGCCGCCGGGTTCGCTGCTACGGCCTGAGTAAGGCGACTGAATCGTCCACGCTCCACGAAGTGGCTGTCCACGATCACGTCCTGGATCAAGGCCGCGCCGGTGGTCATCTTCACACCGCCCTTGATGAGACCGCTGGCGCTGTGGCCCTGGTAGATCATGGTGCTGCTCATGCACATGGCGCCCGCGCTGGTGCCGGCGATCACAAAGCCCGCCTCCTCGTGGTAGCGGCGCTTCATCAGTTGCAGAAAGGCCGTGCCGCCGAAGATGGTGGTGAGGCGCAATTGGTTGCCACCGCTCATCATCACTCCATCGGCCCGCGACAGGCGCTTGATCATGTCCGGCTTCACATCGCTCCGATCGCGGATGTCGAGGATATCGATGTTGGTGGCGCCGAGCCTACCGAAGGCCTCGATGTAGTTCTGGCCCACCTCTTCGGGGATGCTGCTGGCGCTGGTGATCACCGCGATGCGCTTCGACGGACCGCCGACCTCGTCCACCACCCGTTTCAGGATGCCCTCTTCAATGAAGCCGTGATGGAACACCTTGGAGTGGTGTCCGCCTTCGGGCGTGTTGCCTTTGTCCTCGTTGCCGCCAATGGCGATCAGCTTGCCTTTCGGTGTCATGTGCGATGGTTCAACCCCCACCCCCCGATCGCGCTGGCCAAGCACACATCACGGTGCAGGGCTTCGGCACGAACAGCGCGAAAGTAGCGGACCGTTCCGGCATCATTAAGCAGGGGTGAAGTTTTGATGAACAGTTGGATGTCGCCTATCTTACCCCTCGGCTTACCACCCATCGTTCCATTCACCATCAACTCATCACCGGAACTCTTCGGTCCTTCCCATGCGTATCCTCGAGCTCAAGGCCATGCGTGGCCCCAACCACTGGTCGGTTCGTCGTCACCACCTTATCATCATGCGGCTCGATATCGGCGAGCTGGAGCAACGGCCCACCGACAAGATCCCCGGATTTTACGAGCGCATCACCACGCTGCTGCCCAGTACGTATAGCCACCGCTGTAGCGAAGAGCACGAGGGCGGTTTCTGGGAACGCATCAAGCGCGGCACCTGGATGGGCCATGTGATCGAGCACATCGCTTTGGAGATACAGACGCTCGCGGGAATGGAAACAGGCTTTGGCCGCACGCGCAGCACCGGTGAGCATGGCGTGTACAACGTGGTGTTCAGCTACATCGAAGAGCCCGTGGGCCTGTTCGCGGCCAAGGCGGCCGTGCGCATCGCCGAAGCGCTCATCGAAGGGAAGGAGTACGACCTGGCCGCCGACATCCAACAGATGCGCGAGCTCCGCGAGGACAGCCGCCTGGGGCCCAGCACGGGCAGCATTGTGCAGGAGGCCGTGGCCCGTGGTATCCCATACCTGCGCCTGAATGGCCAAAGCCTGGTGCAACTGGGTCACGGCATTCACCAGAAGCGCATCCGCGCCACCATCACCAGCCGCACGAGCAACATCGGCGTGGAGATCGCTTGTGACAAGGAGGAGACCAAGCAACTGCTGGAGAGCTACGAGATCCCCGTGCCCAAAGGACGTGTGGTGCGTAGTGAAGAGGGCCTGAAGGACGCCCTCGAGGTAGTGGGCTACCCGTGCGTGATCAAGCCCATCGGCGGTAACCACGGTCGTGGCGCCACCATCGGCATCAAGAC
>CAZQFG010000233.1:0-4602 GCA_964592515.1 uncultured Chryseobacterium sp. | reverse complement strand
CGAATGGAACTCAAAGGCTGTGCGCTGCTCACCACGCGAACTGAGGTGCTGGCTGGATTCGGGTGAACACGAACGGAACTAGTACTTACGTCAAGAACACCCGTACTGAACTCCGCCACGAGCACGCTCGGCTCGGTGATCACCGGCGGATTGAAGTCGAAGTAGATGTTGGCGATGTTCTCGATGGAGGTTCCAGGCAGCAGCGGCAGGCGCGGGCGGATGCGGAAGCCTACGAAACCATGGCTCAGCGGCTCGTTCACGTTGCTGTCGGGCAGTAGTATGCTGGGGAAGTTGAACGTGATGATGCCGTGGCCGCTGAGGCTCCAATTGAAAGCGTGCGAAGCAGCGCCGACGTCCAACGTGGCAGGATCCAGCGTGGTGGGTAGCGTGTCGGTGATCACCACATTGAAGGCTGTATCGGTACCGGTGTTCTGGAACCGGATCACGTAGTCGATCCATTCATCCTGGTCGATGAAATAGATCTCATCGCTTTGGCCGGTGCTGGTGCGTGCCAGCTTGTCGTTGGGGTCGTAGGCGGCGGTGATCACCTGTTGCGCGGTCCAGATGTTGTTCGCGGGAACGGCGTCCGTGTTGGTGGTGGTCACGGTGGCCGTGGCGGTAAGCGTGGTACCGATGAGACTGATATCGGGTGGTACCTGAAGGTGAACGAAGCGGTTCGTGCTCGCATATGCGCCGATCCCTGTCAGGTTCCATGTGACAGTGTTCCCAACCACGGTCGAAGGAGTGGGTGAAGCCGAAATGAAACTGAGCAGCGGGTCGAACTCAAGGGTGAACGTACTGTTACCTGCGTTCGCTGCCGTGTTATTCCGAAGGTTCAATCCATAGTAAAGCTGGAAGCCTGGACGTGCCGGGCCGTTGCATCCGGTCACTTGTGCGTCGAGCGGGAAGAGCGATGAACAGCCGATGGCCCTGGTCACGCTGCTCTGTGCACCGGTCAAGGTGAACGGTCCGGGGCATTCCTGCTGCACCCCAGGATGGATCACCGTGTGATCGTAGGTGCCGAGCGGAAGGTTCACACTATAGCCACTGATCGCGTTCGTCGTGGCATAGTAAGGTCCGGGCGTGAACTCCACGATCGCCTGCGGGACCTTGTTCTCATTGAACTGCCAGCTGCAATTGGTATTGCCATCGATGAATACCGGACCGTTGACATTGGCACAGCCGCTGCCAAGGTCCTCGATCAATACCGAGGTCTGGTCCCAGCACAGCTCATCATCGAAAGGGCCGTTGGTCTCGGCCACGACCTTGAGCACATAGGTCCCCGGCGAAAGCTGTCCATAGCCACCGCCCGTGCCCGAGGTGATGGGTATTGAAGCGAGCAGCGAGCCCGTGGGCCGGAAGATCCGCAAGGTCATGGGTTGCGCGGAAAGCGGGCTCACTGAATAGAAGAAGCTCCCATTGTTGCCGCCTGCACATGACCCCTGCACGTCATAGACGAAGACACTGGGCCACACCGCTTCCGTGCTCATGATCACGACACTCTCGCCGGGGCACCCATTCGCATCCTGCCAGGTGATCGTTTGCATGGATCCTGGAGGTACGTTCATTTCGACCCGCACCAGGGAATCCATGCCAAAGCAGTTCGTGCATTGCACCACTGAAACGCTTTCGACCTCTGCAGGCCCGGTTATCGTGAACGGCGGCGCGCCCCAGATGTACGCACCGAACTGGGCCTGGTTGAACAGCGTGAGCTCCGCCATCGGGAATCCACCCGGGCAATGCGCGAGGTTGACGTACGTCTGCCCGCCCTGCTGCAAGTTGGTCACGCCCACATCGCCCTGACCAACGACTTGGGTCCCGACAAAGTCTGTCACCGTAACACTATAGGTACCCGGTAGCAGGTCCGTGATGATCTCGGTGGTGGCTCCGGTGTTCCACGCGATGGTGTAGGGCGGCACTCCACCACTGATCATCGCCTGCATGATGCCGGTGGGATTGCCGCACGCTGACGGGACTTGGTTGAGCACATCCACTTGCAGCGCAACAATGCGCAACGACGCGAAGCATGCGAGCGCGAAAGTGAGGGTCCTTTGCTGGGTCATTGGTTGATCTTGATGAAGCATTCGTGATGCGACTCGCTCATGGTGTTCATGCGGAGTATGTATGCGCCATTATCGATGTGCCCAATGGCGATGCCCGAGGCAGGGAAAGGTCCGTTTCCTTGCAGCACGATACTGCCCGAAGAGGACATTACTTCCCAAGTCCGCACCCGCGCTGCGATGGAGGTATCGGACAATCGTACGTGCTCCGTCGCGGGATTCGGGACCAGCCATACTTCAACTGGTTTGGCCTCCCCCACCCCCGTACTGAACTCCGCTACCAGCACGCTCGGCTCGGTGATCACCGGCGGGTTGTAGTCGAAGTAGATGTTGGCGGTGTTCTCGATGGTGGTGCCGGGCAGCAGGGGCAGGTGCGGGCGGATGCGGAAGCCCATGTAGCCGTGGCTCAGCGCCTCGTTCACGTTGCTGTCCGGCAGCAGGATGTTGGGGAAGTAGAACTTCAGCGTGCCCGCATCGCGCAGTTCCCAAGTGAAGGGGTGCGAAGCAGCACCAATGATGATGGAGCCCGGATCGAGGTTGGCCGGCAGCGTATCGGTGATCACCACGGTGAAGGCGGTGTCCGTGCCCGTGTTCTGGAAACGGATGGTGTAGTCGACCCACTCGTCCTCATTGATCAGCCAGGCGCTGTTGCTGCCCAGGCTGGTCACCGCCAGCTTATCGTTGGGATCGTAGGCCCCGGTGATGGTACGCAGGTCGGTGGCGCTGTTGTTGGCCGGATCACCATCCGTGTTGGCCGTGCTTACCGTGGCCGTGGCCACCAGCTCGTAGCCCAACAGGCCCACGTTCGGTGGCACTTGGAACTGCACCTGATAATTGCGGGACTGCCAGGCGTTCAGCGCCCCCTCGTTCCAAGTAAGGGTGTTGCCGCTAACGGAGCTGGGCGGTGGCGTGGCGGACTGGTAGGTGATCGTGGGGTCGAACGTGAACGTGACCGTTGTGGCACCGCTGCCCGCCGGGGTCTCGTTCCGAACGGACATGCTGTAACTGAACGGGAACCCGGGCCGCGCGGTCCCACTGGCAAGGGCCACCCTCACATCCAGCGGCACCAGGGCGGTGTCCGGGTGATGCACGTTGGTGGCCGCCCCGCTGGTGATGGTAAAGGGGATCGGATCACCAATGCAGTGCTCATTCAGCGTGGTGCCCATCTGCTCCACGGTGTAGGCACCGGAAGGCAGTGCCACGCTGTACTGCCCATTGGCATTGGTGGTGGCGTAATAGGGACCGGGCAGCACCTCCATCACCGCATTGGGCACCCAGGGCTCGTTGGTCTGGCGCGTGCAGCTGAGGTCGTGGTCCACGAAAGCGGTGCCGCTGAGCACACCACAATCACCGCCCAGATCGGGAATGGTGAAGGGCACCAGGTCCTGGCAATCCTCGGGGTGCCAGGAGAAGTAACGCTTGGCGTAGTAGTTCCCCGCCGCCAGGCCGGTCCGCGTGCCCACGTTCTGGCCCGGAACTGTGTTCAAGCCCAGCGTACCCCCCACCTGCTGCATGGCCTCGTTCAGGATGGCCACATCCCAGATGGGCCCGAAGGGACTTGTCGCGTCCTGCCCGGCATTGATGGTGACGCTGCCCGCGGCGAAGGTGGCGCAGGCCGGGGTCACGCCTAGGATGCTCATGGGCGTGGGCATGCTGCTCTCCGGCGTCCAGGTATCGATCACCTCCAACTGGCAGCCTGTCCCATCGGTGACGGTGAACTGCAGGGCCTCGCCCGGGCAAAGGCCCGTGTATAGGCCATAGGACCCGCCGATCGGCCCGCCGTTGTCCACGCTGAGCGGCGGCCAGAAGCTGACCGGAGGCGTGAGGTTGGCCGGCAGGGGGCCGATGGTGATGTTGCGCCCGCCATTGCACAGGCCGTTGCACCCATGCAGGCCCGCACCGGAAAAACTGGCGAACAGCATTGTCGGCACTTCACCGATCGTCACCTGTGCGGTGGCCTCGTCCATCACGGCATCCGTCACGGTCACGGTGTAGGTGCCCGGTGCCAGGCCCTGCGCGGTCTCCGTGGTGGCCCCATTGCTCCAGAGGTAGCTGTAAGGCGGCGTTCCGCCCGAAACAGAGGCCGTGGCAAAGCCATTGGGGTTGCCGCAGAGACAGTCGGCATAGTCCCAGATGCTCACATTGAGCGCACGGGCCATGTTCGGGACAAGCAGCAACAGAAGGAAGGTCGTGCGGATCCTCATGGGGTTATTGTTTGATCAAACTCTGATGTTGGCGCATGCCGTTCATGCTTTCCGTTCGGACGATGTAAGTGCCTGGCGTGAGACCCACCAGTTCGATCCGATTGAGTTGACCATCAGATCTGCCGGATCGCACCACGCGCCCGTCTGTGCTGATGACGGACCAGCGGACCAAACCGGACGAGGTTCCAGTGATGATCACGGCTTCATTGGCGGGGTTGGGCCACAGGCGAAGTCCTCCTGTCTCGGACCCAGGGGTACCTGTGCTGAGTTCTGTTGTGAGCGCGCTCGGCTCGGTGATCACCGGCGGGTTGAAGTCGAAGTAGATGTTGGCGATGTTC